>DASWMI010000088.1:0-10779 GCA_036399835.1 Pyrinomonadaceae bacterium | reverse complement strand
GCCTTGAGCGTGCCGTCCGCCAGCGCGTACTCGCTGCTCAAGATAAAACCGCTACTGAGGATGAAGCCGCTGCTGAGAATAAACCCGCTACTGAGGATAAAACCGCTGCTCAGGATAAAGCCGCTACTGAGGATGAAGCCGTTGGAGAAGACGTATCTACCGTCGTCGAGCATAAAGCCGTCGGCGACAACAAAGCCGCTGTTGAGGATAGAACCGTTGGCAAGCTGAAAGCCGTCCGTCAACTGCAACTGGCCTGTGAAGGAGACGCCCTCGACCCAGACGATGCCGTTGTTGAGCGGGATGGCCTCGCCCGCGATGGGAGCGGTCACGCCCAGGCTCGAATAGGTCACGTTCTTGTTTTTAATCAGGTAGTCGCCGACCAGCGCGCGACTTGCATCCTGGCGTATGGCCTCGGCGACCGTCACGGCTGCGCTCGCGTTCAGTTCTCCGGCTCCCTCCGTGATGATGCGCTCGAAGGAGGTCATCTGCCCGCTCATGACCATGTGCTCGTAAAAGGGCAGGCGCTGCGCGGTGCGCATGAGGAGAGCCTTGACCATGCGCGGCGTGAGCGAAGGGTTGGCGTCGAGCATGAGCGCGACCGTGCCGGAAACGGCAGGCGCGGCGAATGAAGTCCCGCTCAGGATTTGATAACTGCCGGTGGCGTTTGGCGAGCTGGTCGTCCGGTCGCCGACGGTGAGGTCGCCGAGTAAGCCTATCACGCCGCCGCCGTTGGCATCCGATTGAGTGTAAGAGTTGCTGGCCGAGGACGAGGAGACGATGGTTTCCGCCGCGCCCGTTCGATTGCCTGGCGCGACGAGGTCGGGCTTGACGACGCCATCCACGAGCGTCGGCCCGCGCGAAGAGTAGCTGGCGACCGTATCGTCCGAGCGCTGCGCGGTCTGCTGCGTGTTGGCAGCGCCGACGGTGATGACGCGGGGAGAGTTGGCAGGGGAGAGTATGCCGCCGTAGATCGTCTGGCCCTGTGAATCTTTACCCCAGTTGCCCGCGGCGACGACGACGACAATGCCTGCGTCAACGGCCCGCCCGACGGCCTGGCAGAGCGGGTCTGTCCGATAGCTCTGCGTGACGGGCGTGCCGAGGGAGAGGTTCATAACGCGAATGTTAAAGGTGCTCTTATTCTTGATGGCCCAGTTGATGCCCGCGATGACGCCGGAAACCGTGCCCATGCCCTGCGAATTGAGCACGCGCACGTCAATCAGGTTGGCATTGGTTGCGATGCCGCCGTAGGTCTGAGCGCCAGCGTTCTGCGCGGCGTAGTTTTCGCTCGACTGGCCCGTGCCAGCCGCGACGCCAGCCGTGTGCGTCCCGTGGCCGTAAACATCATCCTGAGCTTTATCCGTATAGCCTTCGCCCGTGAAGTCTATGCGCTTCATGATGCGGTCGTAGGATTGCAGGTAGGGTTGCGAGAGCAGACCTGTGCTGAGCACGCCGCTGCTCTGCTGCCACCTGTAGCCTGCAAACTCGGCGGTGTCTGCGGGGCTGATGCCGCTGTCCAGGATGGCTATCCCGATGCCTGTTCCGGCGCCGCCGTCCGCGACGTTGGCCGGGAGAATTTTGCTCGCGCCCGTCGTAATCTCTATGTGGCTTGTGTTATCGGTTGAAGCCAGCGAGCGCACCTCCTGGTCTGCTGAAATCCAGTTGACTTCATCATCTGCGGCCAGCTCTTCGAGTCTGGCGAGCGGAACATCCACGACCGTCAGCCCCAGCGCATCGAGCTGCTTCTGCACTTTTGCGCCGGCCCTTTCAAGCCTTTGCCGCATTGGTTCAGCCGCCGCGCCGTCAGCCGTGCTGAGGATGACGCGCGTCGTCTCAGTGCTGTCGGGAGAAGAGTTATCTACCCGTGCGCGAAGATTCTCGGTCATCTTGAGGGCGCGGCTAACGGTACGCGGCTTTTGTCCCTGCGCCGAGACGGGCACGCGGACGCTCGTCAAAGAAGAGACGAGGGAGAAGATAACCAAGAGGGCCAGGGTAAGATGCCTGCGCATTAACGATGCTCCTTCATAAACCGATTAACCGGGGGGTCTGGACTCAAGACTTTTGGAGTCTCTACTGACTCGCAGCAACCAGAAGAATTAACAAGGCGCGTGCCAGCCGGATAAGCGGTACAAGTTGTTGATAAGACTAAAGCTCGCCGGAGGCGGGTGCCAGCCCTCAAAGCTTTCTGACCGAAATACTGTCAAGCCCTTCAGTCAAAGAGAAAGAGCCTTGATGCGCGAGAGAGGGAAGGCTGGTCTCAATCGTAGACGATGAGAGCTTTTGAATCTCAAAACCTTGCGCACGAGCCTGGCTCTCAAGATGAAGCGCGTCCTTTATCCTCGTCTTCTGAACCGACCGATTTCTGCTTTGCCTCGCTTCGTTGTAGAATCGCTTGAGAGTAAATCCACTTCGGAATGAGTGATTGGCGGAAAGTAAAGTCCTGCGCGCGTCTTCGGAAGTTTGGGCGAGAGGTGTCGGCGTGATGCTTCGGGCAGAGTTCTTGAAGCGTCGCGCTTATTTAGCAGAGGGCCGTTGGCTGGAGAGCATTTGAACAATACTTACGCCGGGCGACCGAGCGTTTGTCGCAGTTGCGGGGCGTTGGTCGGCGCAGGTGAGAGCGCCTGCGAGCAATGCGGCGTGCCGCTCGTGAGCGCCGCGCATCCGGTTCAGCCGAGACAGGCTTATGACCGCGAGGCGATGCGGTTTGCCCGCGCCGTGCTCAATCGCCCATACGTCTTTACGATTATCTTTCTCGTCGCCAACTTCTTTATCTTTCTCTTGATGTGGCATTCGAGCGGCCAGACGACCGGCGCGCTCCTACTGCCCTCGGAGCCTGTGCTGGAAGCCTACGGCGCAAAGCTCAACTGGCTCATCAATCGAAGACACGAGTGGTGGCGTTTTGTCACGCCGATTTTTATACACGTCGGGATTATTCACCTGCTGGTCAACATGTACAGCCTGTGGGTGGTCGGCCCTTATGTCGAAAAGCTGTACGGCTCTGCGAAGTTCGTCGTCTTCTGGGTGCTGACGGGAATCGCTGGAGTCTTCGCCAGCTATCTCACCGTGCGGACTGACCTGCATCTCAACGGGCCTCTCGTCAAGTTTCTCTTCAAGGACACGGACGCGCCCTCTGCCGGAGCTTCCGGCGCACTCTTCGGTCTGGTGGGCGTGCTCTTTATCTTCGGCATCAAGTTTCGACGCGAGCTGCCCGAAGGCTTTAAGCGCGCGTTCGGCACGGGGCTGCTGCCGATGATCTTTATCAATCTCATCATAGGCTATCTGGGGAGCGGTCTGATTGACAACGCGGCGCACGTCGGCGGTTTTGTTTCGGGCGCTTTGCTGGCGCTCGTCGTCGGTTATAAGCGACCGGGCGAGCGCCCCAGAGTCGCCGTCTTCTGGCATATCCTACAGGCGCTCGCGCTCCTGCTGGTCGCCGCCAGCTTCCTGATGGTGGTCCGCCATTTCCCGCAGGCTTTGCCCAAGCAGGAGAATGCTGCTGCCACACTCTCTTCATCCGAACCTGAGGCGAGAAAGTTTGTTTCCGACTTCAACACGATGAATAGAGGCTGGACTGTCCTGGCTAAAACTCTGGATGATGGAGACGCGAGCAAGGTTGATGAAACCATCAAGGCTCTGGACGAACTGCCGCACACGAGCGAGGAGGCCGAGGCGTTGCGCCGGGATTTGAAATCGCTCCTCGGACGCGCGCGAGATTGGGCCGCCAAAAGTAGCGGCCCTCGACAGCAGCAGAGCAAGCCCGCGCTGCTCAAAGAAAAGCAGGAGATCATCTCGGATTTTGAAGCCTGGCAGGAGCGCCAGGATAAATGGGGACGCAGGGAGAGCGCGAAGTATGGATATAAACTGACCGAGCCGTCTCCCTCGCCATAACAATGCGAGAGGTCAAGGCTAGTCCTCAAAGCTTTTAAGAAATTCGCCCGTGACTTTTATGGACCGGGCCACGACAGGAGAATAAAAATAGAGATGGAAATCAGAAAAGTTGGTGTCCTCGGCTGCGGCCTGATGGGTGCGGGCATTGCGCAGACGGCGGCTACCGCGGGCTTTGAAACGATTGTCCGCGAGGTCTCGGACGAGCTATGCGAGAGAGGCTTTACGGGCATCGAAAAATCTCTCGCCAAATTTGCGGAGAAGGGCACGATTACCGCCGACGAGCAGACTTCGATTCGCGGTCGCTTGAGCGGCACGACGGATTTGGCCCAACTCGCCGACTGCGACATCATCATCGAAGCGATCATCGAAAATATAGAGACCAAACGTGACACCTTTCGCCAGTTGGACTCGGTCTGCAAACCCGAAACCATCTTTGCCTCGAATACTTCATCAATCTCGATTACGGAGATGATGACGGCCACCAGCGCCGAGCGACAGCGACGCTTTATCGGTCTACATTTTTTCAACCCCGTCCCAATCATGAAGCTGGTCGAAGTGATTCGTACCATCCTGACGGACGAGGCCGTTTATGAAGAGGCCATAGAGTTTGGCAAGCGCCTTGGCAAAGTGCCTGTCCGCGCCAGCGATAAGACAGGCTTTATCGTCAATCGCCTGCTCGTGCCCTACATGCTCGACGCGATTCGCGCGCTTGAAGAGGGCGTCGGCTCAATCGTGGATATAGACAATGCGATGAAGCTCGGCTGCGGTTATCCGATGGGGCCGTTCACGCTCGGAGATTTCGTCGGGCTGGACACGACCTACTACATCGCCGAGATCATGTTTAATGAGTTCCGCGAAAAACGTTTTGCGCCGCCGCCGCTTCTCAAGCGCATGGTCCTCGCGGGCCTCTATGGACGCAAATCAGGTCGTGGCTTCTACGACTACACAACGGACCCCAGAAATCCGACACCGATGAACCTGCTCTAAAAAAAAGTGCTGAGTGCTGAGTGATAAGAGATTTACGATTGATGATTCGGTTCCTTCTCGTCGCTTATAACTCAACACTCAGCACTCATTACTCAGCACTTCTCCCATGTCTTACATTATCTTCAAGACGCGTGGCCCAGTCGGATTCGTGACGCTCAATCGTCCCGCCAGGCTCAATACGGTGACGCGAAAGATGCTGGACGAGTTGGGCCGCGTGTTCGAGCGCATCAGGCTTGAGCGCGAACTGCGCGCAGTAATTCTGACAGGCGCGGGCGAGCGTGCTTTTTGCGCTGGCACGGACATTGATGAACTGGCCCGGCTCGATGTCGAAGGGGCGCGGAGCGCGGCAGAGCGCGGCCAGCGTGTGTGCGAGTTGATTGAGCGTTGCGACGTGCCGGTCATCGCTGCCGTTAATGGTCTCGCGGCAGGCGGCGGGTGCGAACTGGCGCTCGCTTGCCATCTTCGCCTGGCTTCGACCGGGGCCGTCTTTAGCCTGCCTGAAATCAAGCTCGGACTGATACCGGCCTACGGCGGCACGCAGCGCCTGGCGCGTCTCATCGGCAGCCCACGCGCTTACGAACTGCTCCTCACGGGCGCGCAGCTTTCAGCCGAGGATGCCTTCCGCACAGGTCTCGTCAATCGCATCCTTGCTGCCTCACAACTGCTGTTTGAGGCCGAAGCGCTCGCCGAGCAGATAGCGCAACTCGCCCCGCTCGCCACCAGAGCCTGCCTCGAAGCCGTCACGCGCGGAGTGGACCTGCCTCTCGCTGAAGGGCTGGCGCTCGAAGCCGAACTCTTTAGCCAGCTCTTCTCGACCGAAGACGTGCGCGAAGGCACACGCGCCTTCCTGGAAAAACGCGCGCCCGTCTTCAAAGGAAAATAAGCTGCCATCGCCGGGCGCTGGACCAGTCGCTTTCATGGACCAATCTGATTTTTAGTTTCTAGCCTTGCAGTTTGATTGTCGCTGGTGGTGCGCCGTGCTTGAAATATTCCAGGGCTGGAGCATCAAGCCTGAGGTGCGATGAGGGCCTTGATAACTTTGCCGTTGGCTACGTCTGCTAAAGCCTCGTTGGCCTCAGTCAGCTTGTAACGCTCAAGCTTTAGGAGCGACCAGGGTTGAGAGCGCCGGGGGTCTGCCATTATCTGTACGCCCCTGTAAAAATGGGAGAAGTCCGAACCCCAGCAGCCGCGCAGGTCCAGGTGCTTTCTGTTCAAATCAAGATGCGGGTTGAAAGAGACCTCGCCGTGATCCGTGTATTGTCCGACGATACAGACGCGGCCCGCGTCGCGCGTATAGCGCATCGCCTGGACGACGGCCAAAGGCGCGCCCGTCGCTTCGATGGTCACATCCGGCCCGCGCCCCTCTGTCTGTTCGAGCACCCATGCTTCGCGCTCCTGGTCCAGGCTCTTCTCAAAGTTGAGCGTGGCGGCTGCTCCCACCTTGCTTGCCGCTTCAAGGCGATGGTCCGGCCCGCCTATACACAAGACGCGCAAAGCCCCGCTCATCAATGCCAGGATGATAAGAGAGAGGCCGACAGGCCCGCTGCCCAGGACCAGCACTGTCTCACCGAGCGCCACTCCCGCACGCTCCACTGCATGAAGCGCCGTCGGCAGCGCACAACCTCCCGCCATAAACTTCTCAAAATCAATTTCACCCAGAGCTATGCAGCGCGTCTCCGGCTTGAGATAAAGCTTTTGCGCCCAGCCTCCGGCCAGCCCGTCATTGAGCCCGTAAGTGATGCCGTAAACCTTGCGTTGCGGGCAGCGCGTGCTGGCTTTGGCAACCAGACAATACCAGCATGCGTGACAGGTGCGATGCACATCAAGAAAGGTCACGCGGTCGCCCTCTGCAAAGGGGCGGCCCGCGACATCCAATAGCCGACCCCTGATCTTGCTCAAACGCCCGACCGCGACGTGCCCCGGAATCAACGGGTAGGGGACGCCCGCAAGCCGACCCTCTTGCAGGTAAACGTCCGTCCCGCAGACCTCGCTCAGCTCGACCTCAAGCAGAGCAGAGTTCATCTCTAGCTCAGGCTCCGAAAGCTCGCGCACCTCTACGGGCGCATGAGGCTCTGGTATCAATGCCGCTAAAACTTTTGCCATCTCAGGACCAATCATTAAAGAGCCTGCAATGATGCACAGCTAAGGATTCCTGTTTTGATGTTTTCGGCCAGGCTCTCTTCCGGCCCGATGGTATCTCACTTGATGACCGGACCAAAGCTGACTGATGATAAAGGCAGCAGCTCTTTTCTAAAAAAAATGAGCCGGCGCGGGGCGTGTTTAAAAGTTGCGGCCCGTCTCCTCTTGTTCCTGCGGAGAAACTTCGCCTATACTGCAAATGCTTTCATCCATCAACTGAAACGGAGTGGTCCGAAGACTCTTGCAGCCAGTTCTACATCAAGGCCGCCTCAACGCCAAAGGCTTTCGCTTTGCGGTCGTCGCCAGCCGCTGGAATGATTTTCTGACTTCGCGGCTGGTCGAAGGCGCGCTTGATGCTCTGGAGCGGCTCGGCGCAGAAGAGAAAGCGGTGGAGCTTTACAAGGTTCCGGGTTCTTTTGAGATTCCGCTGCTGGCGCACAAGCTGGCGAGCGCGGGCAGCTTCGATGCCGTCATTTGTCTGGGCACGGTGATACGCGGGCAGACGCCGCATTTTGAATACGTCGCGGGGGCTGTCACAAGGGGTATCGCGCAGGCCGGGATGGAGACGGGCGTGCCTGTGGTTTACGGCATCGTCACGGCGGACACGCTGGAACAGGCCATTGACCGCGCGGGCGTCAAGGCAGGCAACAAGGGTTTTGAAGCCGCCATGTCGGCTGTCGAGTTGGTTAATCTTTACAAAGAAGTAAACAGTAAGAAGTAGGCGGTCAAAAGTAAAAAATTGCTGACTGCTTATTGCTCACTGACTAATTGAGTATTATGGGTTCAAGGCGTAAGGCGCGTGAATGTGCCTTGCAAATGCTCTTTGCTGCCGATCTTGCCGGTACGCGCGTGGACGAATTGGTGCGCACGTACTGGGGAGAACTAGGCGAAAACGAAATCGAACCGGCGGCGCAGGAATTTGCGACGCGGCTGGTGACGGGCACGCTCGCGCGTCTGGCTGAGCTGGACGAGCGCATACGCCTGCGCGCGGAGCACTGGCGCATCTCGCGGATGGCGATTGTGGACCGCAATATCCTGCGGCTCGCCGTCTACGAATTCCTGCACGAGCCGACGCCGCGCACCGTCGCCATCAACGAAGCCCTCGAAATAGCCCGCCGCTTCTCCACCTACGAAGCCACGCAATTCATCAACGGTATCCTCGACGCCATCAAGCGCGACCTGGACGAACACCACCCGCAAAAACATGTGGACGACTCCGAAGAACACGAGGAGACGGACGGACACTCGGCCTCTTCAGCCTGAAAAAAGCAGTGACAAGTGACGGGTGACAAGTGGCAAGAGAAAGGCTTATTCTTTCTTGTCCCCTTTCAGCTTTCGCTTGTCACCTGTCACCTGTTACTTGTCACTTTATGGAAGAGCAACTGCTGCGCGAGTTTCTGGCCGAAGCTGAGGACTTGTTGGAAGTCCTGGCGGGCGACCTCCAAGCCTTGCGTGCTCATCGCGCGGAGGGACGCGCGCGGCGCGAGCTGGTCGCGCGTATCTTTCGTCATGCGCACACGCTCAAGGGGTCTGCGGCCTCGGTCGAGCTGGAAGCTATCAGTCGGCTCTCACATGAATTCGAGACGCTGCTTGACCGCGTCAGGATGGGGCGCGTCGCGCTCGACGATGCGACGCTCAACGCCCTGGATGAAACGGTCGCGGCGCTCTCGCAGGCTCTCGGCGCGGCTGCACGCGATGAAAGCTGGCCCATCTCACCGACGCTCCTCGAACGCCTGCGGCGGCTCTCTTTTAAGAGCAGCGAAAACCAGCAGTCAAGCTCCTCTCGATTTATCGCCGCGCTGCCGGAAGAACTGGCGCTCTCGCTGAGCGAGTACGAGGCTCATCGCCTGCGCGAAGCCACGGAAGAGGGCGCGCGCCTCTTTGTCATCATCGCCGGATTCGAGTTCGCCAACTTCGACGAGCGCTTTCGTGATTTGAGCGACACACTGAGCGCAGACGGCGAGATTATCTCCACCTCGCCCGGACTCGAAGGCGCAGCGCCCGGCCAGATTGATTTCCGCGTCGTCTATGCCACGGAATTAACGCTCGAAGAGCTGGCCGCGCAGACCAGCGCTTTCGGCCCCGTCCAGCTCAGCGAAATCAAACCCGAAGGATTGGACCAGCCCGGGACGGACGTCTCGGCGGGCGCGGCGAATCTGGACCAGAGCTTCATACAGGAATCAATCGCTCCGCTGACAGCCTCCGTCCGCGTCGGTCTCTCCGAGCTTGACGATGTGATTTATGCCGCGCACGAGTTGTCAAAAGAGTGTGCGAGCGCTCTCGAAAACATAGCGGCAACAGCATTCGTCGGCGCTTCGCGGGAGAGTTTAGAGACGCGGGCCGCGCAGCTTCGCAGCCATTTCGCAGAGCTTGAAGAGCAACTGATTGCGCTCCGCATGGTGACTCTATCGCGCACGCTCAAACGCGCCGCGCGTGCGGGTCTGCTGGCGGCGCGTGCCACAGGCAAAGAGGTCGAGTTTGAGATTGAAGGCGAGGATGCGCGCCTGGATAAGTCGCTCATAGACGCCATCTCCGACCCGCTGCTCCATCTGGTGCGCAACGCGGTCGCTCACGGCATCGAGACTCCAGCCGAGCGCAGGCGCGCCGGCAAAGAGGCTTGCGGTAGGGTGCGGCTTGAGGCTCTGGCCGAAGGCAGCCGCGTGCGCCTGCGCATACTTGATGACGGGCGCGGCATAGACCCGGAGCTGGTCGGGCGCGTCGCGGTGGACCAGGGCATCATCCCCGCGGGCGGCCTCGTCAGCCGCGAGCAGGCGCTGCGGCTCATCTTTCGTCCGGGTTTTTCTACAGCCGACAGCCTGTCGAGCGTGGCGGGGCGCGGCATCGGTCTGGACGTAGTGGAAAACGCGCTCGAACAACTCGGCGGCGCACTGCGCGTCTGGAGCGAAGCGGGCCTCGGCACAGGCTTTGAGATGCTGCTGCCGACGACGCTCGCGCTCGTCAATTCTCTACTGGTCCACTCGGCTGATTATCTCTATTGCATTGCCGCGAGCCAGGTCGCGGATACGCTCACGGTCAACCGGAATGAGATTGGATTTGAAGGTGAGACGCAGGTCTTGCGCTGGCGCGATAAGATGCTGCCGCTCGTGCGCTTGAGCCAGATGCTGGACCAGAAGCGGGAAGAGGAGAGTGCTTCAGACACTTTGCACGTCATCATCCTGCGCTATATTGATGCCTTAGCTATCGAAGACGGCGAGGATGCCGGACCAACTTCGGAACGCTTTGTGGCCGTGGCTGTTGACGGGCTGGAAGGTTATCGCAAGGTGCTCGTGCGCGGGCTGGGCCGCTATGCTGCGCGCTGGCAAGCCGTCGGCGGCGCAGCCGAGATGGATGACGGCACGGTCGCACTGCTCCTGGACCCGCCGCGCCTGGCTTGAGCGGGCCGCAAGATTTGAGGAGCAAAAAAAGCAGGCATGAGAACAGAGATAAGAGTCGCAGGAAGCAAGTCGGAGAGCAGACTAAAGCCGCGCCGCCGCTGTATCAAATGGACCAGCGTGGCCTTCATGCTGCTTTCATGCTCTCTTATCCTGTCTCACTCGTCCCTGCTCTGCGCCGCGCCGCTTCAGGAGGCTGGCTCTGTGAAAGAGATTCGCGGTTACAAGGTCGAGCGCGCAAGGGTCGAGATCAAGAGGCCGCGAGGCGCGGAAAAAGGCGCGGATAAAAGCGCAGGCCAAGGTGCGGAGAAAAGCGAGCAGGCGGCTGAGCCGGATGCAAATGCAAAGAGCGGCGGTGCGGATGCGCTGATAGAGT
>DASWMI010000087.1:0-9359 GCA_036399835.1 Pyrinomonadaceae bacterium | reverse complement strand
CGCTTTTGTTTTGCAGGCTCCCTCGTTAGCCTCACATCATAAAAACGAGCTTAATAGCGCGGCCCTTCCATCGCAGAAGAGAGGATGATAGGGATGGACAGAAAAGTTCACTCGCCTTTGAAGGCTATGGAGAGGCTACGCGCTTTGCCCGGACAATCCCTCAAGGGCCGGAGTTCTACACAACCTCTACAGCCCAAGATGGCGAATAGCCGGACACCGCCTGACCCTTCTCAGCTAAAGCCTCAGACGATTGCGCCTCCCGTTTATCGCCCTCAACCTACGCCCAGGGTCTTACAGGGAAAGATGGCTCAAAGCCAGTCAAAGACGGGCAATCTCAAGCTTGCTCAAAGCCCCACAGCGCCGCCTGCCTACAGGCCTCAGCCCGTGCCTAAAGTTTTGCAAATGAAGAAAGGCGGGCAGCCGCAAACAGGCGCGGGCAGATTCCCCGTTCCTGTTTCAGCGCCGGTCTATCGTCCGGCACAGCAGAGAATCGTCCAGCCTCAGAATGCTTTGACCGCACAGTCGCGCAAGCCAGGGCAAGCGCCCGCGGTCTATCGTCCCGAACCAAAACTTTTCCAGCCACAACAGCCGCCACAACGCGTGCGAGGCCAGGCCGCGCAGATGAAGCCCGCGGGCCAGAGGCCGACCGGCCCTGCTTTGCAGACGCGCTCAGCATCTAGGCCACAGATGCCCGGCGTGCAAACCGGACCATCGAACAGGCTCGCACAGTCGCGTTCAATCCAGCGCTATCGCACCTTGAGCGGCGATAAGATTTACAACCACATGCCGCAAAACAAACCCTGGTTCGGTTATCCGTATGCGGTCGTAGGCGCAGCCATCTTTCCCGCTCAAGCTCCCGCGCTCGGCGTCGGAGGAAATGACCAGTTCCTGACACAGGCAAATGGAAATCAGGCCAACGTGGTCAATCATAACGGCATGGGTCTCTCTTTGCGTGTCTCAGATGATAACAATATCGCTATAGAGGATTCGGATTTGACCCAGCGCCAGCCGAAAGTGTTTTATGCGACGCAGGCCGTAGTCAATAGCTCCAACCAGTTACTGACGCAGGCAGGCTCAAAATTCACACTCCAAACAGGCGGGATGGGCCTGAGAATCCTGACCGGATGGTATTCGACAAAAACTCTGGTCCGGGTCTCGCCCGTCTATCATCAGAACGGGCATGTGGTGAACGCCAACCAGGCTCCCCAGAATTGCAACGAGATAGCTTCCGAAGTGACAGGCATCTGGAATCCGGCCAACCGTGGCGGGACGCTCGCCGTAGATGTCGCCAGCCGCATCGCTGATCGCGATGGTCTGGATGATATAGACGACGCAGCCGCCCGTGACTACGTGAGCTTGAGCAGGGATTTCCCGATTCGCGCAGAGCAGATGGGAGCCAACCAATATGCTCGGCCGGAGGTCGGCGAATCCTTCATGATCGCCTCGCTTGGCACTCCGACGATGTTACCAAACGGGAAGGCCAGAATCAGGGATATAGAGTCTGGGCAGGACCGCGACCTTGATTGGGCCTATCATTTTGGCGGCGTCGTGGCGCGCAGCGGAAGCGACCGCATCACGCTTGAGAACTACGCTCGCGGAGACAACCGCCAGGGCAACGCGGACCCGCGCTGGTACTTCCAGATGTATGGAGAGAAGCACAACCAATCATTCCACGAGTTCTTCAAAGCGAAGCAGGAGTATGCCAATCCCGTCACCGTTAACTTGAGAAATACAAATCACGGTCCGATACCCGAACTGCCAAGACTCAGACCGCTTCCCACTCTCGCAGACATAATGGCGGCCATGTAAAGCTACGGGGCTAGCACCCGGCGAGACCGCCGCCCCGCCGACACACCAAGCCGCCCTAGGCCCATTCAAATGGCCGCCCACAGCGACGCAAAAGAAAAACGGCAGGATACTATTCCTGCCGTCCATGCCTGATTCTTTTTAATGGAGCAGAGGAGGGTCGAACTCCTGGCCTCCGCATTGCGAACGCGGCGCTCTGCCAACTGAGCTACTGCCCCGAAGACCGAAGAAATATTAGTGACGACGCGGGCCAGTGTCAAGCGTGCGCACTCGCTCCTTGATTGTCTCTTAGACGAAGCTGCGCGAGGCCGCGGCGAGGGCGTCCGCCAGTTTGTCCGCGCGGCGACCTCCGCCCTGTGCGAGGTCAGGCTTGCCGCCTCCCCGACCTTCGAGGAGAGCGCAAGCCTCGCGCATGAGCGTGTTCATGTCGCCGGGAGCATCGGGTGAGCGCGCAAAGACCAGACGCGCTGCCTCGCCTTCAACCGAGCCGAGCAGGGCTACGGTCTGCGTGTGCTTGATGAGAGCCTGTGCGAGACGCTTCAGGCCCTCCGCATCGCGACCATCGAAGGCGCGCGAGACGATGCGAAAGCCGCCGTGACCAGTCGCCGTCTGGCCGAGTAGCTCTTTCGCTTCGACGCTCGCTTCCAGTTCTTCCAGCGTGCGCAGACGACGTTGGAGCTGTTTGTGCTCTTCATGCAGACGCGAGACAAGGGCGGGCGCGTCATCGCGTCCGGCGCTAAAGAGTGCGGCGATGCTGCGCGCCGCACGGTTGGCGCGTCGATAGTCTGCCAGCGCGCGGCCTCCTGCGACAAACTCTATCCGCGTCATGCCCTTGGCACGCTCCCATGAACGCACTGCGAGCAGACCGACCTCTCCCGTTCTATCAGCGTGCGTCCCGCCGCAGGGCGTGAGGTCAAAACCTTCTATCTCAATCAGACGTAAGAGACCTTCACGCGTGGACTCTTTGCGCAGCGAGAGGCTGGCGGCCTCTGCGGGCGTGACCTGGCGTATACGGACCGGACGGTCTTCCCAGATGATGCTGTTCGCCAGCTCGACGGCCTGCTCGATGCGTGCGTCCGAAGCCTCTTCGAGCGCCACGTCAATCTCGGAAGATTGGTCCAGCATACGAAAGCCGCGCGTCTCTGCCTGAAAGAGCCTGACGAAAGCCTGCGAGAGAATGTGCTGGCCCGTGTGCTGTTGAAGATGGTCCAGCCGTCGCGGCCAGTCCACATGGCCTTTAACGCTCGCGCCGACCTGCGGCGTAGGACCCTGGACCACGTGCAACACGCCTTCGTCTTCGGCGTCTATGCATTCGACAACGCGCACGCTATCGAGCGTCCCCGTATCGCTCGGCTGGCCGCCGCCCGTCGGGTAAAAGGCTGTCTGGTCCAGAATCACCGCGGACCAGCCGCTGACGCGCTCCGTGACGTTGACGACCCGCGCTTCAAACTCCGTCAGGTGCGAATCTTTGTAGTAGAGACGTTCAGTCAGGCTCATCAGAATATTGACAGGCAGCGTATGACAGCTCACAGGAAAGAACAGATATTATCCTGTCGCCTTTCAGTTGTCACTCGCCGGAGATTTTAAGTTTTGACAGCCGGGGCCGAAAACGCGGATAATCCCGCGCGTCTTCATCCATCAGAGTTTCCGGTCTCCTCGCAAATTTGTTTGTGGAGTAATCCTGATGAATCAAAGCCTCCGACAGCTTGCCCTGCGTGCCGCAGCGCTCTCGGCGCTGACGATGATCCTCTGCGCTTATGCCATGGCAGAGCAGCGCCAGCCTCTCGCCGCGATTAATTATCGGCTCTCGATGTCGCGACCCGTCTCGCATCTTTTCGAGGTCAGCGTTGAAGTTAAGATGGCGCAGAACCCTGCGGAAGAGGTTCTTGATTTTCAGATGCCCAAGTGGTCGCCGGGCCGCTATGCGGTCTTCGACTTTGCCAAAAACGTGCAGCAGTTCAGCGCCGAGATTCGTTTGGTTCGTCCGGACGGCTCGATTGATTACAAGCCCTGGCCGAGCACGAGGATGGATGCGCAGACCTGGCGTGTGCTGCGGCTCGCGCCGAACCAGATTGTGCGCATCAGCTATAAAGTGTTTGGTGACGATCTCTCCGGGACTTTCTCGCAGCTCGATGAGAGGCACGCTAATTTTAACGGCGGCTCGCTCTTTATGTACATCGTGGACCACAAGTCCGACCCCGTTAGTCTGACGATTGAGCCTCCCGCCGGATGGCGCATTATTAACGGGCGAACGGAAAGGGCGGGCCAGCGCGAGTGGCAATTCCCGAATTACGACTTGCTCATTGATACTCCGACCGAGATCGGCCCTGACTGGACCAATGACGAGTTCAAGGTTGACGGCAAGACTTATCACGTTATGGTCCACTCTCTGGGCGCAGAGGGCGGGAAGCGCCCGGCGCTCTTGCGCGACATCGAAAAGATAGTCCGCGCGGAGACGGCCATGTGGGGGCCGCCGGAGTTTGATGCCTATACCTTCCTCATACACTTCGCGGCGGACGACCATTCAGGCGACGGCATGGAGCATCTCACGTCCACGCAGATTATAGAACCGAATGCACTGGCCGACGAGGGAGCTTACGAAAGCACGCTCGATACGGTCGCGCACGAATTCTTTCATGTTTGGAACGTCAAGCGGCTGAGGCCCGTGGAGCTTGGCCCCTGGGACTTTACAAAACCACTCAGCACGCGCGGCCTGTGGATCGCAGAGGGCGTGACGAACTATTACGGACACCTCATGCAGCGCCGCGCAGGTCTCTGGACCGATGCAGAGCTGATGCGCACGCTGGCCCAGCACATCAGCGCGGTGGAGAATTCGCCCGGCAGTAGCCTGATGAGCGCCGAAGAGGCTTCTCTGTCCGCGCCCTTTATTGACGGAGCGGAGCACGCGCAGCGCACTAACCTGGCTAATACCTCCATCAGTTATTACTGGAAGGGCGAAGTGCTGGCCCTCGTGCTGGACCTCTTGATTCGCGGCAAAACCGGAGGCAAGGCATCTCTCGACGACGTGATGCGGCGCATGTACAGGGAGTTCTACCTGGAAGGGGCTAACTCTTCATACTACTTGCGCGGGCACGGCTACAACGCGGAAGATTTCCAGCGCGTCGCCTCGGAAGTGGCGGGCGCTGACCTCAACGACTTTTTCATGCGCTACGTGCGTGGCGTGGAAGTTCCGCCCTACGAAGAGGCTCTGGCCCAGGTCGGGTTGAGGTTGATTCGCCAACCCGCTCAAGAGCCTTACATGGGCGGCATCACGCTCGATTGGAATGACGCCGAGAGCACGAAGATTATCAGCGTGCGCAGTAATTCGCCCGCCGAAAACGCCGGACTCAAACAGGGCGATGTGCTCGTCTCTGTCGGAAAGCAGAACATCACACGCGAGACATGGATGACTGCGCTCAACCACTATAAGCAGAATGAGCGTGTGCCCTTGACGGTCAAACGCGACCGCCGGACTTTGACAGCCACGCTCACGCTGGGCACTCCGGATCGCTACGACTACCGCATCGCAGAGATTAAAAACGCTTCGGCCACGACACAAACTCTGCGCACGACCTGGCTCAAGGGCAGCGGCGAGCGCGCGACGACGAACGCCGATAGATAAAGAGTTGGTTGCGCGCACAGAGAGATAAAGATTCTCGCCGTGCGCGAGCCTGTCGCCTGCAATAAATATCTTTCAGGTGGCGCGAGATACTAAAAAATGTATGTCATCTCGGCTACTTAAACGCCTAAACCCGTGCTTCGCTTTCGGGCGCGCAGATTGCTTGTGTTGACAACAGAAATCTCATCCCTAGTTGAGGAGAACACATCTTGAGAAGAATTCTATCTCTGGCGCTCATGGCCTTGCTGCTCGGCGCAGTCGGCTTGAGGCCAGTCTATGCTGACTCAAAGGCTGAAAAGGAAGCGCGCTTTGCTGAGAAAGTAAAGGAAGGTATCGGGAAGCTCGGGACGGGCGCGGCGGCGCGCGTAGAGGTCAAGCTGCGCGATCAGCGGAAACTCAAAGGCTACATCGGCGAGGCCGGGGAAGATAGCTTTAGCGTGGTGGATGACAAGACCGGCGCAGCCACCAGGGTCGCTTATCCGCAGGTCCAAAAAGTGAAGGGCAATAATCTCTCAACCGGAGCCAAAATCGCCATCGGGCTTGGAGTGGCCGTGACGATACTGGTGATACTGCTCATCATGGAGAATTACGGATAGAGAGCCAGGCCATCCGCCGGACCAGCGTCTCGCAAATCATTCGAGGGCTGGACCACTTCTTCAGGGCGTGATGATTTCGATTGGCTCGGGCACGACCTCGAAGGTCATGGGGAGATGTCCGATCAACTCGCCGTCCACCTGTACGGGAGCTGTGCCTTTGGCGCGTGCACGCTTGGTGCGTATAAAGCGTATGTCGGATTGGTCTTTCTGGACGCCGCCGCGAATCACGCGCGGGAGCAGGTATAGATAGCGCAGCCTGCTCAGCGAATTGACCGTGCAGATTTCAAATTCCGGCTGGTCCAGCCGCGCGCGTGGCGTAATCGAGAGGTTGCCCCCGTAGTGCGCGGCCTTGCCTATGGCTGCGAAGGTCGCTGTCAGTGTCTCTCCTTCGGCTTCGATGACGAAAGGCTCTGGCTGCCAGTAGGCCAGATGGCCCAGCCCTGAATACCAGAAGGCCGCCGTGCCAAAATGCTTCTTCAGACGCGGGCGCACGGCGCGCACCACAGAGGCGTCCAGACCAATCCCCGCCATCAAAAAGAAGTAACGCCGCTCGCCCGTCTCCTCTTTCGTGGCGCAGCCGACATAAATCGCGCTCGCACGTCCGCGCGCAATCAAGTCTGACGCGCCTTCGAGCTTAAAGGGAATCTTCAACTCACGCGCCAGCACGTTGGCCGTCCCGCTGGGCCAGATGGCGAGCCTCGTCCCCGTCCCGACCAGACCTTGCAGCGCTTCGTTGATGGTCCCGTCGCCGCCCGAGACGATCACTTCGCGCACGCCGCTCTGCGCCGCCGCTGCCGCCAGTCGCGCAGCATCGCCCGGCCCGCTCGTCTGCCTGACCTCTACCCCCACGCCGCGCTCTCGCAAAAGATGACAGAATCTTTCAACTTCAAGCGCGCGCCGCGCGCCGCTTCTGGCTCGCGGATTGGCAATCAGGATTGCTCTGCGTTGATCCATAGCATCAAACGTCGCGGCAAATTGGATGCCGTAGAAAGCTCGTCTTCAATTTATAATGAGAAACGTGGTCCGGGAGAGCCGGACTTCGCGGAAATTCGCCCGACAACCGGCGGCTACTTCCGGCAGACCCTCTGTGCGGCGATGCTTAGATGTAGAATGCGACTGGACCTGTATCAGAGCAAGACCGTAAAGAATATTTATGAGTGAGAAAAACTGATGACTGACACCAAACAAGTGCCCTCGAAACGCGAGCTGCTGGTCCTGCTCGTCATCTATCTTATCGGCTGGACCATTCTCGCCATTCGCCCTTATGACCGCACGGACTGGGCCATGGAAAATTTCTTCCCCCTCACGCAACTGCTCGCCACGCTCATCGCCTATCGTTATTACAAGTTTACGCGGCTCTCTTACTATCTCATCTTCTTCTATCTCTTCGTACAGACCTACGGCGGGCATTATACCTACGCGCTGACGCCTCCCTTCAACTGGCTGCGCGATGAATTTCATCTCTCGCGTAACCATTACGACCGCGTCGCGCATTTCTGCCTGGGCTTTCTGCTGGCGATTCCGATTCGCGAGATTCTCTTGCAATACATCAAGGCTTCGCGGCGCTGGATGGCCTTTATCACTTCAGCCATCGTGCTTGCCATCGGCGCTTTCTATGAATTCATCGAATGGTGGATAGCGGTCATCGTCACACCTGAGCTGGGCGATAAGTTTCTAGGCTCGCAGGGCGACATCTGGGATTCTCACTGGGACATGCTGCTCGCGCTCATCGGCTCGATCCTCGCCCTCTTCCTCTTCATGAAACTACACGACAGGCAACTGGGCACATACCAGCGGTCAAACAAGACGCCATGAGGAATTTGCGATCTACTCTAGCCTGTAGTTCGGCGCTTCCTTCGTGATGATGACATCGTGGACGTGAGATTCGCGTAGACCGGCGGAGGTGATGCGGACGAAGCGCGTCTTCTCTTGAAACTCTTTAATGTTGTGGCAGCCAGTGTAGCCCATGCCGGAGCGCAGACCGCCGACGAGTTGCGTCACCATGTCTGCGAGCGTGCCCTTGTAGGGCACACGGCCTTCTATGCCTTCGGGGACGAGCTTGGATTCGTTGTGCGTCTCTTCCTGGCTGTAGCGGTCGCGCGAGCCTTCGCGCATCGCGCCGATTGAACCCATCCCGCGATAGGTCTTAAAGGAGCGGCCCTGAAAGAGAATCACTTCGCCGGGCGCTTCTTCCGTTCCGGCAAAGAGCGAGCCGATCATGACGACATCCGCGCCCGCCGCAATCGCCTTCGCCACATCGCCGGAATATTTGACGCCGCCGTCCGCGATAATCGGAATGCCGCGCTCATGCGCCGCCCTCACGCAATCAACGATGGCCGTAATCTGCGGCACGCCTGCCCCCGTCACGACACGCGTCGTACAGATAGAGCCTGGACCAATACCAACTTTGACGGCATCCACCCCGACGTCAATCAGCTCGCGCGTGCCTTCGGTCGTGGCGACGTTCCCGGCAATCACCTGCGTCTCCGTGTGGTGGCTCTTGATCTCGCGCACGGCTTCGATGACGCGCGAGGAGTGGCCGTGCGCGGTGTCTATTACCAGACAGTCCACGCGCGCGCGGACCAGTTCGTCCGCCCGCTCGCGGAAATCTCCCGTCGCGCCGATGGCTGCGGCCACACGCAGGCGGCCCAGATCGTCTTTCGCCGCGTTCGGGTATTTAATCGCTTTCTGTATGTCCTTGACCGTGATGAGTCCCTTAAGGTGCTTGTCGCCGTCAACGACGAGAAGCTTTTCGATGCGATGCTTTTGAAGCACAGCCTTGGCCTGGTCCAGTGTCGTGCCGACCGGGACCGTGACGAGCGGCTGCGGCGTCATCACTTCGGAGACCGGAATCTCAAAGCGCGTTTCAAAGCGCAGGTCGCGGTTGGTGATGATGCCGACGAGGTGGCCGCCCTCATCCACGACGGGCACGCCGCTAATCTTGTATCTCTCCATCACGTTGAGAGCTTCGCTCACGGGGCGGTCGGGCCTGATCGTCACGGGGTCAACAATCATCCCGGACTCCGAACGCTTGACCTTATCCACCTCTTCAGCCTGGCGCTCGATGGAGAGGTTTTTGTGGACCACTCCGATGCCGCCCTGCTGCGCCAGCGCGATGGCGAGGGAGGCTTCCGTGACGGTATCCATCGCCGAAGAGCAGAGCGGAATCTGTAGGCGTATGCCGCGCGTGAACTGCGTCGAGATATCCGTCTCGTTGGGCAACACATCGGAGCGCGCGGGGACCAGCAGGACATCATCGAAAGTCAGCGCTTCTTGAACATCAGGCGTAATCATGAGTGCTCCTTAAACTATTATCATCAATCGTAAATCTTGAAGCG
>DASWMI010000086.1:0-10061 GCA_036399835.1 Pyrinomonadaceae bacterium | reverse complement strand
CTGCTGCTCCGCCTCCCACAGATGGAGCTAAATCGGAAACCGTTCCGCCGAACAGGGTGGACGCGCCTCTTCAATCCGAAGGCAGAGGGATTTCGGACAGGTCCAGCGAAGAGCCGACCCTGCCGGCGCAACAGGTGCTGGACAAGCTCATCAGAACATTCTCTTTTGAGGCTCCAAGACTGACGCGCGACCCACTTCAATTCTTTGCGGACCACCTGCGTAGCTCTCTGCCGCCCGAGGATGCCGGTCGCACGGAAGGCGACATCTACTTTATCAAGAGCGTCATCGAGCGCATCGAGCGTGCGAATCGCAGCGAGCAGAAGGAGATGGAAAAAATACAGGTCATCGAATCGCAACTGGAAACGATTCGTGATTCGCTGCGCCGCTCGGAGTATCGGCAAGCCATACGGCTCGGCTCTGAAGTGGATATAGGCGATCTGACGCTGGCGCAGATGCAGGAATTGATGAAGGCCATGTCCTCGTCCGCCACACAGCTTAATGACAACTCGACGGAGGAGCTTGAGGGCTACGAGCAGGTTTTAAAGATCAGCGGAAAGCTCAAAGATCATCAAGAGGAGGTTCCCAATCTCAACCAGTTCATCATAGACGCGCTGGTCAGCAAGGGCTATATCCTGGCGCTTCTTGGTCGCGGCGAGGAGGCTATTGCTACCTATGATGAAGTGTTGAAACGTTTCGGAGCAGAAACAGAACCCGCCTTGCGCGAACAGGTGGCGATTGCGATGGTCAATAAAGGCAACGATCTTGGCGACCTCAATCTCAACGAGGAGGCCATCGCTGCTTACGATGAAGTCTTGAAGCGATTCGGAGCGGAAACGGACGCGGGCATAGTCGAACAGGTGGCGAAGGCTCTCTTCAATAAGGGATACAGATTTGGTGTCCTCAATCGCAGCGAAGAGGCCGTGGCCGCCTATGATGAACTGTTAAAGAGGTTCAGAGAAGCGACAGAGCCTGCCTTGCGCGAGCTGGTCGCGATGTCGCTGGTCAACAGAGGCTACAGGCTTGGTCTGCTGGACCACCCGGAAGAGGAACTGGCCGCCTATGATGAACTCTTGGACCGCTTCGGAGATTCGATTGAGCCGGGTTTGCGTGAATTAGTGGCAAGGGCTCTGGTCAATAAAGGCTACAGGCTGAGCATTCTCAACCGCGATGCGGAGGCGCTCGCTGCTTACAATGAGGTGCTGGACCGATTCGGTGAAGCAACGGAGACTGGTTTGCGCGAGCTGGTGGCGATGGTCCTGGTCAATAAGGGCTATAAGCTCGGCGACCTCGAACAGCACGAGGAGGCCATCGCCTGTTACGATGAAGTCTTAGCTCGATTCATAGAAGAACCCGGCCCGGCCTTTCGTGAACAGGTCGCCAAGGCCATCTTTAACAAAGGCCACAGGTTTGGCCTGCTCAACCGCGACGCAGAAGCCCTCGCTGCCTATGATGAAGTCTTAGCGCGATTCGGAGAGGCGACAGAGCCTGCCTTGCGCGAGCTGGTCGCGATGTCGCTGGTCAATAAGGGCAATAAGCTCGGCGACCTCAAACAGGGTGAAGAGGCCATCGCCGCTTACGATGAAGTCTTGAAGAGGTTCGGGGCGGAAACAGAACCCGCCTTGCGTGAACAGGTGGCGATGGCGATGGTCAATAAGGGAGTGACATTCGCGGACCTGGACCGGACCGAAGAGGCTCTGGAGGCTTACCGTCAGGTCGTGGAGAGATTTGAAGGCGCGACAGAGCCTTCACTGCGTGAGCACGTGGCAAACGCTCTGAATAGTCTTGGTTTTGAACAACTGCGCGAGGCGAAGCAGATTTGGTCCGGTGGAAATGAGCCGCACGCGCTGGCCAGTCTGGTTAAGGCTCAGGTCATGATTGCCATCGCGCTTGAATATAAACCGGAAGAGCCGGTCATGCTCGGCAATAAAGGCTATATAGAATTTCTCATGGGCGACAGGGATAAGGCGCGCGAAACTTTAACGCGGGCCATACAGCTTGGCGGCGAAGATTTGCGGCAGGGAGAATTGAAGGACTCCGAAATACACCCTTTGCCGCAGGATGAGGAGTTTCGCAAGCTGGTCCTCTCGATTCCGGCAAACGCGGTCGAGCCAGCCGAGATGCCGGTTATCTGATGCCGTCTACATCTGGCTGAGGACATCAATGATTCTCTGCACGTCGCTCGTTTCGCGCAGACGCACGACCCTCAGCCCAAGATTCACGAAGATGCCCGCGGGGGTGCGTATCAATCGTCCAAAGGCCGTGACGGCCTGGTCCAGGATGGCAAGCTTGCGCGTTTGCTGAGCCGGAGTCGAAGAGGCGAGCATGTTGGCAACAGACCAGGCGCTGTCTCGCGCCTTCTCCATACTGAAGTTGATAATCCTGTCTTCCTTCGTCAACGGAACAATGCGGTCCACGAAATTAATCCAGGGCGAAAGCTCGTCCACGTTGGCCCGCACACGGTTGACCATCCCGCCGAGTATGGTGTTGATCCGGTTAAAGTCTCCTTGCAGCGCGGGCAGTTGATTGCCCGGAGCGATTTCGGCGGCTGCGATGCCCAGGTCGTAATTGATGTGTGCGTTCATCCCGAGCAGCAGGTGCTGAAGAATGATGGGCGACCACAAGTTGGCCGCCTGAAAGGAGACGAGCCAGCAGAGGGTCGGCGGCTCGCCGCGCAGAAAGCTTTCGAGCGCAGAGAGGTAACGATTGGCAAAGGCCACGTCGAGCCGCTCCATGCGCGGGCCGTCCTCGAAATCACTATTCGCGATTCCTTCTTTGACCTTCAGCGTGACGTTGCGGTAGAGCGTCGCGAAGAATCCCAGCCGACTCTGCTCGCGGCGTGAGCGCGCGATAATCTCATCAAGCTCAACGATGATTTCTTCGATGGTCCGGGCAGGCATACGCGTCTCCTCGTCTATCACGCCGGCAGCCTGAGTGTGAAGACAGCTCCGCCTTCCTGCGCGTTCGAGGCGTCTAGCGTCCCGCCGTGTTCTGTGATGACGCGATGCGCGAGGGCCAGCCCGACGCCGTGGCCTTTTGATTTGGTGGTGAAGAAGGGAATAAAGATACGCTGTAAGTCTGAAGCAGGAATACCGCCGCCCGTGTCTCTAATCTCTATCACGGCCCACGCATGAGCGCCATTCTCGGCAGCCGTTCGAGCAGCACTGACATGGACGCTGCGTTCAGCCTGCTCTTCATCAAAAGCTTCGGCGGCGTTGCGCATGATGTTGACGAGCGCCTGCCGCAGCATACGCTCGTCAGCGAGTATCTCTGGAAACTCGCCTGAGATGCTCAGAGAGACGCGATGCTCCTGGTAAAAAGGTTTTAGCTCAAGCGCGCAGTCTTCCAGTAGCTCGCGCAAGGAAACCTGCGACGGGTGCAGGGTCTGCGGGCGCGCAAAATTGAGAAACGAAGTGACCATCTCCGAGAGGTTACGCACTTCCTGCAAGAGAGCCGCAGCCGCAGCACGCCCGCGCTCGTCCGTGTTGAGATTCTGAAGAAGCTGCGCGTAACCGTGCAGCGTGGCGAGCGCATTCTTGAATTCATGGGCCAGCCCCGCAGACATCTCGCCGAGCGATTCCAGGTTTCGCTTGAGCGCCACCTGCTCGCGCAGTTGTGTGACTTCGGTAAGGTCCGTCAGAAGGCAGAGCGCGCCGCGCGTGTCCTGTTCGGGGGCCAGCTCAATCGGCGCGACGGTCGCTCCAAGCCTGCGCTCGCGCCCGCCCGTGCCGCTCGCGATGACCTCCTCGCGCCTGTACAATTCGCCGGTTTCCAGACAACGCAGGACCATCTCCGCCAGGTCCGGCGCGTTCTGCAAGAGCACACGCACATGCTGCCCTTCAGCTTCCACGTCGGCCTCTATCAAATGGCGCGCGGGCGCATTGACGACCGTCGCGCGCCCGCTCGAATCGAAAGCTATTAGCCCGGAGGGCACGCTGGCGACGATTCTCTCGCCAAACTTTTCGGCTGAAGCGGCGCGGGCGCTCTGCTGCGCGCTGAGGGCTTCCAGCTCGCGCTGCTGTGCCTGAAGCTGTGCGACGACCGTTTGAAAAGTTTGCAGGACGAACTCCGCCTCGTTGCGCGCCTTGTCGGGCGGCATGGCGATGGGCGCGCGCTGGGCTTCGCCGACAAGCTGGTCGTAAGGTCTGAAGAGCTTGCGCAGGAGCAGGAAACCAAAGCCTATGCTGAGCACAAAAAAGAGTATGAGGACACCGAGCATGACGGGCGCGCGCGCTGTCGGGGCTGCGGCCAGGATGAGCGCGGCGGCCAGGAGGAGCGCGAGCAGGCAGATGCCGACAAAAAAAGTTAGGGCCAGTTGGAGTCGGCTGCGATAAAGAGACATGGGGTTGGATGCGGTTAGCAATACTAAGAACAGATTTCAAAACGGGCCACAGAGGCACGGAGACACGGAGAGAAGATAAATCAGAATGTGATAAGACAGTTCAACACATCTTTCCTGCTTATGCTCCGTGTCTCTGTGCCTTTGTGGCTCATCTTCAGGATTTGAAATACTCTTTTAATCACCAATCACCAATCAAAAATTCTCAAAACTTCGCCGCGTACCACGCGACGATAGCTCTGCCTATGAAGAGGGCGATGATTGAGGCCGCGCCGAGGAAGATGCCGAAGGGCAGTTGAATCTGTAGGTCCAGTTGGCGACCGAAAGCCATCTTCAAGACTTTCGAGATTGAGCCGACTTCCTGGTAGGTCTGCCAGAGGACCAGCGCGATTCCGATCAATGCGCCTAAAAACATCGCGATAAAGATTGTCAGGATGGTTAGTCGCCAGCCGAAGTATGCTCCGACCATAAACATCATCTTGACATCTCCGAGTCCCATCGCTTCGACTCCGCGCACGCGTTCCCAAATCCAGCCGACCAGCCACAGTGAGCCGCCCCCGACCAGTGCTCCCAGAAGCGCGCCCGCCAGCGAGACGGCCCACATCGGCCACGAAGGAGGCAGGACGCGTTGCATCATCGCGAGGTCTTCAAAGTAAGACTCGCCCGTCAGATATGGCAGCAGGACGCGAGCCGCGAGGGCGAAGACGAGTCCGGGATAGGTAATCGCGTTCGGCAGAATCATGTGTTCCGCGTCGATAAAGACGAGCGCGATGAGCGCGGTCACAAAAAGCAGGTTGAAGCCGAGCGCAGGCGTCAGCCCGTCATGCAGATAGACCGCGCCGTAGAGTAGGCCCGTCAGGGCTTCGACAGCCGGGTAGCGTTTGGAAATAGGCGACTGGCAGGAACGGCAACGCCCGCGCAGGATGAGATAACTAAAGACCGGAATGTTGTCGTAAAAGTGTATGGCTACCGCACAGGAGGGGCAGCGCGAGTTTGGAAAGACTATGGACTCTTCGCGCGGCAGGCGGTGTATGACGACGTTGAGAAAACTGCCGATAATCGCACCGAGCGCAAAAACAAAGGGAAAAACTAAGGGAGTCGGCAGCGCCAAAGCGGTCTCGAAAAGAAAGAGGATCAGGTGCAGGCTCATGCGTTTATCGTTTACCCTGAGGCGGCACGTGATTTGTTTGTCTTCATCCTTGACGCTCAGGCCGCCCTTCAGCATGATAAAGCTTCGCGGCTGTTTGCGAAAGAATATTATGAGAGTCGAGAGCTATGAGAGATACGCGATGAGTCAAATGACAAAAGCTTTTGACTTCGGACTCTGAGACTCAGGACTCGTGACTTTTTGAGGTGAGAGATTGAATCGTCGTCGGCCAATTCTGTTGATGCTTATCATAGGCGTGCTCTGTGCGCTGATGATTAGTCTGTTTCCCTACTGGCACACGACCGTCTTTGGCTGGAAGCAGAAGCTCACGGCGCAACTTGTGGCCGTCTCCGGCTCTCAGCCCGAAATCCCAAAGAGGGCAGAGGCCGAGCCTGTCTTCGACGCGGCATCCTGGCTGGCCTCGCGCGGCGAAGCTCCGGAGACGCACGGCGTGCTGATAGAGAGTCTGGACGGCCAGCATGTCTTCGCCTCGCTCAACGCGGGAGAGACCTTTAACCCTGCCTCGCTGATAAAACTCTCTACCTCGCTCGTCGCGCTCAAACAGTTCGGCGCGGATTATCGCTTTCAGACGCGCGTCTACGCGGACGCAGAGGTTGATAATTCCGGCACGCTGCGCGGCAGCCTCTATGTGCTCGGCAATGACCCAACCTTCGGCGATGTGGCGGCCAACATGATCGCCAGAGAGCTGCAACAGCGCGGCATCAAGCGCGTCGCGGAGAGCGTCAGGGTCTCTGAAGATTTCAGTTTTAACTACAGCGAGTCGGCGGAGGAATCCGCAGGGCGACTGGTCAAGGCCCTGCGCGTGGGCAATCCCCGGACGGAGGTCGCGGGCCAGCCCGCAGGCCGATTGCTCTTCACTTTAAGCTCTTATCCTCTACGCGACATACTGCTTTACATGAACGCGCATTCGAGCAATTTCGTCGCGGAGCGGTTGGGCGCGATGGTGGGTGGACCAGTCGGCATCCAGGAATTTTTAATCAATGAAGTCCATCTGCCGCCGGACCAGTTGAAAATCGAAAGGGCTTCGGGGCGCGAGCATAATCGCATGACGCCGCGCGATCTACTCAAGGTCATACGCGCGCTGGTCCTGGAAGCCGAGCGACAGGGGCTTGAGCCGCAGGACATCATGCCCGTGGCGAGCGATGACAGGGGCACGCTCAGGCGCAGGCTCACGGGCACGGGACTCGAAGGGGCCGTCGTCGGCAAGACCGGCACGCTGACTTCCGAGGTGGACGGAGGGATGGCGAGCATCGCCGGTATCGTCTACACCGAGAACGCCGGGATGGTTATCTTCGTGATGATGGACCAGGGCAATCGCATCGGCGAAAACCGCCAGCTCGAAGACCAGTTGCTCTCCGAGGTCGTCCACTCGCAAACCTCTCCGCGCGCTGTCGGCAGCCCCACGCCGCGACAACTCCTCCCGTCCTCAGCCTTAAAGATAGAAAGGCAAGAGGAGCTAAAGCCTGACTCGAAGGAAGCTAAAGAGGAGCGCAAGGTGGCTCGCTAATCTTCGTCCTCAGGCCCGCGACCCCTGTTCTGCGTTTCCCACAACATCAAGTGTTTGAGAAAGGCGTGGTGCGCCGCGAAGCGTGCGATGCTGTAGCCCGCCAGCCCATCACGAAACCCGCCCTTGAGTAGAAAGCTGCGCAAGAAAGCGGCTGGTCCAGCCGTGGCGATTTTCAAAGGGGAAGTGCGTCGGCCCTGCTCGAACATCTGCCGCGCGGCGAGCGGCGCATAACGTTCGCCGATCATGCGTTGATGATGCGCCGCGTCGCGCACGCTGTAGTGGAGTATGTCACCCGGAAGAATGCGTACACGGGCCGACTGGTCCATCTTGACGGATTCGTGTATGTAAGCTCCCTCCCAGCGCCCGCTGGATTTTCTGTAGAGACGCAGTTGATGGTCTGGATACCAGCCGCCGCCGCGTATCCAGCGGCCCATGTAGAAGGAGCGCCGCGCGATCCGGTAACCGTCAGCCAACTTTTCCTCGCTCGTGTAGAGCAGGTCTTCGAGACTCGCTCGCAGCTCATCAGAGACCCTCTCATCCGCATCGAGGCTGAAGACCCATTCGTGCGCCGCCTCGTCCGCCGCGAACTGTTTCTGCGCGGCAAAGCCGGGCCACGGCCTCTCTATCACGCGCGCGCCGAAACTCTCAGCGATCTCACGGGTCGCGTCCGTTGATTCGGCGTCAACGACCAGAATCTCGTTGGCCCACGAGACGGATTCGAGCGCCGCCCCGATATTCAAAGCTTCGTTAAAGGTGATGATGGTCGCGGTAACTTTCAAGATGATGGATGAAGCGCCGATGTGAACGAACTTGAGCGCGCCGCCCGACGAGCATAGAAGGGGACCCGTGCGAAGGTCAACTCGAAATCGAATCGAGGCCGCCGCCGCAAGAGCGAGAGGCACGGATGATAATCGCATCCGTGCCTCTCGCTCTTGCGCTTGAAATGTTGCTTAAGGAACTGTCGGCGTCTCTATAAAGACGTTGTTGGCGCGCAGGGTGGTAGAGGTGGCGCGCTGCAAGTCTGCGAGCGCCTTGTTGTAATCGGTCTCTGCGCGCAGCTCAAGGTTGCGGGCGTTGGCGAGCTGGTTTTCGCGCTGGATGAGCAGGAAGGTGGTCGAGCGCCCGACGGCGAACAGCCTCTGCTCGCCCTGCAACTGAAGCTCCGCGCTCTGCCTGGCCTCGCGCGCCGCCAGCACGCGCCGCCTGGAAGTCTCCACGGCCTGCGCGGAATTTCTCACTTCGACTTCGACGGACTGTTCCTGCTGCCGCATCTGTGCCTCTAGCTGCGTGCGTTGAATCCGCGCGCCCGCCAGATTCGCCTCGGCAGTCTTGTTCTTGAAAGGGAACTGTATGGCGACGCCGATGACGATGTTTCGCGTGTCGAAGCCCAACAGGTTGCGCAGCGTCTGCCCGTAACCGCCCGCCAGACTTGAAGAGACCTGCCCGTTGTCCTGCGCGATGCTGGGCGGCGTGATGGCCGGAAGATTCTGTAGCTGGCGCAGATCGTTAATCTGTTTTAAGAGGAAAGATTCTGCCACGCTGTTTTCAAAAGCAGTTCCGGTCAGGATGAGCGGAACATCGCCGCCCGCACTGGTCGAAACGGGAGTCCCGGCCAGACCCGTTGTCGAAAGCGTTGATTGAATATCAACGCGGGGCTTGGTCTGATTCCTGAAAAACTGAAGGTCAATATCGTTGATGTCGCGCTGAAGCGTGAGGCGGCGCAGCTCCGGGCGATTCTTGCGCGCCTCCTCCAGCGCATCATTGAGGCTGAGAGGTGTCGCATCGAAGGTCGGCTCATCCGTCGGAAGGATCTGCGCGGACCAGTCGTTGGAATTAGCGTCGCGGAGCATCAACTGTTTAAGATTATTCTCTGCGATAGAGACATTCTGCGAAGCCAGCAGGACATCCGATTCGCGGTTGGCAAGCTCTGTCTCGACCTCCGCGCGGACAAATGGCGCAGCCGCTCCGGCGGCAATCTGCGCCTCTGTGCGGCGGAAATTCTCGCGCGCCAGATTCAGATTAGCGATGCGATTCTGCTGGTCGCGCAGAGAGAAGACTAAATCCCAGTAGGCACGCTGGACCTGCGAGATAACGTCAATCGTGCGGCGGCGGAAATCGGCGTCGGACTGTTCCAGACGCTTGCGCTGGATGCGTATCTGTCGACGGTTGTTGTCAATCGAGCGATCACGCCAGAGCGGTTGCGTAAAGGTCACGCCGAGGCTCGAAGAGTAGAAAGGATTGAGCGTGCTGAATCTTGAGTTGGTCTGCCGACGGTTGTTGTTAAAGAAAAATTCGTAGCTGCCTCCGCCACGCTCGAAAAACTTGATGACGGAAGGGTTGAGCTGAATGTCTGTGGTCGAGACGTTGGGCGAAGTGTTCGAGCCGCTGAGCGTGCTCTGCGAAGAGACTACCTGATTGTTAATCTGCGGCAGCAGGTTGAAGACCGGCACGTAGATGCCTTGCAGCGAGCGCAAGGTGGTCTCCTGAAAACGCACGTCGTTGCGCGCCACTTCGATGTCGTTATTGTTTTCGAGCGCGCGCCGAATCGCCTCATTCAAAGAGATGGTGATGGTGTTATCGCTATTGACGCCCAGACGCAAGAGGCTCGGAAGCGGCGGCACGGGGCGCGCGGACTGGTCCGGAAAACGTGGCTCGCCCGTTTGCCCGGAAGTTTGCTGGCCCGTCTGCGCAGGATTCGGTCCGGTCACGGGATTGGTCTCAAGCTGAGTCGGTGTCGCGGAAGGCGAGGGGTTCTGGCCCGGCGTCTGCGGCCCCTGCTGCGGCGCGACGCTAACACCCGGAGGCGCTTGCGGCGATGGCCGCTCGGTTCGAGGAGGCGCGGTCGGGTCTTGCTGAGTCGGGCGCGCCTGCTCCGGCAGCGGCTGGTTACGCTCTGTGCCGGGCGGGCGCGTCGCATCTCTCTGCGTCGGGTTAACTGGCGTCGGCGTAGGGTTCTGGGCCATGACAGCCGCCGCTCCCGCGCTCGACATCAAGAGCGCAAGCGCGAGGGGCTGCAAGGCTCTGCGAACAATAACGGTGAACATCAAACT
>DASWMI010000085.1:0-16309 GCA_036399835.1 Pyrinomonadaceae bacterium | reverse complement strand
GCTTCCCGCCCGACATATTACTGGAAGTCGTTCGAGGCGGCGCGGATTTCTGATTTGTCGAAGGCTCTCCGGCCTTGCTGGCCTGAGGCGGCTTGATGCCTGTAGGCGAAGTGGCTTGCTGAGCCTGTAGGGTCTGCGCTCCGAGTAGCAAGATGAGTCCAGCGCCGCAGAGCATCATGAAAAGGGCAGCGGAGAAGCGAGAGGGATGATGCGGGCTGCGCATCTTTTTCGGTCTCAGAGTATTGGTCCAGCTCCTCATTATTCTTTTCCCCCCGTCTCTGTTTTCGTGGTCGCAAGCGTGACGATGGTCCGGTGCTTCTCGACAAAATAGCGCGCGGCGGCAGCGCGTATGTCTTCCGGCGTGATGGTGTCGTAGAGCGCGTACAGCTTGTCTATCGTCTCCGGCGTGCGGCGCAGCGCGACATACTGGGCCAGCGCGCCCGCGATGGCTTCGGAGCTGTTCATCGAGAGCGCAAAGCGATAACGCAGACGCGAGCGCGTCGAATCGAGCTTGGCCTGCGGGACAGCCTCTTTCGTAAAGCGCTCGTAAGTTTCCAGAATCTGCTGGCGCACGTAAGGAGCATCCTTCTCGTCCTTGATGCTCGCGGAGACGTAGAACAGCTCAGGGTCTGTCCGGTTGCCGAAAGAGAAGTCGAGCGCATCCACCTTCTGCTCTTTGAGGACCAGCCGTTGATAGAGGTCGGAATTATCGCCGAAGGCTATGGGAGCGAGCAGGTCCAGCGCGGCCTTGTCCTTCTTGACATCGGAATAGGCCGGACCACGGAAAGCGACGTAGACGAGCGGGAGCGTCTGCGAAGGCCAGGGGACGTGAGCCGTGAGCGGCTCGGTCTGCTCCGGCTCAGCCGGAATCTGCGGGACATAATTGCCGCGCTTCCAGTCTGCAAAATGCTGGCGGACGAGCGAGAGCGCAGTTTCGCGCGTGAGGTCGCCGACGAGAACGATGGTCGTATATTCCGGACGATAATATCGCTTGTAAAATTCCCAACTGTAATCATACTGGTTGGGCATGTCCTGTATGTCTTCGATAAAACCCATCGTCGTGTGCGAGTAGGTGTGCTTCTTGTAGGCGGTCGCGCGCAGCACTTCAAAGAGCTTCTCTTCAGGGTCTGCACTGTTCTTGTTGAACTCTCCGAGCACGGCCAGCGTCTCAGTCTTGTAGGGAGCCTGCTCGTACTTCAAACCCTTAAAGCGGTCGGCCTCAAGCTCTATGTAGCGCGGGAGGTCTTCTTTGGAAAAGACGCCGTGATAGACCGTCCGGTCGTCGGTCGTATAGGCGTTGGTCGAAGCGCCCATGCGTTTAAGGATGGCGTCGCGCTCGTCGGCTGTGAAGTGCTCGCTGCCGCGAAACATGAGGTGCTCGAAGAGATGCGCGTAGCCGCTCTTGCCCGGCTCGATCTCGTTGCGCGAGCCTGTCGAGACGACGATATAAGTGGCGACGAGGTTCGGATAATCGGTCGGGACGGTAATCAGCCGGAGGCCGTTCGGCAGGTCGTCAATAAAATACTGGTATGGAAAAACCTTGCGTTGGTTCTGCTGCGCGAAGCCCAGTAGGGGCAGGCACAACAGTAAGGCGAAGAGGAAGAGCAGTTTCATGTTGCAAGCTCCCTGAGAATATTTGTTTGAAAGAATTGCTGGGGACTCTTGAAAGTATACACTATCGGCATTTGAATTGGCGACGCAGGCTCAAGGCGCGCAAGGGAGCTTTAAAGCCGAAGCGCCCCTGTAAATAATCCACAGGGGCGCTTCCGGTCTGGTCCATCAAAGGTGAAGAAGAGAGTCTAGTCGCTGAACCCTTCGCAACGCAGGAGCGAGTCGTTGGTCATCTCCCAGTGAGTATGATCTTTGCACATCGGAATCTCTCTGACGACACAGGCGTCGCCGTCGTGGTCCACAACCTTGACATCATAGAGACCACAGGGAATCCCGTTGAGCGTGTAGGAATCGCCCGGCTTAATCACCCTCCGGCGAAGCTGGTCCGGTCCCCACCTGACTCTGTTGGAAGGCGAGAGGAAGAGTTGATAGATAGTATAGTTGGACCTGTTGACAATCATGAACTCGCCGCGTTGTGCCGCCGCGTTTGAAAGCGCGGGCACGGCAGCCAGCAGCGCCATCATGAAGAGCAGGGAAAACGTCACCAGCATCATGCTTCTGGCGCGGGTCAGTCGGGTAATGAGATTTCTCAAGATAATCTCCTTTCAGGAGAAGAGTCGGTTAGAGCGCATCTGCTCCCGCGTTATTACACAAAAAACGGAATAATGGCAATGCTTTTGGGTCTCGCTTTGCTCAAGTGACCCGAGAACATCGGGTCGGCGTTGTGCCTCGCGCGGCCCGCGCCGGACCGGATTCATCCGGTTGAGACCAGTTTTGCGGCCAGCGATGCGGGAGATTTCAAGACATGCTCCCAGTCCGAATTGTCTTCGCGCATCTGTTCTGTTAACTCGTCGCGCAGGCGGCGGAGCTGCTCGCTCAGGGTGACAGGATAATTTTCAATATCCGTAAAACGCGCGAGCTGCTCTTCGACAAAAGCCTTTTGCTTTTCGATGGAGGGAATAGAGGCATGCTGCCCGTTATCCCAGAAGGGCATGAGCAGCCGTTCTATGTGCGAGGCATTGGGAATCTCGATCTTTTCATCATCAAGCCCGATACAATCGCCGGCATACTTGCCATCCCTATCAACACCGCGAAAGACCTGTAGGCGACCGGGCAGCGTTGATTTCTCAGGATTGTTGGAAGCCTTGAGCGTGGGCCGTCCTTCAATCAGGCATTGTTTGAAGATGACGCCCGCCACGGTTTGAACCTCGCTGGAGAGCTTTGTGCCGACTCCAAAGCCAGCCGCCTGCGGAAACTCCGCGACGATGCGCCTGACCTTCTCGACCGTTAGGTCGCCCGTCAGGATGGGCATCAGTCCATCCAGACCGTTGGCCTCGAAAAACTCCAGACACCAGCGGCCAAGCTCGCTCAGATTGCCTGAGTCTATGCGGAAGCCCTTGAAGGCGCGGCGGCGCGCGGCGTTCGAGGTGGCGGCCATCGCCGCGTGGATAGCGCCCATCTCAACATCAATCGTGTCCAGGAGGAGCGTCGTCCCGTTCGGGTTGGCATCAAGCCAGCGCTCGAAGGCGACCTGCTCGAAGTGTTTGGGCCGACCCGTGCGCGGCTCAATCTCAGGCTCGCGCATAAACTCTATGTAAGCCTGCTGCCAGTAGTGCGCCTCCGTCCCGACGGCTGGAATCTCAAGCCTGTGCGCGGCCTCCATGTTGGAGGTATCGTTAAAGCCGCCGATGAAGGCATAGGTCGCGACCTCTACGGCGCGCTCTATGTCGCCGCAGCGCCGCAAAGAGAAATCGGATAGCCAGCGTGGACCAGCCGCCATCCGAAACTGCATGGCGATGCTGGCGGTCGTCATCGGCAGATCGAAGGCGTGCTCAAACTTTATCTCCTGCGCCTGCGTCAAACCGAAAGGGCCTGTAATGTCCGCGAAAGGCTCGCCCGCGAACATAATCTGGGCAGGACGCACGGCCCTCACGGCCCCGACAAATTCCATGTCTTCAATCGCCTTGGCAAACAGCTCAAGCCCGCCGCGGTCCTGTTCGAGCGAGCGCAGACGCGGGCGGTCAATCTGGCTGTCAACCAGCATCCGGACCAGCCGCTCGTGGCCCAGGCAGGGGGCAAACGGGAGCTTGCGCTGCGTGACATAAAAGGTGGCCCGCGCTTCGCTCAAGAGCTTTTCGTGCAGCCGCGTCGCATCCTTGTACGAAGCATTGCCCATCGCGGCGTGATAACGGTCAAAATTCAGTGTGCCCATAAAGAGTTTTAGATAATTTCGGCTCCGGCGCGGCGCATCTCTTCGATGGCGCGCTGGCCGTCTCCGGCCTCTAGCTCGACAGGGCGCATGGCTTCGGCGACGGCCTTCACACGGAACCCCTCTCGGAGCGCGTCGAGGACCGTATTCTTGACGCAATAGTCCGTCGCGAGGCCGCCGACCCAGACCTCTTCGACGCCGCGCTCGCGCAGGAGCAAAGCGAGCGTCGTCTGGTCAAAAGCGGAATAGCTGTCTTCGTTTCCAGTGCCTTTCGAGATGATTTCGATGCGCGGGTCTACGAGCAGGCCCGGATGAAATTCTGCGCCGCGCGTGCCCTGCACACAGTGAACGGGCCATGTCCCGCCGTAGGCCGCGAAATGTCCGGTCTTTTCGGGATGCCAGTCGCGGCTCTGAAAGACATAATCGCCGCGCGCGAGGAACTCTTCGATTAAACGATTGAGCGGCGCGACGACGCGGTCGCCCTCCGCCACGGCGAGCGCCCCGCCCGGACAGAAATCGTTCTGCACGTCAACCACTATCAGCGCGCGTCTTTTTGCTTCCAAAGTCATCCGGCCTCAAACCTCTCTTCGCTTTGCCTGACCTTCAGATTGTCTCATATTTTCTCCGAAAAGCTTCTGCGCGGCAAAACCCTGCCAGGGATAATGCCACGTCGGGCCAGTCTGAGAGCTAAATTCGGGAACGATTCTCGGACCAAAACGTATTGTACACAACCGCCATCGAGACGTTCGACAAGTTTTGGAACTACTGCGGTCAAAACAGGGAAAGAAATAGTAGATAACCGAAGTTAACGCAAACGGGCCTCTGCCGCGTCCTAAAAGTCAGGAGAGATGGCAAAAGCGCAGCCGGATTTGCCACCAGACAAGACAGGTCAAGCGAGGGATGATTGAAGATGAAAAGAGCAACGGAGATGGACCGCAAGAGCATGCTGCTCGTCAAGGGTTTTGGCGCACAGCTTAAAACGCAGGAACAACCACTCGAAAGAAATCGGATCGAGGTCTTGATTGAGACCATCCTGGCCCTGCTCGAAGAGGTCAAGGCGCTCAGGGCCGCCCCCTCGCCGGAAATCAAGGACGGCCTTAACTTTTACCGAGAGGTAGAGGCTTTCGAGGTCTGTCTTATCCAGCGCGCTCTGGAAGCGACCAACGGCAACCAGGCCCAGGCCGCTCGTCTTCTAGGACTCAGGCTGACAACCCTCAATACGATGATTAAGCGTTATAAAATCTCAATCTCTGTCCATGCCGAATCCCACGCGGGTCTGGAATCGCTCGTCTCTCAAAAATAGTCGCGCCCTGAAGAAAGCTGGCCGAGGCGTTTGAGAGTTTTTTGTTCGATTCTCCAGAGAACGCGCGCGTCCCTCTGGTCCGGCTTACGGCTGCCTGATGGAAAGCCTGACGACCTGCGTGCGTGCGGCGACGAAAAGCTCGTTCCGGTCGTTAAAGACCATGCCGAAAGCGTTCGTGTAGCCCTCTTTTTTAATCAGGTCCAGATAACGCCCGTCCTGGTCGAAAATCTGTATGCCTTTTGAATCGCTGACGTAGACACGACCGCGCCCGTCAACGGCGATGGCGGAAGGAGCGCGAAACTGGCCCGGCTGGTCGCCCGCGCTCCCGAAGCGGCTGAGATATTTGCCGTCGGGTGCGAACTTGAAGACGGCGTTATTGAATGTTCCGAGCGCGTAAATGTTGCCGAGTCCGTCGGCTGCGAGACGCGTGTTCAACTCGCTGTCGCCGCTCGCCTGGCTAATCGCCGCGCGGATAGTGCTGACAGCTTTCCCCTTGGCATCAAAGCGCACGATGTCGTCGCGATTCTTGTACCATGCCGCGAGGATGCCGCCGTCCGCCGTCACCGTCACATCATCGAATCCCCATCCGCCCGCATACTCCAACTGGTCCAGTTGCTCGCTCGTCCCTCCGTCATAGCGGTAGATGCTTCCGCCCTTGACCACGTAAATATTCCCCTTGCGGTCTGCGGCCATCCCGCGCAGGATGGTTTTCCGGTCGCCGATGCTCCACTGGTTGATGAATTTGCCCGAAGCGTCAAAGACCTGTATGCGCCCGCCCGTGTACTCGCCGACGTAAATCCGACCGGCGGTGTCAACGGCAATGCTGCGCGCATCCTGAAAGCGTCCGGGGCCGATGCCTTCGCTGCCGAATTTGAGCGTCACGCTCGCCGGACCACTGCTGGCGGGCTTGCCCCACTCGCCGCCCGTGCGTCTTCCTGCCGGGCCGGTCTTTGGGAGAAGGGGCAGGATGATGCCGGAGATTGTGCACATGATAAAGAAGAACGGAATGAGCAAGAGCCAGAGCCAGCCCTTAGAGACTTTTGGAATCGAGGGCGTATAGACTGGAATGGGCTGAAACTTAAATTGAAAGACGGGCGGCTGCGCGGGCCTCGCGCTCCGCAACTCTTCCGGCACGACCACGGAGTTGCCGCAGAACTGGCAGGGCACGGTCACTTCATAACCGCCCGCAAATTTAACAGGCGCGCCGCAGTTGTTACACTCTAAGGATTGGGCCATCTTTTAGTCGCTGAATAATCTCTCAGGATAATCGGAACGCGAGACCTGCTTGAATGAGATTGGAATTACATGCGAGGGCCGATAACTCTCAAAGCTCTGTCAAGCCCCTTTGCTCAGCGGTCAAGACCGCGAGGATATTATTACTAGAGGGCTTTGCCAAGCAATCGAGCGCGAGAGGGCCGAGCCATTTCTTGAGCCTCGGCGCGAAAGCCGCGAAAGCCCTTGCCATCCCTGTCTGTTAGTTTATGATGGAGGCTAGAATTTCAGATCAATTAAGAGCCAGCGAGGGGTAGCGAAGTTGCCGACCAGAAGCCGAACTGTCGAACAGGAGATGGCAGCCCTGCGCGAAGAGATTCGCCGCCACGAAGAGCTTTATTATGTGCATGACAATCCTCAAATCTCCGATAAAGAGTATGACGAGCTGCTCGCCAGGTTGCTCAAGATGGAGGAGGAGCATCCGGAGCTGGTCACGCCGGACAGCCCCACGCAGCGTGTCGGTGGCCGCCCGGCTGAAGGCTTCGCGGAGTATCTACATCGCCGCCCGATGCTCTCGCTCGACAACAGCTACAACATAGAAGATTTGCGCGCCTTTGATGAACGCTGCCGCAAGCTCGCAGATGGCCGCGCGTTTGAATATGTCGCGGAGATGAAGATTGACGGGCTTTCGCTCTCGCTCCATTATGAACGTGGGCTGCTCGTGCGCGGCGTGACGCGCGGCGACGGGCGCACGGGCGAGGATGTGACGCAGAACACGCGCACGATACGCAGCATCCCTCTCAGGCTCGACGCCACAGAGGGCGCGGGCTTTGACGAGCTTGAAGTGCGCGGCGAGGCTTATCTTCCGCGCAGCATCTTTGAGAGAATCAACAGCGAGCGCGAAGATGAAGGGCAGCCGCGCTTTGCCAACCCGCGCAACGCCGCCGCCGGAACGATTCGCCAGCTCGACCCGAAGATTGTCGCCGCCCGTCGGCTTGAGATGTTCGCTTACGATGTCCTGGCCGGCGAGCGCAAGCCCTTCTCCACACACTGGGACGCGCTCGACTGGCTTGAGCGCGCAGGCTTTCGCGTCAACGAGCATCGCGCGCGCTGTGCTTCGATTGAAGAAGTGATTGCCTTCTGCAACCAGATGGAATTGGAGCGCGATAGTCTGGGCTACGAGATTGACGGCGTGGTCGTCAAGGTCAATTCCACGGCCTTGCAGGATGAGTTCGGGGCGACGGCCAAAGCGCCACGTTGGGCCATCGCCTACAAGTATCCCGCGCGGCAGGCGACGACGCGCGTCGAATCCATCGTCGTTCAGGTGGGACGCACCGGCGCTCTGACACCCGTCGCCAACCTTCAGCCGGTCCAACTCGCTGGCACTACCGTTGCACGCGCCACGCTCCATAACGAGGATGAGATCAAGCGTCTGGACGTGCGCACGGGCGATTGGGTCTTGATTGAAAAGAGCGGCGAGATTATTCCGAAAGTCCTCAAGGTCATCGAGACTAGACGGACGGGCGAGGAGCAGCCGTTTCGTATGCCGAAGAAGTGCCCGGTCTGCGGCGGCGTGGTCTCAAGACCCGAAGGCGAAGCCGTCTCGCGCTGCGTGGCGGCGGATTGTCCGGCACAGCTCAAGGCTCGCCTCCTGCACTTTGCTTCGCGCAGGGCCATGCGTATAGAAGGTCTGGGCGAAGCCCTCGTCGAGCAACTGGTCCAGAAGAAGATGATCAGGGATGTCAGCGATCTCTACCTGCTCAAGCTCGAAGAGGTCTCGGCGCTTGAGCGTATGGCGGAAAAGTCCGCGTCGAACCTGCTGGCCCAGATTGAGGCGAGCAAATCGCGCGACCTGCCGCATCTGGTTTACGGGCTGGGGCTGCGTCATGTGGGGGAGAGAACCGCAGGCATCCTCGCCAGGCAGTTCGGCTCGCTTGAGCGGCTGGGCCGCGCGAGCCTCGAAGAGCTTGACGACATACACGAGATCGGTCTGACGGTCGCGCAGAGCGTCCGCGATTGGTTTGATGATGCGGGCAATGTGGAGTTGTGCGAGCGGCTGCGCGCGGCGGGCGTGCGCACTGAGCTTGAAAGACAGGCGGGAACGGACGGGAATTCGGAGGTCTTCGCGGGCAGGCAGTTTGTCCTGACGGGCAGGCTCGAAACGCTGACGCGCGACGAGGCTCGCGCACTGATAGAAGCGCGCGGCGGGCGCGTGACATCCACCGTCAGCAAGAAGACGGATTATGTCGTCGCGGGCGAGGAGGCCGGGTCGAAGCTGGATAAGGCGCGCGAGCTGGGGCTGCGCGTGATTGACGAAGCGACGTTAAAAGAAATGTTTGACTAAGCTCGTGGCTGTCAGATGACAGGCTCAAAGTTGGAAGCGGTCTTTAAGATGAAGCTTGAAATCTGAAATCCGAAGCTTGTTGAAGGAGATCATATGACGGTATTGAATCAGACGAATAATCTCGAACTCGTTTACACTATCTTTTGTGATGATGTGCGTCTTGAAGTCGGCAACAAGCTCTCTTACATGGGCGTCTTTCAGAATATTATGGTCCAGCAGCTTCCCGTCTCGCTCTTTAAGTTTGCCGTCATCAACCACTGGCGCGGCGATGGCAAGCATCTTTCGGAAGTCCGCATCCTGACGCCGGACCGCCAGACGCCGGTCATCGTCTCGCAGCCGACACCCTTCGAGATTACCCCCGGCGGCGTGGCCGATAACATCAGCTTTTTCGTCAACGTGACTTTCCCCGCGCCGGGCCAGTACTGGGTCCAGACCCTGATTGATTCGACGCTCTTTGAAGAACTGCCGCTCATGGTCGTTGACGCGCAGCCGATACCCCTCGCGGATGATGTTTCAGAATCCGTCAACTGATAACGGCGGATGACAACTACCAAAGGCTCGCTGACGGATGCGATATGTAAAGGGAAGAGAAAAGGCGAGCCGCCGGAGCAACTCGCCTTATCCAGACTGAAAAATTTATTGATGCGGATGAGTGGAATCGAACCACCACGGTGTCGCCACCACAGGCTTCTGAGACCTGCGCGTCTACCAGTTCCGCCACATCCGCAATTCCTGGAATTTGAATATACGGACTAGAGCGGCGGAGTGTCAAGCAAGCCTTCCGAGCGTGTTAGGGTCGGCCAAAGATGTCGCCTAGAATGCCCCCTATGCCGCTCCGGTTGGTCCCGTTGTTAGAGCCGTTATAGCGCCTGTACCCTTCATCGTAGCCACGCTGGAAACCATCTCTGTAAGCCTGCCTGTAGGTCTCCTGGTTGCCGTAGGAAGAGTTGTAACCGTTGTTCGCGTTCTTGTAATAACGTGACCTCTGCGGGCTATAGCTCTGCCCGCGATTCGCATCGTTGGCGCCGACGTTCAGGCCGTCCTGATAGCCCTGATTCTGCGCGAGCTGGTAGACGTTGTTGTAAGAACCGTTGTTGCCGTAACCACCGTTGTTACGATAATCATCGTTACGACCATAACGACCGTTGCGGTAATCGCGGTTGCGGTCATTTCTGCGGTTTCTGCGATAATAATCGTCGTCATCATAGCGGTCATCGCGATTACTTCTCGGACCGCGACCGTCTACGCGCCCATCGCGCGCATCATGGCAGTTGACAAAAATATCGCACTTGTTGGGCTTGCCCCTGCCGCGTCCGCGACCCTGCGCCGCTGCCAGCGTCGGCAGGCCCAGACCAATAACGAGCGTTAAAATAACTGTCCATAAAGTTGTTCGCTTGCTTCCGGTAATTCTCATCTCAACCTCCATCCATTAATCGAGCACGTCCCGCGGGGCGCGTCTGCCAGACCCTTCTTTGATTTCAGAGGAAATACAGTTCGGGGACAACTTTAGCCAAACAATCCCTATGCCACTCGGGAGAAAGCTTTAACTCTCTGAAAATATACGGAGACAGATAAAGAGGGAGCTATCTGTTCATACCATATCGTTACAGTCGAACGCATTTAGTGCAGATGTCTGGCCGCGAAGGAGCGCGCATCTTGCTTCAAATGTGAACGGGCCGCCCGTCTGATGCGTTTGCTAGGCGGCGCGTGGGATTGTTATAGTTCTCTTGCATTTCAATTAAAGGAAAATCGAAGATGGATGGAGCGGCGGCGACAACAAGCCTGGAAGAGTTACGCGCGCGTGTCTTGCGCGTCGGCGAGCGGATTAAGGCCGCAGCGATGCGCAGTTGGCGCTCGCCTCAGGAAGTGACGCTCATCGCCGTGAGCAAGACGCACACGCCGGAAGCCGTCAGGCGGGCCATCGCGGCGGGCGTGCGAGATTTCGGTGAGAATCGAGTGCAGGAGGCCGACGCGAAGATTCAGGAAGTGGGCCGCCAGAGCGCACGCTGGCATCTGATAGGCCATCTTCAGACTAACAAGGCGAGGCGCGCCGTCGCGCTCTTCGATATGATTCATTCCCTGGATTCAATCGCGCTGGCTTGTAGGCTGGACCGCCTCTGCGAGGAAGAGGGGCGCTCGGAGCTGCCCGTTCTGGTCCAGGTTGATTTGGGTCTTGAGACGACAAAATCCGGAATCCCGGAAGAGGACTTGCCGGAATTGGTCCAGGCTCTCAAGGCTTGCGAGCGGCTGCGGCTCGCGGGCTTGATGACGCTCCCGCCCTTTTTCGAGGATGCGAAACGCGCGCGTCCATACTTTCGCCGCCTGCGCGAGCTGCGCGACCGTCTGCATGAGCAGCAGGAGTTTGGCGCGGCGGCGGGCGAGCTTTCGATGGGCATGAGCCACGATTTTGAGATTGCCGTCGAAGAGGGCGCGACGATGGTGCGCGTCGGCACGGCCATCTTCGGCGCAAGGGAGCAGATGCCGAGCGGCTGACTATCACAATGACGGTGATTCAACTAATTTACCTGGTCGTCACCTATGCTGTCTGGGCAGCTATTTTCGCGGCCATCATACTGATGCTCGTGCGGCTGCTCATGGGTTACATGGATGTCAACCCTTTTAGCTCTTCGGCGCTCATGATGCGGCGTTTGAGCGACCCTCTCGTCAACCCTGTGCGCGGAGCTTTGCTGCGCTTCGGGGCCGACCCGAAATACGCGCCGCTGATTGTTATCCTGCTGGCAATTCTGCTTGGCTGGTTTGCGATGCGCCTGGCGGGCGATACGCTCGGCACGATAGCCAACGTCATGCTGGCCTTACAACTGCGAGCCTTCGTCGCCGCCGTGGGCTTTTTCCTCTACGGCTTGTTGAGCATCTATTCGCTGCTGATTTTCATACGCATCATCTTTTCCTGGGGGCTGGTCAGTTACGCCAACCCCATCATGCGTTTTCTGGTCCGGGCCACAGACCCTCTGTTAGTTCCTCTGCGGCGCATAGTTCCGCCGCTCGGGATGATGGATATTTCGCCGATTGTGGCCTTTATTCTGATCTGGCTCTTTCAGGCGGCCATCGCCGGAACGCTGCTCAGCGGTTTTAAAGGACAACCGCTCGGATGAAAGGATTTCCGCCAGGCGTGCTGCGATACACGGAGCGCGCGGGCTCTCTCACATTTACCGTGCGCGTCGTGCCGCGAGCTTCAAAGAGCGGTGTGGCGGGCTTGATGGATGGAGCTTTACGCGTCCGCCTCGCCGCGCCGCCCGTGGAGGGTGCGGCTAACGAAGAACTCGTGCGAACTCTGGCTCGCGCGCTCGACGTTTCACCCCGCTCCGTTGAAATCATGAGCGGCCATACTTCAAAGATTAAGCAGGTGCGCGTTCAAGGAGCCGAGCGCGCACGGCTTGAGCGTCTGGCTGAAGAACAGGAATAAAAGGGAAGCGATAAACAATGAAGCAATGCTCCAAGAGCTTTCCCTTCATCGTTCATCAAGCGAGTTCATCCTTTCGTCTTCGTCTCTACTCTTGGTTGCGGCCCTCAAAAAGCGCGTGATATATTCCATGCCCGCTTCCGTCTGAAAAATTTCTTATCCGAGGAACTCAAGCTTAAATGTCCGGACATTCCAAGTGGCATACTATCAAACACAAAAAAGGCGCGCTCGATGCCAAGCGCGGCAAGCTCTTCACCCGTTTGATTAAAGAGATTCAGGTCTCGGCGCGAACGGGCGGCGGCGACCCTGCGGCCAACGCGCGGCTGCGCAAGGCCGTCTCGGACGCGAAGGCCGGGAATATGCCCAACGAGACGATTGAGCGTGCCATACGGCGCGGGACGGGCGCGGAAGAGGGTGTTAATTACGAAGAGATTACATACGAGGGCTACGGGCCTGGCGGCGTGGCGCTGATGGTCGAGGCCGTGACAGACAATCGCAATCGCACGGTGGCTGAAATCCGTCATATGTTCGCCAAAAACGGCGGCAACCTCGGCGAGTCAGGCTCTGTCGGCTGGATGTTCGAGAAGAAGGGCTACATCGTCATTGAAAAATCTGCGATGCCCGAAGAGCAGTTGTTCGATCTGGTCATCGAAGCCGGAGCTGACGACCTCCGCGATGATGAAGACAATTTCGAGATCATCACGACGCCGGAAAATTTTGAAGCCGTCAACTCCGCCATCAAGGGCGCGGGCCTCACGCCTCTGGTCGCCGAAGTCGAGCTGGTCCCGCAAAACTATATCAAGCTCGAAGGCCAGGATGCCAAGCAGATGCTCAAGCTGATGGAGTCGCTGGAAGACCACGACGACGTACAGAAAGTCTCCGCTAACTTTGACATCAGCGAAGAAGACATGGCCGCCGCTTAGAAGTAGTGATGAGTGATCAGAGATAGCCTTTATCTCATCACTCATCGCCCATCGCTTATCATGCGTGTACTTGGAATTGACCCGGGAAGCGAGACGACCGGCTGGGGCGTGGTCGAGGGCGACGTGCGGCGCTACCGGTTGGTCCAGTATGGGACGGTCAAGGCCAGCCCGCGCGAGAGGTTTGCGGCACGGCTCTCGAAGATTTACACCGGGCTGGAAGAGATTATAGAGCGGCACAGGCCGGATGCCTTTTCCATCGAAGAGGCTTTTTATGCGACCAACGTCAAGGTCGCGCTCAAGCTCGGGCAGGTGCGCGGCGTGGCCCTGCTGGCGGCTGAGCGAGCCGGAATAGAGATTAGCGAATATAGCCCCAGGCTCATCAAGCAGACGATTGTCGGTTACGGCAACGCCGAAAAACATCAGGTCCAGGAGATGGTGCGCATCCTGCTTTCGCTCAGCCAGGTGCCGGAGCCTCACGACGCAGCCGATGCGCTCGCCATCGCAATCTGCCATTTTCATCACGCGGGAGCAAAAGCGCGCCTGCTCGCTGCCAGTGCCCGCGTCCAAAGAGCAACCTCTTTGCCTGCGACTCGCCGCCGCCCCTCTCGTTAAGAGAGCGAGCATCGGACACGCGGCGAGTTGCCTGTTAATCAACCTCACCTTGCCAAAGGAGGCTTCCTCATGCGTCCCAACGGTTTTGAGCGTCAACTTTTCTGCCTCTCGCTCTCTTTAATCATCTGCCTGTTAACTGTTCCGCCCGCGGCGCTGGCTAAAAAGCGGCGCGCCCCCGCGGGCGGGCGCACGGCCATCGTCGTTGATGAAAGATTGGCTGCGCTGCGCGAGAGGCCCGCTTTGGCTGCGACGCTCTTGCAGCGTCTGAGCCGTGGTCGCCTGCTCGCCGTACTGGGCCAGAAGAACGCGCGCGACGGGCTTGTCTTCTATCAGGTGGCCGTCACCAGCCGGACGCGCGGCTGGGTGCAGAGCGAGGCGCTGGTCCTGCCTGCGCGGGCCGGAGATGACGAGCGATTGCTGCGTCTCATACGCGGCTCGAAAAGCTTTGACCTCATCGAACGCGCGCGTATCTTTCTGGACCTTTTTCCGAAATCAACGCTGCGACCCGAAGTGCTGATGTTGTACGGCGAGACGGCGGAAGCCGAAGCCGCAAAGCTTTCGCTGGAAGCAGCCAGGCGTCTGGACCAGCGCGAGATGAGAGCGGGCGGCGCTCCACTGCACAGCTACTTCCTCAATTACAGCGGGCTTGATCGTTATAATCGGCAGGGCCTGGGCTTCGTTTTCGATGCCAGCGGCAAGCAGTTTCATTATGACGGCGGGAGCTGGCGCGAAATTCTGCATCGCTATCCGCGCAGCCCCGAAGCAGCGGGTGCGCGTGAGCGCCTGCAAGCTCTCTCCTCAAGGTTGATTGCTCAATAGGCCCTGAGCAAAGCATGTCAGGCTTGATGGCGTGACAATGGGCCAGGTTCGGGTTTGCCGTCCGAGATAAGTTGCCCTCGCGGCGATTGGCCCGGGTTGGCCCGACCCTCAAAAATTAAATTCACTAATCGCGGGCTTTTGGTCTATGATACGCGAGCGATTTCGTGAGAGCCATCGAAGATGCGAGATGCCCGCGCGCTCTTTCTGTGGCAACCGCTAAATTTCAGTAGTCTGACTCCCGGCGTCCGTGTCCAGGTCGCCGGCGAGACACATCCCAAATCCTTTTTGCAGGCCAAGCTCATTCGCACTTGTGCGCGTGCTGCGACCGATGCTCGATTCAAACCCGATCAGCCCAGTGATGAGAGGAAGGTTAAAGCCATCATGAATCGCCGAGCCTTTAAGAATTATCGTCTGTTGATTTGCGTTCTCGCGTCTGCCGTCGCTTTAGCAGTCTCGGCCAGCGCCATAGTCCATTCGGCAAATCGCACCGACTGGCAAATTCCCCTGTTTGCCCCGGCGGCTGCGGCGACGCCCGACAACTGTGCCCTGGATCCCACTTTCGGCACGGGCGGCATGGTCACGACCTCGTTTCCGGGCGGCCTCGATACGGCGCAAGAAGTCCTGGTCCAGACAGACGGCAAGATCGTCGTGATTGGCTCTTCCGGCAGCGATTTCGCGCTCACGCGATATAACACTAACGGCACGCTCGACACTTCCTTCGGCATCGGCGGGAGGGTCAACACGGATTTCCCGCCCGGCCTCGGCGGGTTGGCTGACGACGCAGTCTTACAGCCCGACGGCAAGATCGTCCTCGCGGGGTCGGCCACAGACCCGACCAATCCATTTCAATCCGTCTTCGCCCTCGCGCGCTACAACACCGACGGCTCGCTCGACACCACCTTCGACTCTGACGGTCGCGTCATCACGGCGTTTCCAGGCAGCAGCGCGACCGCTCATGGTTTAGCCATTCAGTCTGACGGAAAGCTCGTGGCTGTGGGAGTCAGCACCGATACGAATACCTTCCAGAGTGTCTTCGCGCTGGCACGCTATAACACGGACGGCTCGCTCGATACATCCTTTGACGTGGATGGACGGGTCACGACGGACTTTGCCGGTGTGACTTTTGAAGAGGCCCATGATGTCGCCATTCAGGCGGACGGCAAGATTGTCGCGGTCGGCCTCGGCAGTAGCAGCTTCGCCATCGCCCGTTACAACACAAACGGCAGCCCGGACACGAGCTTTGACGGCGACGGGCAGGTCACGACAGCCTTCGGCGGCTCGTTTGAAGAAGCCAACGCGGTTGCTATTCAATCGGACGGCAAGATTGTCGCCGCCGGAGAGACGGCCCTCAGCGTCGCCTCAGAGGATAACTTCGCGCTCGCGCGATATAACACGGACGGCTCGCTCGACACCAGTTTCGATGGCGACGGCAAAGTCATCACAGATTTTGGTCTGGTTGACGCTGCGAATGCGGTCGTCATCCAGACGGACGGCAAGATTGTCGCAGCCGGAACTGCCGGCACGATACCATCCGGCAGCTTCTTCGCGCTCGCGCGCTATAACACCAACGGCACACTAGACAATTCCTTCGACACGGACGGTAAAGTCCTGACGGATTTTTCCGGTGGACGCTTTAGCCTCGGCGCACTCGGCGTCGCGCTTCAAACCGATGGGCGCATTGTCGCCGCGGGGGATGCCAATATTTCCGGTAACAGGGATTTCGGCGTCGCGCGATATAACACGGACGGCTCGCTCGATACGAGCTTCGGCACGGGCGGGCTGGTCTCAACGGACTTCCCAACAAACGGAGACGATCTCGCTAACGCGGTCGCAATTCAAACAGACGGGCGCATCG
>DASWMI010000084.1:0-35872 GCA_036399835.1 Pyrinomonadaceae bacterium | reverse complement strand
TAGCTTTCCGAGCGGCCCGCGACCTGCGCCGTCAGTTCCCAATCGAGCCAGCAAATAATCGCGGCTGCCATCAGAATCACGAGTATCGCCACAATCACTGCCAGGACGCGCCCGTCGCCGATGATGCCCTTCTGAATGATGAGAAACTCTATGGCGAACGTGATGACGGCGATTAACAACCAGACGATGAGGATGAGCCAGATGTTGGCGTGCGCGCCGGCGTTGTTGGCGTTCGTCACATCCGCCTTCAGGATAAACATGGCGTAGTAAGCCAGTCCGACCAGCACAGTGACCAGCGCGCCCCAGCGAAACCACCACAGCGAGCGGCCCAGCAATTCCGGGTTGACGGCCTTTTTCGTCGCCGCGTCAATCGTCTTCTGGAAAGGCACGTTGACCAGGTTGAAGAAATAGAGCAGCCCGATCCACGTAATGCCTGCGAGGAAATGGGTCCAGCGCAGGAGGATTCTCGGAAGCTGGTCTCCGGTTGGTCCATGAAAGAGGTCTTGAAACACCGCCAAACCGAAGGGGAGATGCACGGTTGACTCGATTAGCATACGTCCTCCACTCTGATTTTTTGTCTCTCAAGCGCGCAGGAGCGAGCCGACAGGCTCTTCCTGCAAGTAGCCGCGCGGCAGACATCCCGGATGTTCGCCCTTGGCCCAACGCTCATGTTTATTTGTTAAGACGCGCGAAGATTAACACCAGAATAAGAGCAATGCAACGAAAAGCAGTGATGTGTGGCGAGCGATGAGAAGAGTCGTCAATGGAGAAGCACAGCCTTTCTCTCTTGCCGATTGACGCGTTGAAGAATCAATTATCTCTCATCATTCATCACTTATCACTGATCGCTAATCCACAGGTCTTGGACCAGCCGGGATGCCGCGCACGCTCGATTGATTAACGACCTTCACCTTGAGATTGTCGTTGACGTGGACCTGGCAAGAGAGGCGGACGTTTTCCGCCAACCCCGTCTCCAACGCCAGGCGGTCGCGCTCAAGCTCCAGCATCTCGCCGGGGTCGCCCGCCAGCACTTCGACGCGGCAGGTCGTACAGCGCGCATTTCCGCCGCAGCGGTGCAGAATATCAATCCCCGCATCCTCAATCGCCAGCACCAGTTTTTTTCCCTGCTCGGCTTCAAAGACCTGCGTCCCCGTAGCCACCTCAGCTTCGATCCTCGGCATGACTCAGACTCCTGAAAAAATTTTATAATTGGAAGGCGAGAGAGACTTTGACATATCTCAGATACCGAGGCAAGCCGGGCCGCGAGGGCCAAAACTATCACGCGGCGGCATCAACGATGAACTGAAGAGATTAAATCATCTCTATAAAACCAACTCCATGAAGACAGCGCCCTCGGTCGGGTTGTAGTAATAAGGCTCTATCTCCTTAAAGCCGAGCGAGCGATAGACTGCGTTTGCCTGCTGCATCCTGTGCGGCAGGGTGTCCAGCCTCATCCGCTCGTAGCCTATTGCGCGCGCCTCCGCGATGACCGCGTCAATCAACACCCGACCGAGACCCTGACCGCGAAACTCCGGCCTCACGTAGAGCCGCTTCATCTCGCAAATATTCTCGCCGATGCGTCTCAGCCCGACGCAGCCCGCAGCCCGTCCTTCATCCAGCACGAGAAGCAGCCTCCCGCGCGGCGGCACATAGTCTCCGGGCAAAGCCGACAGCTCCTTCTCGAAATTCTGAAAGCAGAGGTCAACGTCGAGCCACTCAGCGTATTCTTGAAAGAGCACGCGAGCCTCAATGACCTGCTCAGACGTTTCGGCCTGGACCAGCTTTAACATCGCTCGAAGCCCTTTTCCTGAACGCATGGATTGCATCAACTGCGGTCTTTAAAAAGAGATGGCGCGAAAGACAAAACGTGGCGCGCGGCGAGTCTTCCTTTCAAAGAAAGAGAGACTCGCCGCGCACCCGTTATGCATCTCGCACCACCCGAGCTTTAAAATTTCCGGACCAGCTTAGGCCGTAAACGAAGAGCCGCAGCCGCAGCCGCCCGTCGCGTTCGGGTTGGTAAAGGTAAAGCCCGAACCCATCATCCCGGTCACGTAGTCAATCTTGACGCCGTTCAGATATTGCGCGCTGAACATATCAACGAAGAGACGGACGCCGTTTTCTTCCAGGATATGATCGCCCTGCCGCGATTCCTCTTCGATATTCAGGCTGTACTGAAAGCCCGAACAGCCGCCCGGCACGACGCGTACGCGCAGGCCCGCCGTCTCCGGCAATCCTTCTTCACCGTCCATAAACTTCCTGACCTCTTCGGCAGCCGTTGCCGTCAATTCCAGCGTCATGGTCGGAGCTGTTGTTGTTGCTGACATCTAAAATTCTCCCTTAAATATAGTTTCCAATTTGGATTTTAGATTTTTGATTTTAGATTTGCAAATCAAAAATCTAAAGTCGAAGATTCCTTATCGAGCCTTACCCAAAACCACCAGTTCCGGCTTCATCGCTTCAATCGAAACCTGTCTCGCCACCTCTTCGGCGACGCGCCGAAACGCCCTCGACTGCGCCGAGTCCGGCTCGCCGACGACGACTGGAACGCCCCTGTCTCCGCCCTCGCGCACTTCCATCCCAAGCGGAATCTCGCCCAGGAAAGGCACGCCGTACTGCTCAGCCAGCCTTTCGCCGCCGCCTTTGCCGAAGATGTCATAACGCGTTCCGGTATCGGGCGCGAGAAAGTAGCTCATGTTTTCGACCACGCCGAGCACAGGCACGGAGACAGTCTCGAACATGCGCAGGGCGCGGCGCACGTCCATCACGGCCACCTCCTGCGGCGTAGTCACAAGGACTGCGCCCTGGACCGGAACAAGCTGGGCCAGAGAGAGCTGCACGTCGCCCGTGCCCGGCGGCATATCTACGATGAGGTAATCCAGCTCGCCCCATTTGACATCCGAGAGGAACTGCTTGACCAGCCCGTGCAGGATTGGACCACGCACGATGAGAGGCTTGTCGCCCGGCTGCAAGATGGCCATGGACATCAGCTTTAGCCCGTAAGCCTCAATCGGAATCAGCTTGTTGCCCTCGACTTCGGGCCTAGTGTTACCAGCGCCGAGCATCTGCGGGACGTTCGGCCCGTAGACATCCGCATCCATCAGGCCCACACGCGCGCCGTCCAGAGCGAGCGAGACCGCCAGGTTGACCGCGACGGTTGATTTGCCGACGCCGCCCTTACCCGAAGAGACCGCGATGATATTGCGCACGCCCGGCATCGTCACCTTATCGCCGAGGCCGCGTCCCTTGGGCACTTCCGCATCCATCACGACCTGCACGGATTCGACGCCCGGAATTGCAGCGACAAAGCCGCGCGCCTCTCCCTCCAGCAATTCCTTGACGGGGCAGGCTGGCGTGGTCAGGACGATGCGAAAGGAGACCGCGCCGCCTTCTATCTTCAAATCCTTGATAAAGCCGAGCGTCACGATATCCTTGTGCAGGTCCGGGTCTTTGACCTGCCGCAAAGCATCCAGCACGCTCTGTTCTGTGACCTGTGACATAAAAGTTTCCGTTAGCTCAACTCTATTAAAGGTAAATTTCCGGCCAACTTGTCCAAACAGTGATTATGACTTAATCCGCGCGGTTTGTCATTTTTAAGCGACTCTTTGAGATGCCGTTTTGACAATCAACGTTGGCACGGCTAGGCTCTCTGTGAGACCTTTTCGACTATCGAGCAGCTTTCCTGATGCCCTATTATCCCGAACAAGTCCTAAAGCACTTTCTTTATCCTCGCAACGCGGGCGAGGTGGACCAATCGGAAGCCAGCGGCGAGGCAGGCTCGCTCAAGTGCGGAGCTGTCTTGCGTCTCTCCTTAAAGATAGATTCAGAGTCAAGAAAGCTCCTGGATGCGCGCTTCAAGGCGACGGGCTGCGGCTATCTGATTGCCGCCGCTTCGGTCCTCACCGAACTCCTCAAAGACCTCACGGTCGGCGAGGCCGCGAAGCTCTCGGAAAGCTCTCTGGCCGAGAGAGCCATCGCGGAGCGTCTGGGCGAAGTGCCGCCGGAGAAAGCGCATTGCCTCGCGCTCTGCCGTGAAGCTCTCGCGGCGGCCAACAGGCATTACAGGACCAGCACGCTTGAAGAATGGACCGGAGATGAAGCGCTCGTCTGTACCTGCTTCGGCATCTCTGAAAAAACCATCGAGCATGTCATTCGCGCAGGCTCGCTCGTACTCCTTGAAGAAGTCACACGCGCCTGCAACGCTGGGGCTGGCTGCCGCTCCTGCCACCCGCTCATCGAAGACATACTCGCAGACTATCGCAGAACATTTTCGGCAAATCCTCAATAGATGAAACGCCGTCTTGTCTATTTACAAATGACGCTTGAAGGGCTGACGATTCAACATTCACTTTTATGATTTATCTGGATAACAACGCTACGACGCGGGTCGCGCCCGAAGTCTTCGAGGCGATGCAGCCATATTTGAAAGAGCTTTACGGCAACCCTTCTTCGGCGCACACGTTCGGCAGAGAGATGCGCAAGGCCGTGGAGTTTGCGCGTGAGCAGGTGGCAGCCGCTCTGGGCGCAAGCGATTCCTCAGAGATTGTCTTTACCTCCTGCGGCTCCGAATCTGACAACTGGGCCATACGCGGCGCTCTCGCGTTGCATCCTGAGAGGCGACATATCATCACCGCGAGGGTCGAGCACGAGGCTGTGAGAAACCTGTGCGAGTTGTTAGCACAGGACGGCTATCAAGTCACCTGGCTGGAAGTTAATCAAGAGGGGCGGCTGGACCAGGAAGCCTTGCGCGCGGCGCTCAGCCCGGAGACGGCGCTGGTCTCGCTGATGCTGGCGAATAACGAGACGGGCGTACTCTTTCCCGTTGAAGAGATTGGCCGTATTGTGCGGGCGCATTCCGATGCGCTCTTTCATGTTGACGGCGTGCAGGCGGTCGGCAAGATTCCGATTAGCTTGAAGAGTTGGGAGGTGGACCTGTTCGCCATTTCGGGCCACAAGTTTCACGCGCCGAAGGGCATCGGCGCGCTCTACGTGCGCCACGGAGTCAAGCTGTCATCCTTCATCGTCGGCGGCGGGCAGGAGCGAGGGCGACGCGCAGGGACAGAGGCCGTCCCCTACATCGTCGCGCTCGGCCAGGCGTGCGAGCTGGCAAAGAGTTTTGACGGGCACGAAACCATACGCCGCCTGCGCGATAAACTGGAAGAGACTATCTTGAGCAAGATTCCGAATGCCAGGCTCAACGGGACGCTTGACCGCAAGGAGCGACTGCCGAACACCTCGAATATCTCTTTCCAGTATATCGAAGGCGAAAGCATCCTGGCCGAGCTGAACCAGTCGGGCATCTGCGTCTCGACAGGCTCTGCCTGCAACGCCGAATCGCATGTCTCTTCGGCTGTCCTGCGCGCCATGCAAGTGCCCTACACAGCCGCGCAAGGCTCCATCAGATTCTCGCTCGGTCGCTACAACACGGAGCAGGAGATTGATGAGACGCTCAGTTTGTTGCCCGTCATTATCAAACGTCTCGCAGAGATTTCGGTCTACGACGAGGAATTGCGCGCTCTGCGAGAGCAGAGAAAGTAAATCAAGCGCCTGCCAGCCGGACAACTCATGATTAATCCACGACGGGCTTTGTGAGTGAGCGAAGGGCTTCAGCGCTGCGTGCGGCGCGTCTTCTCATCAAGGATGCCCGCGCCAACTTTGCCTTTCCCGCGTCTGTGGTACAATTCGATTGTGATACACACCCTTGTTTAATCAAATAAAGAGGACCAGAGAGACTCATGAGCACTGTTATCGAACCGCCTGTCGAACCAGTTGAGAAAAATCTTGAAGAGCTTGAGACCGTCACCATACGTTTTGCCGGAGACTCCGGCGACGGCATGCAGCTCACGGGCACGCAGTTTACCAACACGTCTGCCGTCGTCGGCAACGACATCTCTACGCTGCCGGATTTTCCAGCCGAGATACGCGCACCCGCGGGCAGCCTGCCCGGCGTCTCAGGCTTTCAGTTAAACTTTTCGAGCCAGGACATACGCACGCCAGGCGACCAGCCGAACGTGCTCGTCGCGATGAACCCCGCGGCGCTCAAGGTCAATCTTCCGGACCTCGAAGAGGGCGGCACGATTATCGTTAACACGGACGGGTTTACGAAAGAGAATCTGAAATACGCGGCCTATGATGCGAACCCGCTTGAGGACGGCACGCTCTCGGGCTATCGCGTCCACAAGCTGCCCATCTCGACGCTCAACATGAACGCGCTCAAGGAGCAGGTCAAGCTCTCGCGCAAGGAGATGGACCGCTCCAAGAACTTCTTCGCGCTCGGCGTGCTCTACTGGCTCTATGACCGCCCGCTTGAGCCGACCGTGCGCTGGATTCAGGAGAAGTTCGGGAAGAACCCCGAAATCGGCAGGGCCAACGAAATCGCGCTCAAGACCGGCTACAACTTCGCGGACACGACCGAAGTCTTCACGACGCACTTTACAGTCAAGAAGGCGCAGATTGCGCCCGGCAAGTATCGCAAGATCACGGGCAACGAAGCGACGGCGCTCGGCTTTATAGCGGCCTCGCAGCTCGCAGGGCTGCCGCTCTTCTACGGCTCTTACCCGATTACGCCAGCCTCCGACATTCTGCACGAACTGGCGCGTCATAAAAATTTCGGCGTCAAAACTTTCCAGGCCGAAGACGAGATCGCGGCTATCTGCGCGGCCATCGGCGCGAGCTTTGCCGGGCAGATCGGTTTGACCGGAACATCTGGACCGGGCGTGGCGCTCAAGCAGGAGGCCATCGGGCTGGCTGTGATGACGGAATTGCCGCTCGTCATTATCAACGTCCAGCGCGGCGGCCCTTCGACGGGGCTACCGACCAAGACGGAACAGGCGGACCTCTTCCAGGCCGTCTGGGGTCGCAATGGCGAGTGCCCCGCGATTGTCATCGCGCCCTGCACCCCTGCGGACTGCTTTCACATGGCGATTGAGGCCGTCAGGCTCGCTTTCAAATACATGTCGCCTGTCTTCTATCTCTCGGACGGGTATCTGGCGAACGGCGCTGAACCCTGGTCCATTCCGGCCATCGCGGACCTGCCGCAGATAGAGATTAAGCTGGCGACAGACCCCGCAAACTTCCTGCCGTATGCGCGCAACGAAGAGACGCTCGCGCGACCCTTAGCGATACCCGGCACGCCCGGCATGGAGCACCGTATCGGCGGCATCGAAAAACAGCACTTGACGGGCAACGTCAACTACGAGCCTGAAAACCATCACTTCATGGTCAAGCTCCGGCAGGAGAAGGTTGACCGCGCGGCCAACGACATCCCGCCCCTCGAAATCTTCGGCGAAAGCTCAGGCAAGGTGCTTGTCCTCGGCTGGGGTTCAACCTACGGCTCGATTACCTCCGCCGTAGAAAAGATGCAGCGCGAAGGCAAATCGGTCTCAAGCGCGCACCTGCGTCATCTCAACCCGTTCCCGAAGAACCTGGGCGAAGTCCTCCGCAGCTTCGAGACGGTGATTATCCCAGAGATGAATCTGGGCCAGCTCTGCACGATGATTCGCGCCAAGTATCTGGTTGATGCCATCGCCTTCTCGAAGGTCAAGGGCCGCCCCTTCCAGATACGCGAGATCGTGCGCAAGGTCGAAGAGTATTTGTGATAGCTGCATCTACTTCAAATGTCTTGGGTCGGACCATCCAGGAAGTCTACGCTGAGGGGTTGCGCTACTTCATGGGCCAAGGAGACCTCAATAATGCTCTGGCAAGGCTCTGCCGAGACTTGGAGCGACTCGGCATTGACTACGTAATTATCGGCGCAGTTGCCCTGATGGCGCATGGCTATCCTCGATTCACAGAGGATATTGATTTGATTCTGACGAAAGAGGGGCTGGACCAATTTCATCAAAAGTTGATCGGTCTCGGATACCTGCCCGCTTTTCCTGGCGCGCAGAAGAGACTGCGTGCAACGCCCGATGGGGTCAGCATAGAGGTCATTATTGCAGGCGAATATCCGGGCGACGGCCAGCCCAAGCCCGTGAGTTTCCCTGAGCCTTCGGACGCCTCAGTCGAGATTGACGGGGTGCATATTGCCAGTTTGGAAAAGCTCATCGAGCTAAAACTGGCTTCCGGCATGACGGCTCCCGACCGCTTGAAGGATTTGGCCGACGTGCAGGAGTTAATCAAAGTGCGCGGCCTCGGCTCTGATTTTTCAGAGAGACTAAACCCTTATGTGCGAGATCATTTTCTACAGTTGTACGAAGCTGTCGAGAGAGCAAGACAAGACCGCGCGTAGGGTTGTCGAGCCTGTCATAGCAATCATAGATTAATTAGGAGTGGCAATGGAGACGATTGAAAAAGGAAAAGACAAAACGGATGTCCGCGGGTTGACGGGCAATGTCGGCGGCGGCGTGGCGCCCGAGAGCGAGCCGGGTTCTGTCGTGGCGGGAGCGCCAGCGCCTCCGCCTGCCAAGTTGACGAAGGCTGATTTCACCTCGAACCAGGAAGTGCGCTGGTGTCCTGGGTGCGGCGATTACGCCATCCTCAACAACGTGCAGAAGGTCATGCCGGAGCTTGGCATCCCGCGCGAAAAAATGGTCTTTGTCTCTGGCATCGGCTGCTCTTCGCGCTTTCCCTATTACATGAACACCTACGGCTTTCACTCGATTCACGGTCGCGCCCCGGCCATCGCCACCGGCATCAAGGCCGCCAATCCGGACCTGAGCGTCTGGGTCGTGACGGGCGACGGCGATGCCTTGAGTATCGGCGGCAACCATTTTATGCACGCCCTGCGCCGCAACCTGGACATCAACGTCATACTCTTCAACAACCGCATCTACGGGTTGACGAAAGGGCAGTACAGCCCGACCAGCCTCTTCGGGCAGCGGACAAAATCAACGCCGATGGGCGTCATTGATTATCCGGTCAACCCGCTCTCGGTAGCGATTGCGAGCGAGGCCACCTTCGTCGCGCGCTCGATTGATATAGATGTCAAGCATCTCGGCTCGATGGTCGAGGCCGTCGCCAAACACAAGGGCGTCTCCTTCCTGGAGGTCTATCAGAACTGCAACATCTTTAACGATGGCGCGTTCGATTCATTCGCGGATAGAAGCGTGCGCCCGGACCGCGTACTCTATCTTGAGCACGGCAAGCCCATGCTCTTCGGCAAGGACCGCCAGAAGGGGATACGCATGAACGGCGCGCATCCCGAGGTTGTGACCATCGGCGAGAACGGCATCACGGAAGAAGACATACTGGTCCACAACATTTATCTGGATGATCCTTCGGTTGCCTTTATGCTCGCGCGTATGGAATACCGCGAGGGCGGAGAGTTTCCGCAGCCCGTCGGCATCTTCCGCGCCATCGAGCGCGACTCTTACGAGCACATGATGGCACAGCAAATTGAACAGGCTATCAGCAAGCAGGGTCTCGGTAATCTGGAGAAGCTGATTAACGGCGGCGATACCTGGGTCGTTGAATAAACCAGGGTTCGCTCACAGAAGAACATCAAGGCTCAAGCGGCAGGAGACTGGATTTCCGCCGCTTGAGCTTTTTTCTCTTCCGCGATGGCTTTAGCTGAAACGCACAGGCCCTTCTTCTCAATCTTCACTTTTTGCCCGTCCTCCTGTATCTTTCGCGTGCGCTTATTTAATCTCATCCTGGTCCAAATTTCCTGAGCGAGCTTCAGAGCGGCCCGCCCAAGCCATCAAGCACTGATTCGCATCAACGCATATTGCAGGCTCAAACGCATAGCTATCGAATGGAGGAGTAAAGATGAAGACGAAGATTGCAGGCGAAGACGGCGAGAAACGCAAACGACGTATCAGGGGCGGCGGCGCAGCAGGCCGAGTCCAGCAATACAACCTCGAACGCGGCATCGAACAGACGGACGACGCAGACACGCAGGCCGATGAAGAGAGCGCGCAGGCGGATGAGTCTCAGGTTAAAGAGACGGGCGGCAAAGAGTCGGGGCAGGGCGAGGAGTCCGAAGAATAAACTGCACGGCGCTTGAGAGAGCTTGAAGGGTAAGAGAGCTGGACCATCTTTCTTCTGCTAAAAAGGAGAGCTGACGATGAGAGAGCCTAGATTTGAAGAAGCAGTCGAGACAGGAAAGGCACGCAAGGGCGGCAAGCGCGGCGCGTCGAGAGGCAGGACCGCTAAAGGCAGAGCCTCTAAGGCAGGGGCTGCCGCTAAAGATAAAGCTCCGCAAGAGAAGCTCTGCCTGGCTCGCCCGCGTATCGTCGGCGGCAAGGTCGTGGCGCGCACGCTCTACTTCATACAGCAGCGCGAAGTCGCAGAAGAGCAGGACACGCGCAAAGCCTTGGGCAAAGCTCCGACCAGAGCTTTGATTGTCGCCAGACCGGGCGATGAGCGCAGAGGCCGCGCCACGACTAAAGGGGCGAAAGGCCGCGCCGCCAAAGGCAGAGCATCGAAAGGCAGGATGGCTTCCTCTTCCCCATCGCTCTTCGAGGCCTTCGTTCACAAACAGCATCTGGCCGCGAAGACCGCCGCCGCCACGCCCACGCAGCAGAGCTGGCGTCCGATGGGACCATACTCCGTCCCGCACGGGCAGACCTACGGGAGCGGCCCAGGCAGCCGTCCCTCGATTTCGGGCCGCGTCTCTTCAATCGCCGTAGACCCTTCCAATGCGAGTCATATTCTGATTGGCGCTGGCGGCGGCGGAGTCTGGGAATCCAAAGATACCGGCAAGACCTGGGATGCGCGGACGGACGACCAACCCTCGCTCGCTATCGGCGCGGTCGCCTTTAACCCGCGCGATACTTCCATCGTCTACGCCGGAACAGGTGAGGGAGACTCGACCTTTGTTGATTCCCCGAACCTGCTCGGCGCTGGTCTGCTCCGCTCGACCGACGGCGGGACAAGCTGGACCGTTCATGCGCGAGCGCCCTTCGAGCGGCAGGGCTTTTACGATCTCGTAGTTGACCCGCTCAACGGCAGTCACCTGCTGGCGGCGACGACCGAGGGACTCTTCGAGTCAACCAACGGCGGCACATCATGGACGCTCAGGCGCAACCGTAGGACCTGGTCTCTTTCCATGCGCCGCGCCGTCAGCGGCGACCCGAACTCTACCAAAGAAGTTTTCGCGGCCTGTCTGGACGGCGTTTTTCGCTCGACCAACGGCGGCACGTCCTGGTCCACAGTCAGCCTGCCGGGAGCGCCCACGAGTTTCGAGCGGATAGAGGTCTGCCATGCTCCTTCGGACGGCAACGTGGTTTATGTCGTGGCCGCAGGGCCTCCCGATGCGCCGGTGGCCGGAGGCGGCTCGCAGCCGACCGCTTATATCTGGCGGCGCGGTCTCTTCGGTGGAGCTTTCACGCGCGTCAACGCTCCGCCGGATTTAGAGACGGGCCAGGCCTGGTATGACTGGTTTGCGGGTGTCGCTCCGAACAATCCGGATGTGCTCTACGTCGGCGGCATCAACACTCACAAGGGCATACGCACTGCTGCGGGCAGCTTTAACTGGACCATCATCTCCGCCAAACAATCCGGCGACTCGATTCACCCTGACGAGCACGCCATCGCTTTTAGCCCGACAGACCCGAACGTCGTCTACGTAGGTTGTGACGGCGGCATCTTTCGCTCGCCGGATGGCGGCAACCGCTGGCAGTCTCTAAACAAGGGATTGTGCATTACGGAGATAGAGTTTCTGGCCCAGCATCCGATATTTGAAGCGTGGGTGCTGGCGGGCACGCAGGATAACGGGACGATGCGTTATCAGGGAGGCGAAGTCTGGTATCACGTGGCCGACGGCGACGGCGGCGATTGCGGCATCAACACCTCTACGCCCTCTACCTGCTATCACACCTTCTATGGAATGGGCGTCGCGCGCTCGACCAGGGGAGGCGGATGGGACACCTGGCCGCGCAACTTTCAGGGACAGGACCTGATTGTCGGGCCGCCCGCTTCGGATGCGGACAACTATCCGGACGGTGCTCTCTTTTATCCGCCGCTGGAGGTCAACGGTCGCGTCGTGGCACAGGCCGGAAGGACCGTTTTTATTTCCAGTGACGGCGGCACTAACTGGCAGTCCGTGGCTCTGCCCTCCGGCGCACGCATGGCTTCCGCGCTCGCTATCCCAACGACCTCTCGCATCTTCGTGGGAACGATTAACGGGCGAGTCCTCCGCATTGACTTGGTGGACGGCATCTGGCGCGCTCCCGTGCCGCTCGCACAGCCCGCCAGCGGCTTTATCAGCGACATCATGGTTGACCCGACCAATGCGAACAGAATTTATGTGGCCTACCAGAGCAGCTCTACCGGCGCTCGCGTCTTTCGTTCGGACAACGGCGGCAGTAGCTGGGTCAACATCAGCACCGGCCTCCCTAACATAGCCATCAACGCCATCGAGATCGACCCGCAGAACCCGACGACCATCTTCGCGGCGGCGGACGTGGGTGTCTATCGCTCGCTCGACGCGGGCAATTCCTGGACCTCTTTTAACAGAGGTCTGCCCAACGCGCTCGTCAAGGACCTGCTGTTTCATCAACCCTCCAGGCTCTTGCGTGCTGGCACGCAGGCGCGCGGCGTCTGGGAGATAGCCGTTGACGCCGCGACGATTCCGAGCGTCGAGATATACCTGCGCGACAGCACGGTTGATACGGGACGGCTGACGCCATCTCCTTCGGGCGTCAACGATCCTTTCAACTTCGGCTCGCAGACCTTCTGGTTTCAATGCACTGACATCAAGGTGGACGCGCCCACCTTCCAGACCACTTCGCTCTCGGATGTGGATTTCGAGCTATTCGCCGACGACCAGAGCATGCTTGACAGAGGCCTACAATTTGCCAGGGGTCTCAAGCATGAGAATCCTCAGCGCAACCAGACCGTGCGCGTCTACGTGCAGGTCCATAACAGGGGCGTCAACGCGGCGACCAACGTCGCCGTCAAGCTCTTTTTCGCGGCTACCCCGTCGCTCACGTTTCCCAACCTGCCGACAAATTTCTGGACCGGCTTTCCCAACAACACTGTGCCCGCCAGCTCCGCCTGGCAACCCATCGCCTCGCACAAGATTATCGAGAGCGTCGAGGCAGGCAAATCTCAGATTGTCGGATTCGAGTGGCCCGTCCCGGCTTCGCTGGCAAACAGCGCTGCGCTCCTGGCAATCATCACGGCTGACAATGATTCCATCTCGACGACGCAGCTCAACGTGGCCTCGCTCGTCCGTGAGAACAAGAAGTGTGGGCTAAAGAACCTGACCTTCGTCAATCCTTCGCCGATGACCGCGCCGCCCGTCGTCGCCCTGCCGCTCAGCGTCGCGCGCTCCGGCGAGTCGAAGAGGTTCTCGCTCGAAGCTGACCGCGCGGGGGCATCGCTGATGCGAGGTGTCGTGCTCAGCAAGAGCCTCTCGAAGCTGGCACGCAAGCGCGGACTCAAAGAGTCTAAGCTGACCGAAGAAGACAGGATAGAGGTGGAGAGGATTATCGCTTCCGCGCCGGAGTTGAAAAACAGGCTGGACCTGACGACACTCTTTACGCCCGTCGAAGGCGCATGGCTCGAATCCTTCGAGCTCAAGGGTAAAACGCCTGAAGCGCTCGTCGTGCTTATCAACCAGGAGTTTGACAACAGCACTTACGGCTCGATTATCCAGAAGGCCGATGACGGAACGGTGGTCGGCGGCATCACGCTCCGGGCAGAGAGGCGCGACCAATAGCTCTCTCTTGATGCTCAAACGTGCGGCGGCCTTCTTGCTTATTTAGCAGAGCCGCCCCTTCGTCTTCGTTGCTTAAAGGCTCTCTCGTCGCCGGCTTCTCCGACTCTGGTGTTGGCCGGGAGAGTCGCCGGGACCGAAGGCTGGTTAGAGCGCGGTGTGGCTGCGTCCGAGCCGACATGCTGCGCCGATTTGTCCGCGAAGAACTCGGTCTCTTTCTTGCGGCGACCGCGCAACGAAGGAGTCTCAGCCTTCGCCAGTCGGTTCTGGTCCACCTGGCCGCCCTCGCCCGTCTCCTGCCCGCGAGGCTTTTCCGGCGCGCCAGCCTTGCGCTGGCTCTTTCTGGTTGCCATTATTTTTTCTCCCTCTGCTCTCTCGCTTCAAACTCTTTACTGCTTAACACGCTCGGCGGCATCTTCTCCAACCTCGCGTATAGTTTCCGCAGCCGCCGAATCTTCATGCGACGGCCTCGTGCGTGCCAGCGCCCACTTGAGCGCGGGCGGCGTGACGAGCGTCGTCACAATCACCATGATGACGACCACGCCGAAGGTCGCGCTGTTAATGACAGGCTCCATCACACCCTGCGAGTTCGGGAGCATGAGCGTTGCGCCGATGCCAGCGAAGATTAACCCGACTTCGCCGCGCGGAATCATCCCTAAGCCCACGGCCAGCCGATTGATGCCGCGCTCCGCGACGGCCAGCGAGCAGACCTGCTTGCCGATAATGGCAGCCACCGTGAGGGCCGCCGCAAAACCCAGCAGCTCTACACGGGCAAAGGCGCTCAGGTCTACACGGAGTCCCATCAGGACAAAGAAGAGCGGCACGAGAATAGTGCTCACGGGCGCGAGCAGTGGCAGCAGGTCGCGCTTGCCCTCTTCCGGAAAAGTCTTAAAGTGCATCTCGTCCAAGACCAGCCCCGCGGCAAACGCGCCGACAATCGGAGCCAGCCCGACCAGCCCCGCGACCCATGCCAGCAAAAAGCAGAAAGAGAGCGAGAGGGCCAGCAGTACGCCTCGCGTCTCCAATAGTCCGGCCCCGTGAAAGACCTGAGGCGCGAGATAGCGCCCGACGAAAATCGCGCCGCACAGAAAGAGTATGGCTTTCATCGTAATCCACGCGAAGCCGATTGGAGAGACGGTCGCGCCCGCTGCTGCGGCCTTGATGATGCCCGCCACGACGGCCAGGATAACCAGCCCCATGACATCGTCAATCACCGCTGCGCCCAGGATAATCCGCGACTCGCGTGTCGCCAGCCGCCCCATATCCTTGAGGACGCGCGCAGTGATGCCGACGCTCGTCGCGCAGAGGGTCGCGCCGATAAAGATGTGGCCGAGCCGCGCTTCGTCGGGGATAAAGTAAGCGGCGACGCCCCAGCCCAGAAAGAAGGGCACGATGACGCCCGCCGCCGCGACCAGGAGCGAAGACCAGCCGACCTCCAACATCTCTCCCAGGTTTGATTCCAGACCGACTTCAAAGAGCAGTATGATGACGCCGATCTCGGCCAGCGCGCCGATGACCGCGTTGGTCTTGAGCGGCTCGACGAAAGTAAATCCGAAGAGCACCAGATTACCGATGAGGATTCCGCCAACCAGCTCGCCCAGGACGGCGGGCTGGCCCATCCTTTCAAAGACCTCGCCGCCGAGCTTGGCAATTATCAGGATGACCGCGAAGCCGACGAGCACGAGCGGTTCCAGACCGTGCGGCGCGCCGCCCTCGGTCGCCGCGCGCGTCTCCGCGCCGGGCGCAGCCGCCGACAGAGACTGCGTGCCAGTAAAAAAGAGCGCGCATCCCGCAAACGCGAGCGTCAACAGTATTCGTCTCATCTTCCCCAATGCGAAATGATGAACACGGGCAGAAGCGTGAATGATGAAAGAGAAGCTATCGGCTCATTGATTGGTCCAATGGTTTAATCAGCAGATAACTCAAGCTCTTCAGTTCACGCTTCTGCCCCGCTAGTTGCGTTCATCATAGCCTTTCTAGGCTTTGCTGACGTGAAGCGGCTCGGCTTCCTGCTCACGCGCGCCGCTTCCCTGCGCGCTCTCGTTTGGCGAGGATGCGGGGACGGGCGGCGGCGGATGGGCGACGAGTTTTTCGAGCGCCGCGTCCAGTGCCTCATTGATGCGCGCGACCAGAATAATCTCAAGCTCTCGCCGCACATCTTCGGGTATCTCTTCGATGTCAGCATCATTGCGCGCGGGCAGAATAATCCTGCGTATGCCTGCGCGATGCGCCGCGAGCACCTTTTCTTTGATTCCGCCGACTGGAAAGACCAGACCCGAAAGCGTGATCTCGCCCGTCATGGCCGTGTCCGGGCGAACGCGTCGGCCCGTGTAAAGAGAGGCGAGCGCCGAAGTGATGCTCAGGCCCGCGCTCGGACCATCCTTCGGAATCGCCCCGGCTGGAACGTGCAGGTGTACGCCGTAGTGCTTGAACATCTCCGGCTCAATCCCGACCTCTGCGGCGTGCGACCAGAGGAAAGAACGCGCCGCGCGCGCAGACTCCTGCATGACTTCTCCGAGCTGGCCCGTGATGGTCAGACCGGACCCGCCCGGCAAGAGCGTCGCTTCGATAAAGAGCACCTGCCCGCCCATCTCGGTCCAGGCCATCCCCGTCGCCACACCCGCAGGCAACTCCTTGCGCGCCTCTTCGGGATAAAAGCGGGGCGCACCCAGGTATTCTTTTATCGCCGCCGCGTCAACCGTGACGCTCGCCAGTTCGCCCTGCGCGATCTTCAGCGCGGCCTTGCGCACGACGCTGCCGATGGCACGCTCAAGCTGGCGCACTCCAGCTTCCCGCGTATAACGCGCGGCGAGCAGCTCTACGGCATCATCACCAATCGTGAACTGCTCATCGCTCAGACCGTTCTCCTGGACCTGTCGCGGGATGAGATACTGACGCGCGATGTGCAGCTTCTCCTGGTCGCTGTAGCCGGTGAGCTGAATAATCTCCATGCGGTCGCGCAAGGGGGGCGGGATTGGTCCAAGCTGGTTGGCCGTCGCGATAAAAAAGACTTTCGAGAGATCGAAAGGCAGATCAAGATAATGGTCGCGGAAAGAGTTGTTCTGCTGCGGGTCCAGAATCTCAAGGAGCGCCGCCGAGGGGTCGCCGCGATAATCAGCGCCGAGCTTGTCTATCTCGTCGAGCATGATGACCGGGTTATTGACACCGGCGCGGCGTATGGTCTGGATAATGCGCCCCGGCATCGAGCCGATGTAGGTGCGGCGATGTCCGCGCAATTCGGCTTCGTCGCGCACGCCGCCCAGCGAGATGCGCTCGAATTCGCGTCCCATGGCGCGCGCAATCGAGCGGCCCAATGAAGTCTTGCCGACTCCGGGCGGGCCTGAGAAACAGAGTATAGGACTCTTCGCGTCGGGCCTCAGCTTGATAACGGCGAGGAATTCAAGTATCCGCTCCTTGATGTCTTCAAGCCCGTAATGGTCTTCGTCCAGGATGCGACGGGCTTCCGTCAGGTCCAGTTTGTCGGCGGTCGCTTTATGCCAGGGCAGCTCCAGCACATATTCCAGATAGGTGCGTATGACATGATAATCGGGCGCGGCTGAGGGCAGCCTTTCCATGCGCTTTAGCTCGCGCTCAGCCTCCTTGCGTACCTCTTCCGGAAGGTCCGCTTTTTCCAGCCGCTCGCGCAAAAGGTCTGCCTCCGCCTGCTCGCCTCCCTCGTCCTCGCCAAGCTCTTTCTGTATGGCCTTCATCTGTTGACGCAGGATGTAGTCGCGCTGGGCCTTGTTCATCTCCTCTTGCGCTTCGGTCGCGACGCGCGAGCGTATCTGCATAATCTCTAGCTCGTGCGCGATGTACTTGTGCGCGAGACGCAGCAGCTCGTCAACCGTCCGGGCTTCGAGCATCTGCTGTTCCTGCTCGACTCCGAGCGTGAGGACAGAGGCGAGAAAGTAAGCCAGCCTCACAGGTTCATTGGAAGTCAGCACGGCGGCGCGCACTTCGGGCGGGACTTGCGGCAACATCGCGAGCGCCTGTTCAATCAACGCCTGCACATTACGCCGCAGGGCTTCAACCTCGTCCGCGTTCTCCACCTGCGGCTGCGGCAGAAGCTCCACGCGCGCTTTTAAGAAAGGCTGCTCCTGCGTCCAGCCGAGCACGCGGAAGCGCTCAGCTCCCTGCACTATCAACTGCACGCTCTCTTCGTCGCGCATCATGCGCTTGATGGTCACGAGCGTCCCGACTTCATAGAGGTCCGTCGGCAGCGCGTCCGAGCCTGAGACATCTGCGCGGCGTGCGCTGATGCAGCCCAGGAGCTTCTCTTCCGTCGAGAGAGCCGATTCCACCGCCTTTATCGAGCGCGGGCGGCCCACTGCGAGCGGGACGATCGTTTCAGGAAAGAGCGTCGTGTTCTGCAATGGCAGGACGGCTATCTCAAATGGAGTCGGCGTCGGCTGCGCGGTTTCGGTTTGCGGCTGCGGGGCTTGATTCTGATTCTCTTGCGATGCTTCAACCATGATTGCTTCCCGGTATCTATCCTCTGTCAGTTAAGAAAATTTGGCGCAAGGCTGTTCGACGCGTCAGTCGCAGTTCTCTTCATCACTGCTCTGGCGCAGATGAAGGATAAGCAGCCCGTCGTTGTACTCCTGTGCCAGGTGTGCGCTTTCAATCGAGCAGGGGAAGCGCAGCATTCTTTCAAAGCGGCTGTAGGTGATTTCGAGCTGCTGGTAAGTGACGCCTTCTCCGTAAAAGGTATCGCGCCGGATGCCCGCGAGATGCAGCGTCGGTCCATCGACAGTGATTTCGATGTCGTCGGCTGAAACGCCCGCCAGGTCAAACTTGACGATCCAGCCGTCGCTCGTCCGGTAAATGTCCGCCGCCGGACGCCAAAGGCGCTCGCCGCACATACGCGCACGACGCCCCGCGGGCATCAGTCGAAAATAGAGGTCTATTGATTCAGCCATAAGATTAATAAGCGGTCGGCGACAGAACAGCGAGCAGTAAGGAGGTTCTTTAAGTTTTTAACTCCCTACTGCTCACCGCTCGCTGCTCACTCTCTTCTCATCCGAAGATTCTGGACCAGAAGGACCTGCCGCTCGAAATCTCTTCGAGAGCGTCTGCGAGTTCCTGGTCGGCTTCCGTCTCAAGGGCCACGTCGGCCATCGAGATGATGCCGAGCAGGTTGTTGTCGCCGTCCACGATGGGGATGCGGCGCACCTGCTTGTCGCCCATCTTGCGTATCGCCTCAATCACGCGGTCGTTGGGCTGCGCCGTATAGACATCATCCGTCATGATCTCTTCGGCGCGCGTCGTGCGCCCGTCCTTGCCTTCGGCGAGTGCGCGGATGACTATGTCGCGGTCCGTAATCAGCCCGACGAGCTTGCCGTTATTGTGCGAGCGATTGCTGGCGCGGCGCGTCTCGTCCGCAATATCGCCCTTAATCTCAGAGGCCGTCCCGCGCTCGACGACGGGAATCACGCCCGTATCCTCTTCCTTCATCAAACGCGCTATCTCTTCGAGCGTCGTATCGCCGGTGGCGACCGTCACATCGCGCGTCATGATGTCGCGGCAGCGCACATGCGAGCGCGAAGCGCCGCGTCTCTCGTCCCGACGCGCGCCCGTGTAATCGCGCGTCTCATCCCACATCGAGCGGCCTTCATCTTCGCGCTCGTAGCCGCGTGGGCCGCCGTAGCCGCTGCCGTAGCGCGACTCGCTCGAGCCATAGCCGGAACGCTCGCCGTAGCGCCCTCCGCCATATTCTCCGTAATCGTTGCGCCCGTAGCTGCGCCCATAATCGCGGTTATAGTCGCGCCCGTAATCACGACCGCTGGCGGCGCGGCCGCCGCGCAAGGTCTCGTCGTAAGCCAGGTCTCGATTGCTACGGGCTGGTCCACGCTCATAATCGTCATCTTCAAAACGTTCGCCGCCGTTGCCACGCCTCCGCGCGCCGCCGCCATAAGAGCGGCGCTCGTCATCTCTACCCTCATCGTATCTTGCCATCTTAGCTTTCCTCCCCGTATTGATCTTGAAGTCATAAAAACGCCGCTGGTCCAGCCAGCGGACGAGCGAGCAGACCGCGCCAGCCCCTTGACGCTTCAAGCAGGCCGGACGGATTTCGCTGCAACATCCACAGGGGAACTGATAAGGGAATTATACTCGCTTCGATAAAGATTTCTAGCAGCAGGAGAAGAAAGGAAGGAAGTTAAAAGGCAAAAGTGAAGAAGAAGCGATAAATCCGCTCTCGTCACCTTTGCCTTTAAGCTTTGAATGTTTTAGTTGTTACTTTGCTGTTACTGCCCTGTTTCGACCTCCGCGACGAGTTGGACCTGCGACCTGATGTCCAATGTCCCGACTTCAATCGGAGTCGGCGACTGCGCCCTGCCAGCCAGCGCGACAGCTTGCCTGCCATACTCCGCATTGTAAATAGGACGGGGCATCGCGCCCTCTTCCTGCACTTCTATAATGCGCAGGATGCGACCGCCGAGCGCACGCGCGATGGCCTGCGCCTTACTCATCGCTTCGCGCGTCGCCTCGGTCAAAGCCTGCTCTTTGGCCGGGCGGTCCTGTCGCAGCGTGAACGAAACATTCTCAACATTATTCGCGCCGGCCTGCGAGGCCGCGTCAATCACCGCGCCGACTTTTGTCAAATCGCTGAGCGTGACGGTCACTGTATTGCGCGCCTCGTAGCCGGTAATCGTCGGCGGCTGATTCTCCCTGTAGACTCTCTGCGGCTCAAGCACGTAGCCGCTCGTTTTGACTTCCGCGCCCGCTCCGGCTGACAACTTGATTGCGCGCACGACAGCCTCGCTCTTATTCGCGTTCTCTCGCTGCGCATCAAGCGCGCTCTTGCTCTGCGTCACGACCGAGATCGAGAGCACGGACGTATCCGGCTGCGCCTGCACAATGGCGTCGCCTGTCACCATAACGCGCGTCAGAGGTCTTCTTGTGCCGTCTGCGGCTGACGCGCCTTGCGCGAAAGGGCGCATCGAACGCGCCTCGAAAGGAGTCCCCTCTTGAAAAGTAGTCACGACATCCGTGCGCGTCTCGCCTGTCGCCTCAACTTCCGCTCCCTCTCGAAACCATGTCTCGCCCTGAAAGCGACTGAAGTTGAGCAGCAGGTATTTCTGCGCATCCGAGACAATCAACCACCCGCCAGCCTCTACGGTCCTCGCCAGCCGACCCCGCACAGTTATCTCTTTAGCGAGCGACTGGCCCGCAAAAAGAATGACGAGCGCGCAAACGCTCGCCAGCATGTATAGCTTTCTTCTCATCTTCGTGTCTCCCTTTCCTGCCCATCTGTTGTCTTATAGATTCACGTTCGCGCCGGGAGAGTATCACGCCCGCGACGAATCTAAGAACGCCCGCGCCCTTCAATCTTGCGCCTGCTTAATCCCACGCGCACGCTTCCATTGAGCGTTTCCAAAACCCCTCGCGCTGCAACCGGCGTTTGTCGCCGCACGCCTCCTTTTGTTAGGATTTTCCGCGATGAAACCATTTGAATCAAAGTTCGGCCAGTTTAAGCGGCCCGCACGCTCTGGCCAGTGGGTCACGGTCGGGCGCGCGGAAGATGTCCCGCCCGGTCGCGGCGCGACAGTAGAATTGAAGAACGGGACGGAGCTGGCGCTTTACAACGTGGACGGCGAGTTTCACGCCATAGAGAATTGCTGCCCGCACAAGGGAGCGCCCCTCGCAGACGGCCAGCTCTACGGCCACACCATCGAGTGCGACTGGCACGGCTGGCGCTTTGACGTGCGCACGGGCCACTGCCTGACCAACAGCACCAGCGTCGAAACTTTTGAAGTCAGGATTGAAGACGGGATGATTAAGATTCTGGTTTAGAAATTACTACTCTTAAGGTTTCGGCATTGGTCCAGAAAAGGAATCCGACTAACATTTATCCGTCGCTGCCGATGGCTTCGACCGGGCACGCGTCCTTTGCTTCCTGACACATCTCCAGCTCTTCCTCGGTTTCGGGCTGCTTGAAGACGAAGGAATATCCGCCCTGGTCCGAGCGCGTGAAATTCTTTTCCGCCGTATCGCGGCAGACGTCGCAATCTATACAGCTCGTATCAACGTAGAAAGCGCCGGAGACATTCTCCGGCACGCGGTCCGTCGGGTCAGCCAAGACTCGATTCTCCTCAACAGTTGAAAAACGTCAACGCGTCAATCGTAAATGTATGAACTGCCTGTTCGATTCACGTTTGACGATTGACGCGTTGACGTTCTAATGCCTTCTGCCTTTTACTTGATTGCCAGCATACGGTCAAGGGCCACGCGCGCCCAGCGCGCCGTCTCCTCCGGCACCGTGATTTGATTGACGACCTCGCCGGCCATGAGAGATTCGAGCGCCCAGGCCAGATTCTGCGGCGAGATGCGATACATCGTCGAGCACATGCAGAGGTCCGGCGCGAGCAGTTGAACGTGCTTGTCCGGGTGCTCCCTGATGAGGCGGTTGACGAGGTTGACTTCCGTCCCGATAGCCCACTTAGAACCGGCTGGCGCTGCCTCCAGCATCTTGATGATGTATTCGGTCGAGCCGTTAAAGTCGCTCTTCTGGACCACCTCGTAAACGCATTCGGGGTGGACCAGCACCTTGATGTCCGGGACTTCGGCTCGGACCTGGTCCACATGCCAGGCCTTAAAGCGACCGTGTACGGAGCAATGGCCCTTCCACAAAATCAGGCGCGCGGCGCGCAGCTCCGCTTCCGTATTTCCGCCAAGCTCTCTCGACGGGTCCCAGACCACCATCTCATCCAGCGGGATACCGAACTTGACGCCCGTGTTACGTCCCAAATGCTGGTCCGGGAAGAAAAACAACTTGTCGGCTTCGCGCAGGCTCTGTTCAAAAAGCGGAACGGCATTGGACGAAGTGCAGACGATGCCGCCGTTCTTGCCGCAGAAGGCCTTGATGGCGGCGGTCGAGTTCATGTAGGTAATCGGCATCACGCGAAACTGGTCCAGAATGCCGATTGATTGAAGCTGCTCCCAGGCATCCTCGACCTGCTCAGCCGAAGCCATGTCGGCCATCGAGCAGCCCGCGCCCAAATCCGGGAGAATGACCTTTTGTTGTGGTGCTGAAAGGATGTCCGCCGATTCGGCCATAAAGTGTACGCCGCAGAAGACTATAAACTCGGCAGCGGGCCGCTCCGCCGCGAGCCTTGAGAGCTTGAAGGAGTCGCCCGTCAGGTCTGCGTGACGGATGACATCATCGCGCTGGTAATGGTGGCCGAGTATCAAGAGCCGCTGGCCCAGACTTTTGCGCGCCGCCGTAATACGCTCTTCGAGTTCCGCATCCGAGAGCCGGAAATAATCTTCCAACACGGGAGTCTTCGTCATCTCAAGAACTGCTGCCATCAATTTTTCTCCTCTCCCAACACCCTTAGCGCGAAACCGGAAACTATACAGACTCGAAGAAACGAAGCGCAAGGCGCGTGCTTGAAAGCTTTCGTCCGGAGACGCTTCGTCAAGGCGCGCGCACGTTTAAACCCTCTCGCGCGAAGGCATAGATTTAGATGCATGAAAGGGATGGCGAGATGCGCAGGATTTGGAGGAGCAGCAGGAGGCGCTGGCACTGGTCCAGCGCCAGCTACAGCTTCGGATGCCGCGCGGCGAAATCAATGAGCGCCTTGACGTAGGTTGGAAACGGAGGACAGCGCAGGCCGTGCTGCGCTAAAAGCTCCTGCGCCAGTGCCGTCCCGTAATGCTGTTTGACGAAGAAGTAGGGCACGCCGTGATGCGGCAGCCCTGTGATGAGCGGCGCGGGCGGCAGGCTGAGCGAGAGGCGGACGAGAGCCATCGGAATGGTGATGAGCGATTCGCGCCCGGCTATCTCCCTGGTGATGAGATTGAATAGCTCGCGCGTCGTCAAGGGGTTCGGGTCCGCCAGTTGAAGTGTCTTGCCCTTTGACCTTTCATCTACAGAGAGCGCGGCTATCGCTTCGACGACAAAATCCACAGGCACGAGGTTGAGCGCGACTTCGCGGTTGCCTATGTTGAAGAGCGAGAGCAAGCGCGGCGCTTTGAGCAGGTAATGAATCAGATAATAGATGCCGTCGTACTTGGCCGTCTGGCCCGTGCGCGAATCGCCGCAGACGACCGCAGGACGATAAATCGTCAGCGGCAGCTTCTGCTTCAGCGCATCAACTTCAAGCTCCGCCAGGTACTTCGTCTCTTCATAGTAATTGCGAAAGCCAGCCTCGTGCCGCAGCTCTGTTTCGAGAATCAACCCCTCGCGCTTTCCCGCGACATAACAGGTCGAGACGTAATGATAACGGCTGAGTCGCTTCAGGCTCAGCGCAAAGCGATTGACGTTGCGCGTGCCTTCGAGATTGACGCGCAACGCCAGCTCGCGCTCGACCGCCAGATCGTAAATAGCCGCGAGGTGAAAGAGCGCGGTCGTCTCTACACGCAGCCTCTCAAGCTCCGCCTCGGGAATCCCTAAGTTCTCTTGCGTGATGTCGCCTTCGATCAACTGAAAATCGCTCGCCGCCGTGCCCGTGTTGCGAGCGATGCGCGCCACGTCCTTGCGCGCCTTTTCAATCAAGGACGGCTGGACCAGCAACCGAAACCGCGCGCCTTCGGCCGAGAGACGCTCGACGAGCCGTCCGGCGATAAAGCCCGGAAAGCCCGTCAGGAAAATCGTTTGATGAGCAGCCATTCCGGTTTCGTCAGGCCAAAGTTGAGGGCAGGCGGATTCCAAGCTGTCGAAGCTTGCGCCGGAATCCGTCCGGTGTGTTGAGTGTGTGAAGGAGCGTGCCGTCTGCCCGGCTGTAAGAGATGAGGCCGCCGCTTTCGAGCCTCACAACCAGCACTGTATCCCTCGCCGCTTCCACTCGATAGGCGAGCACTTCAAACTCATCTCCGAGCAACTCCTGCATGCTCAGGCTCGTTTCTCCGGCCAGAACAAATCTGCCCGGGCAGTGGCGCAGAGGCTTCCAGCCCCAGGCTCTCATCAACTGTTCAAAGTTCATCCGTTAACTTCGCAGACCAGCTCGACGAGCGTGCGCACGCCTGCGCCAGTCGGGCCTTTGGGCGCGTGCGGCTGAGCGTCGTCATGCCAGCTCGTGCCGGCGATGTCCAGGTGAACCCAGGGCGTCTCGCCGGCAAACTTGCTGAGCAGGAGCGCGGCTGCTGTCGCATCGGGCCGCCCGCCATAGTTTTTAAAATCGGCGATGTCGCTTTCTATACGTTTCTTGTAATCATCGCTGACGGGCATACGCCAGGCAGGCTCGCCCGCGCGCGCGGCAGCCTCGGTGACCTCCCTGGCCCAGTCATCGCAGTTGCTAAAGAGGCCCGCGCGATGGTCGCCGAGGGCTGCGATGATAGAACCTGTCAGCGTCGCCAGGTCAACGATGCGAGCCGCGCCGAGTTGCTTCGCATAGGCTATGCCATCGGCCAGCACGAGCCGTCCTTCGGCGTCCGTATCAACCACTTCAATCGTCGGCCCGGCCAGCGTCTTGACTATATCGCCGGGTTTGATCGAGCGGCCCGAAGGCATATTCTCTGCGGCGGGGACTATGCCTACGACGCGACGACGCGGCTTGAGCTGCGCGATAGCGCCGAGAGCGCCGAGCACGGCTGCGCCCCCCGCCATGTCCGCCTTCATCTCGTACATATCAAGCCCGTGCTTGATCGAGATGCCGCCCGTATCGAAAGTGATTCCCTTACCGACGAAGGCCCACAGCTCTTCAGCCTGCGCCGCGCCTTCCGGCTCATAACGAAGCACGATCAGCGCAGGCTCTTCGACAGAACCCTGGCCCACACCCCAGAGGCCGCCCATGCCGCGAGCCAGGATTTCATCCGCATTTAAGGATTCGACAGCCAGGCCGCACTCTGCGGCCATCAACTCGGCCCGCCGCCGAAACTCGCGCGGTGGTAAAGCAGCGCCCGGCTCTTGCGAAAGCTCGCGCGTCCAGTTGACCGCACCGGCAACTATCCTCGCGCGCTCAATCGCGGCGCTCGTCTCTTCAGTCGTGCGAGAGCAGATAATGGTCAACTGGTCCAGGATTGGTCTCTCTTCTTCATGGTTTTGATAAGAGCCTAGATCGAGCGAGCCTATGATTGCGCCCTCGGCGACGGCGCGCGCCATCAGTGGCTCTTCCATCGAGGATGAAGGCAGAGCGAAATGTAGATGCCGGATGCCCGCTGTGAGCGCCAGGCGGGCGGCCATCCCGGCGGCGCGGCTGAGCGCGGGCGCGTTGAAATCCGCGTGCGCGCCGAGGCCCAAAAGCAGCAGCCTGCGAGCGCCGTCGCTGCCGCCTGCCGCGTGAAAGAGGAGAGACGAATCGGCCTCGCCTTTGAATTCGCCCTCGGCCATCATACGCTGAAGAGACTTGTGCAGTTCTTCGGCAAGGCCCGAGACCGGCATGAGCGGCGCGTCCGCAAAGACACAGACAGCGATGGCCTCATGTGGTCCAGCCTTTGGAATCGCGGTCGCCGCCTCAACGCTTAATTGTTTATGGTTCTTCATGCGGAGAAGTTTTCAGTTTTCAGCTAGTCGTTGATGGCAGTCATCAATTTTCTTATCAGATGATTGGCACGCCTTTGGCTCGCTGAGTATAATGCAGTCTCTCAAACCCTAGTGACAAGTGACGAGTGGCGAAATTAGGGCGCTGGTCACAGGTCGCCCGTCGCCTGTCATGATCATTGCTTTCAAGGAGAAGATGAATCGATGAGATTAAACGCTACGGGGCTGCGCCGCGCGGCGATATTGATGATGTGGGCGCTACTGCTGTTACTGGCAAACCTGTCGGCGATGGCACAGACGACGGGCGCGTGCGATGTTCGCGTGACGATTCTTCAGGTTAATGATGTCTACCAGTTTGCGCCCGTGGATCGAGGGACGCGCGGCGGATTGGGGCGCGTTTCGACCTTGCGCAAGAAGACGCTGGAACAGTCGCCGCATACTCTCCTGCTGATGTCCGGCGATACCATCTCTCCGTCCGTCGAATCCATCACGTACAAGGGGCAGCAGATGATAGATGCCTGGAATCTAATCGGGCTGGATTACGCGACCTTCGGTAATCATGAGTTCGATTTTGGTCCGGATGTGCTACGCGAGCGCGTCGCGGAATCGCGCTTTAAATGGCTGGCCGCCAACGTCATTGATAAAAAGACAGGGAAGACTTTCGCCGACACGCACCCCTTTATCATACGCGAATTCGACGGCGTCAAGGTCGGTATCTTTGGCATTACTCTCCCCGAAACGAAGAACACTTCGCGGCCCGGCCCCGATGTTGACTTTCTGGACCCGTGCGAGACGGCGCAAAGAGTTGTCCCGCAGATCAGGGCGCAGGCCGCGCAGGTCGTCATCGCGCTGACGCATCTCTCCATGAACGAAGACAAACAGCTCGCGCGCTGCTCGGGCGTGGACCTCATTATCGGCGGCCACGAGCACACGCTGCTCGAATCAATGGCGGGGCACGCGCCCATCTTCAAGATGACTTCGGACGCGCGCGAGCTTGGCCGGATTGACCTCAACATCTCCAGACAGACGGGCAAGCTGGAGAGCATTGACTGGAAAGTGATTCCGGTAGATAGCGGGGTCGCGGAGGATGAAAGCTTCGCGGCGATTTATCAAAAGTATGGAAAGCTGCTCGCGGAATTGAATGAGCGCGTGGGCCACACGGATGTCGAGTTGAACGCCAAGAGCGAGGATAGCCGCCAGCGGGAGACGAACGTCGGCGACTTTATCACGGATGCTTTTCGCCAGTGGGCCGGTGCGGACGTGGCGCTGATGAACGGCGGCTCGATTCGCGCCGATGCCCTGCTCGCTCCGGGCGAGCTGACGCTGCGCGATGTGCTCTCAATCCTGCCCTTCAAGAATCCTATCGTCAAGCTGGAAATCACCGGCGCTACTTTGCGGCAGGCGCTCGAACACGGCGTCGCGCGCAGCAATGAAGACAACGAACCCGGGCGCTTCCCGCAGGTCTCAGGCGTGCGCTTTAGCTTTGACGCGACGCGTCCGCCCGGCTCGCGCATACTGAGCCTAACGGTCAACGGCCAGCCGCTCGATGAAAAGAGAAAGTACACGCTGGCGACGACCACCTTTATCGCCAGAGACGGCGGCGACGGCTACAATATGTTTAAGGATGCGCGCTATCTGATTACGCCTGAGAAGGGGCGTATTGATTCCAACATCCTGCGCGATGCGCTCGCAGCCGTCAAATCAATCGCGCCCAGGACGGACGGGCGTATCGAGCGGCGCGACAAAACTAAAGATAATAAGCCGTCCTGCGACGGCGCAACGACGCCTAAGCCTTAAATGAATCGCAAGGACGCAGAGAGCGAGAGAGAAAGAGAGATTATCATCCAAGGCGTCTTTTTGAGTTGAGCTTGCCTCTCATGTTCGAGAATGTTGACATCGAGTCTGGTCCAAAGCGTGAGGCCGTGGAACTCTTCGAGCGCGCCTACGAAGCGCAGCAGGCCGGGGATTTCGAGCGGGCCATAGAGCTTTACAGGCGCTCACTGGCAATCTATCCGACAGCCGAGGCCCACACGTTTCTCGGCTGGGTGTTCAGCTTTCAGGAGCGTTACGATGAGGCCATAGAAGAATGCCGCGCGGCGATTCGCGTTGACTCTTCCTTCGGCAATCCTTACAACGACATCGGCAGCTACCTGATTGCGAAGGGCGATATGCTCTCGTGCGTCAAGTGGTTCAAGCTCGCGCTGACCGCGCCGCGTTATGAATCCTACGCCTTTCCGCATTTCAACCTGGGCCGTGTTTATGAGACGCGCTATCGCCTGCTCGACGCGGCGCGCCATTACGGTCTGGCGCTCAGAGAGCAGCCGGGCTTTGCGCAGGCGATGCAGGCCCTGCGCCGTGTCCAATCCAGGCTCAACTGAATAAAAAATTTGACGAAGTCTAAGGCAGAAGTCTTGAGATGGGTTCTAGCTGTTTGAGCCTGACGGCTTTTCCCTCTGTGGTCTCATTGTTATTTTCGTCTTCTTGCGATTCTCATCCACGGCGACGTAGACCACTTCGGCTTCTGTGACGCGCACACGCGCCTCCACGCCGCCGTGCCTCTCGGCTTCGACGATGACGCGTATGGTGATGGAGGTCGTCCCGGTGCAGACCGTCTCTGCGTAGAAGCTGACGAGGTCTCCGACGAAGACCGGATGATGAAAGATGACTTCGCGCATGGCGACTGTCACAAAGCGCTCCTGTCCTGTGCGGCGGTGCGCTTCGATGGCCCCGGCCATGTCTATATAGCTCAGGATAATGCCGCCAAAGATTGTGCCCTGCGGGTTGGTGTCGCGCGGCAGCAGCGTGATGCGTATGGCCGGGTCCGTGTAAGTATTCATCGTTCTTGAATCGTAAATCGTCAATCGCGAACAGTAAATCGTGTAGAGAGAGAAACGCGTCCTCGCTTTAACGACTTACGTTTGAAGATTGACTGCCTGCCTGGTCCATTCCGTGATGATGCGTTTCAGTTCGTCCAGCCGACCTTCAAAAAAGTGGTCCGCCTCTTTAACTATCTCGACGCGCGCGCGTGCCTCCTGTGGGAGTCGCGCGGCGAGGGCCAGCAGGCTCTCTACTCGCCCGAATTCGTCTCTTTCGCCGTGAACAAAGAGGATGGGCTTGCGGCAGGCTTCCAGGAACTTGAAATCGTATTTGTCAACGGGCGTGCCGATGCTGATGAGACCAACCACGCTCTCATCCTTGATGCCTGCCTCCATCCCTACGCGCGAGCCGAAGGAGAAGCCCGCCAGCGTGATGCCCTGGCCCGGATAATGCTCGCCCAGATAATCCAGAGCCAGACGCACATCCTCCAACTCGCCGCGTCCCTCTTCGTGCTCGCCCGTGCTCTGCCCAACGCCGCGAAAGTTGATGCGCAAGGTCAACAGCCCTGCGTCATTGAGTGCTCGCGCGGCGCGAAAGACGACCTTGTTATGCATCGTGCCGCCGCCCAGGGGGTGCGGGTGCAGGACCAGCGCCAGCCCACGCCGCAAGCCCTCGCGCGGCTCTTTGAGAATCGCTTCGAGGCGACCGTGCGGAGCGGGAATAAAGAGATTGCCAGCCGGATACAAGAGTACAACTGTCCTTGAAGTTTTTTTTTCGGGTGAAGTCACAGCCTAGCAGAAAACTTTTTGGCTGGCTAACGCGTGTCACAGATAAGAAGCGAGGACCGAAGCAATCTCCCCGCGCGCTCTTTCTTTAATCTCAGGCGCTCTCTTTAGTTCGTGCGCGCTCTGTCTGCTTGAGCTGTGGTCCAGAAGAAAGGAGCGCGGCTGGCCCGTTCGACCCTCCGCGCTCCAGTTCTGCTTCGGCAGGCTCTTGTCTTGGGCGGCTGCCGAGTTATTTGCCCTTCTGGTCCTGTTCCGCAGCGTGCTGCGTCTCTTCCATCTTCTCTGTCACCTGCTCTGCTTCCGGGATGATGGCCGAGAGAGCGCCGACGACCGCGCCCGCTGCCGCGCCCGTCAGGGCTTTGCCCGCGACGCGCTTGGCCTCTTGAGCGATCTTGGAGGCTGTCGTCTTCTTGCCGCCTCCGCCTTTGCGCGAACCGGCGGCCTTCTTGCCACCTTTTTTACTGCCCTTCTTACCACCGCCCTGCTGACCGCCCTTCTTGCCGCCTTTCTTGCCACCGCCTCCCGCGCCCCCTTTGCCTGCGCCCTTCTTGCCGCCCGCAGACTTTTTGGACCCGGACTTACCGGCTGAAGACTTCTTACCTCCGCCCTTACCGCCGCCCTTAGAGGCTGCCTTCTTACCACTCTTCTTGGAAGACTTTTGAGCCGCTTTCTTGCCCGACTTCTTGCTCCCTGAAGAGCCTTTGCTGCCCTTCTGAGACCCGCTCGATTTCTTGCTACCCTTTCTAGCTGCCATGTCTCTTTTTCTCCTTGGTCTTGTGTATTTTCATTCGGGGTTATCAAAAGACACGCTATCAAAATGCACTTCGCATGTCACTAAAAATCTTTAGCGCAGAGGGCAATCTTTCTCTTATTCGATTCGGATGAGCTTGACTCAGGAGAGGCTTTCCGAAGTTTGCAGAGCGATGAAAGCCAGCCGTGCCCTCGTCAAATCCGCATCTCAAGGCCGAAAGGCTGCTCATCACTTTCGAGTTTCGCTTTGAGCTTTGCGGGTCTTGCTTTTCGTTTGTTGGACGAAGCGTGTGTGGTAGGCTAGAATGAGAAACCTTCGCGAAACAATTTCATCATCCCCGCATCAGACTGCGGCAGAAAGGCTCTAAGTATGCAAAGCATCATTACAGTCGCGCCTGCGAGCCATGCTGTCCGGGCATCTTCCCTCTCGGCTTCGACTCATTTTTTCTCCGATGGTCTTCATCAACAAACCGAAGAGAGCAGAACGGGAGCCGCCAACGCGCCGCGCACGGATAAGCAGAAGCCGCACGCGCTGGTGGTAGACGACGTGCAGGATGTCAACGAGATGATCGCGCTCTTCCTGCGTCACGCAGGCTACGAGGTCGAGACGGCCTCCTGCGCCATGGACGCGCTTGAAGTGGCACGCCGCGAGCATTTCGACGTCATCGTCTCGGACATCGGGATGCCGGACATGAACGGCTACGAGCTGGCCCGCGCGTTGCGCGAGCTGCCGCATTGCAGCACCGTTCCGCTCATCGCCGTGACGGGCTTTTCCATGTACGACGACGACAAGCGCTCGCTCGCCAGCGGCTTTAACGCACACCTGACCAAACCCATCAACCCCGTAGACCTCCTGGACCTGATCGAACGCCTGAGAGACTAAAGAAGGGATGAGAGATTCAAGCAGGGATGAAGGATGAGGGATGAACGAGACTGTCTGAGCCGCTCATTAATCATATGAGCCATTGATTCAACCCGGTCTATCCCTGATCCCTCATTCTTCATCCTTTTCAAAGCTATGCAGGACGTCAGCGAGAGCCATGTAAAGGCGAAGGCGAAGCGGGTGCTCAAGTTGAGCAACATGCCCGTCTCCGAGACGACCGCGCGTTTTGTGCAGTTGACGGTCGGCGCATTCGCCATCGCGGTGATTATCTACTGGCTACAGTTCTCCACGCAGTCTGTCTGCTGCGGAGACTTTGACGGCTACTATCACATACGCTGGAGTCGCCTGTTGTGGGAAGGCATCAAGGGGGGGAAGTTTCCGCCGCGCTTTACCTGGCTGCCGCTGACGACGCTCAACCCGAAAGATTACGTTGACCATCACCTGCTCTTTCACATCATACAGATTCCCTTTACATGGTTTGGCGACCTGCGGCTCGGAGCGAAAATCTCCGCGACCCTCTTTGCCAGCCTAGCCATCTTCTCCTGCTACTGGATGGTTGTGCGTTATCGCATCAGCTATGCGCTGGTTTGGCTGGTGGCGCTGCTGGCCTGCTCCGCGCCCTTTCTCTATCGCATCAACATGACGAAAGCGCCGCCGATGACGATCATCTTTATGATCTGCGGTATCTACCTGCTTTTCGAGCGCAAGTATATCTGGCTCTTGCCGCTCGCCTTCGTCTTTACGCTGGCTTACGACCTTTCAGTCTTGCTCGGCGCAGCGGCCATCATCTGGGCCGCGATTATCGGCTGGAGCGAGCATCGCATAGAGTGGCGGCCCGTCCTCTGGGTGATGCTTGGCATCCTCGCGGGCTTTATCATCAACCCTTACTTTCCGCACAACCTGGTGCTCTTTTACGAGCACCTCTTGATGAAGGTGCGTCCGAAAGATTTCCCGACCGCCGTCGGGCAGGAGTGGTATCCATACGACACCTGGGAATTTCTGGCTAACTGCCTCGTCGCCTGTATAGCAATGGTCACGGGCTATATAGCCTTTCACGGCGGCAACCGCAAACGCGCGCAGCACCCGCTCTTTTTCCTGGCCTTCTCGACCGTCCTCCTGATTTTGAACCTCCGCTGGAAACGCATAGCCGAATACTGGCCGCCCTTCGCCGTGCTCTTCGCGGCCTTCGCCTTGCAGCCGGTCTTCGACGGCGTGCGCAGCTCTATCGGTCGCCTGCCTGCGGACGTGCTGGACGAGTTGCAGCCCTACCTTGACCGCGAGGAAAAGGAGGACGCGAGTCGAGCCAGGGAGACTGAGGCCGGATGGAAGACGATTGCGGCGGCGGTCGCGGCCCTCTTGCTCGGCGGCGTGCTCTATTACAACGTCTACCGGACGGCTGGAGACATCGCTTCGAGCGCCAAGCCGCCTTACTACCAGCACGGGATGGAGTGGGTGCGCGAGAATGTCCCCGCCGGGCAGATGATTTACAACACGGACTGGGACGATTTCCCACGCCTCTTCTATTTCGACCCGTCACACGCTTATGTCTCCGGGCTTGATCCAAACTATCTGCTGGACCAGAATAAAGAACTCTCGGAGCTTTACGACAAGATCAATCTGGGAAAGGTCAAAGACCCGGCCCCCGTTATCCGCGACCGCTTCGGCGCGCGCTATGTCTTTACGGATAACGATAAGGTCCACGACGAGTTCTACAACAACGCGCTCGACAGCGGCTGGTTCGAGCTCGTCTATGAGGATGAAGATTGCGCTATCCTGCACATCCGCGACGAGAAGGGAGAGCCGCCCGAGACCGGCGACCAGAACGGCAGCGACGATGACGACACGGACGCGCAACAGGACGACGGCAACGAAGAGCCTCAGTAGATTTCAATCATTGTCAAAGACCATAAGACGAGCCAACGCAGGCACGGAGGCACACAGAGAGAGAGAGACGGAAGAAGAGGCAGCAAAGATAAGTTAAAAAGTCTTATTAAATCCTGATTTGTCTTTATCTCTCTATGCCTCTGTGGCTAATTCTGAATAAGGCAGGAATGCGATGAAGTGGTTTCGGAAACAGCGCGCAGTCTGTCTCACGCTCATCCTGGTCGCGGGGCTGTGCTGCGGGTGCGGCAAATCGAATCAGGCCAATTCAAGGGGCGCGAACGCTCCTGCGCCCGGGGCTGGCACGGCGCGGCAGAATTCCACGCCGCAGACTCCCTTCGAGAAAGACCTTCAATATGTGCGCAACGGCCAGTTTAACTATATCTTCGTCTTCGCGCGCAAAGACCAGCGCGCCTTCGAGAAGGACGACATCGCTTACCTGAAGGCCAACTCGCCGCAGGAGACCAATCAGTGGGTCAGGACGGACGAAGGCCGCCGCATCATCGCGGGCACAAACTTTGAATTTACTCCGGAAAATCTTGAGGCTCTGCGCCAGCGTTTCAACGTCGAAGATTATTCCGGCAGATAAGACGCACGGCTTTAAAGACTCGCCTTAATTCCTTTAAAACTCAATCTCGCTCGCACGCCTGATAGTCACTAGATGCTCGTCGTTGCCGAACTGGTCCAGCGTCTCGTTGTGATGCGCGACGATTTGCGATGATGGGATAATGCTGTTGCCCATCGTCGTATGCGCATCGCTCGCCAGCGTCACGTCATAGCCGTGGCTGACGGCGCTCCGGCAGGTCGTATCCACGCAATACTGCGTGCAGCATCCGACGACGACCAACCGCTTGATGCCGCGCTCATCGAGCGCGCTTTGCAGCGGCGTTTGATAAAAAGCATCCGATGCGCGCTTGCGTACAACCAGCTCGCCTTCAAAGGGCGCGATGGCCGGATGAATCCGCCAGCCTTCAGAGCCGACGGCCAGCCGATGACCCGGCTCGCCGTCATGCTGTACATAAATGACAGGCACAAGCGCAGCCCTCGCACGCGAGAGCAGTTGATTGATCTTCGAGAGCACCTCCTGCCCACGCGCCTCTGTGTTGGACCAATCAACGACAGCGTTCTGCACATCAACAACCAGCAGGGCAGTATCTTTACTCAAGCGTTGTTCTCCTCTTTTCCATCGCGCCTAGTTTTCAGGAATCAAAACGAGCTTGCCAAACTGCGCGCGGTCTTCCATCAACTCGTGCGCGTGCCGAGCTTCCGAAAGCGGGAGCGTGCGGTCTACGACGGCGCGCAGGAGGCCGCGCGAGACCAGCTTCATCGCTTCGAGCAGCTCGGCCTTCGACCCCATGAAAGAGCCTAGCAGCGAGAGATGGCGATAGAAGACTTGCCGCAGGTCCGTGCGCGCATCGTAGCCGCTGGTCGCGCCGCAGGTGACGAGCCGCCCGTTCTTCTTGAGCGTTTGCAGAGAGCCGGGCCAGGTCTGGGCGCCCGTGTGCTCAAAGACCACATCAACGCCAGCCTTGCCCGTCAAGCGCCGCACCTCCCTGGACCAATCCTCACGCGTATAGTTGACCACTTCGTCCGCGCCCAGCTCGCGCGCCTTCAAGAGCTTCTCATCCGAGCCGGCAGTCGCGATGACGCGCGCCCCGCGCAGCTTCGCCAACTGAATCCCGATGGAGCCGACGCCGCTCCCCGCAGCGTGAATCAAGACATCCTCGCCAGGCTGCACGCTGGCGCGCGTCACCAGCATGTGCCAGGCCGTCAAGAGCACGAGCGGCAGCGCGGCGGCCTCTTCCCAGTTCAGGTTTTTCGGCTTTGAGATCGCGTTCACGCCGGGCGCCGCGACTAGCTCGGCATAGCCCCCATCGCGCACGTAACCGAGAATGTCATACTCCGCGCAGAGATTATCCTGACCGCGCAGGCATTCAAGGCAATGCCCGCAGGAGACGCCCGGCTGCAATATCACTTCATCACCTGCGCGCACCCATGTGACAAGCTCGCCCGCCTCGCGCACGACTCCCGCGATGTCGTTGCCGAGAATATGCGGCAGCGGAATCTCTATCCCCGGTAGTCCCTGGCGCGCCCACACGTCCAGGTGATTGAGCGTGCAGGCGCGCACCTCTACGAGCACCTCATTGGCCTTTATCCGAGGGTCCGGCGCTTCCCCGTACCGCAGTACTTCCGGTCCACCATGTTGATCGAAAACGACAGCTCTCATGCTTGATAAATACCCTACTTCTGACCTTGCGGCCACTTGAATATTCAGACGCTCGCCAAAGAAGAAGGGCCGCCTTCGTCTTTGAAAGCGGCCTCGTCCCAAACCATGACTTGAATCTCACAGGGCAGATGCGAGGTCCGGTTCGGGCGCCTCCTGCGGCGAGGGCGCTTCTGTCTGCTGGCGCGCGTGATAGGAAGAGCGCGTCAGCGGGCTGGATTCGACGTGGCGAAAGCCCATCGCCATCCCTATCTCGCGCCAGCGCTCGAACTCTTCGGGCGTCACAAAGCGCTCGACGGGCAATCGGCGCTCGTAGGGTTGCAGATACTGTCCGATAGTCATGATGTCACAAGAGACAGAGCGCAAGTCCCGCATCAACTGGACCACTTCTTCAAACTCCTCGCCGAGTCCGACCATGATACCGCTCTTTGTGAGCATGCCGCTCGCGTCACGCTCGCGTCTGTCTGCGGCGCGTTCAAGCAGGGTCAGAGATTGACGATAGTCTGCATCC
>DASWMI010000083.1:0-3555 GCA_036399835.1 Pyrinomonadaceae bacterium | reverse complement strand
AATCCCACGGAAGAGATGACGACCATCGCGATGGCGACGCCCCAGGTGATGGCGCGAAACTGTTCGATGATGCTTTCAGAGGTTGCCATCCCGAAGTTGTCAGGCTTGCCAAAGGGGACTTGCCGCCTGACGCGCAGGAGGTCTGTAATCTGGTCCTTCGCTTCATCCATCATGTCGGGGCGCGCGACGGCCATGATAAAAACGTCGTCGGCATTTGGCTTGAGCTTGCGAGCCACGTTGAAGGGAAGATAGATAACATTGTTCTCGCTGTCGGCGCCGCCTCCGCCCAGGAATTGCTCGCGCGCCTGAAGCACACCGACGACGCGAAAGTCGCGCCCGCCAATCTCTATCTTGTGGTCCAGCGGCGAGCCGAAGGGAAAGAAATCTTCCGCGACTTTTGAGCCGATAACGCAGACCTCCTCATTCGAGTCGTTCTCAAATTCGGAGAAGAAACGCCCTTCGATGATGACCTCCGTCCCGGCCTTCTCGAAATCGGGAAGCGTGCCCTGTAGTTGGACCGATGAAGATGTTTTCCCGCCGCCCGAGACCGTAATCTTCTGCCCGAAGAAGTTGTTCGTGATGTCCAGAAATGGCACGCTCACCTGGACCGCCGGAAGCTTCGCAATCGCCAGCGCATCGTCGTAAGTCAATTCCTTACGCATCCGCTCTTCGCGCGAGAGACGACCGATGCGAATCCCTGGGTCAAACTTGGCGATAAAGATCGAGCGCGTGCCAAAGGATTCGACCTCTTTTCTGACCGCCGTATCAATCCCGCTGATAATCGAAGCGATTGCCATCACGGTCCAGACGCCGATGACCACCCCGACCACCGTCAGCACAGAACGCAGCTTATTGCCGCGCAAGGTCGAGAGCGCCATCAGCAGATTTTCGTAAATATCACTGCGGAGAAGTTTCATAACACTTGCGATTTTTGATTTGCGATCCGGAATTTGAAACAGGCTTTATCTTAAATCGCAAATCAAAAATCCAAAATTCTTTAATCCGCCCTAAGGGCTTCAATCGGGTCCAGGCGCGCGGCTTTCCAGGCCGGGAAGATGCCTGAGAGCACGCCTATGATGCCTGAGACGGAGACGGCCACGGCGATGGCCGCGATTGAAAGGTAGGTCGGAAAGATCATCATCGTGACGATGCGCCCCGCGAGCCACGCGATGAGCACGCCGACGATGCCGCCGATGGCCGAGAGCGTCACGGCCTCGACCAGAAACTGTCTCAGAATGTCTGTCCGGCGAGCGCCCAGGGATTTCCTGATACCAATCTCCTTGGTCCTTTCTGTGACCGAGACGAGCATGATGTTCATGATGACGATGCCGCCGATGACGAGCGCGATGGCCGGAACGGCGATGGCGACGATGGAGACCGTGCCGAGGATGCGGTCGCGCAGGCCCATGATGGCATCCGGCGTGACGATGCCGAAGTTGTCCTTCTCGCCGGCGCTCAGGCGGCGGCGCGCGCGCATCAGAAAGCGCGTTTCCTCTACGGCATCGTCAAAGGTCTTGTCGGATTTTGAAGTCCCTACGAAATAGAGCGAGCGCTGGTTGATGAGGCCGCCGAAATTGTTGGCGTAAGTTTTAAGGGGGATAGTGATGAACATGTCCTGCGGCTGGCCGAAGACAGTGCCCTTGGCAACCGCCACGCCCACCACGCGGAAAGGCAAGCCCCTGACAATAATCTCCTGTCCGAGAGGCGACCCCGTAGGAAAAAGCTTGTTCGCCACGTCGGCTCCGATATAGGCCACGCGAGCGCCTGCATCATTCTCTGGTCCAGTGAAATAACGCCCGTCGGCTATCTCTAGATTTTCAATCTCGGCGATATTCGGCGTCGCGCCGCCGACCGGCACTTCTTCGAGAATCTCAGTGCCGCGCTTGATTTCGGAGCGCGTCGAGCGAGCCTTCGCGCCGAGCTTATCCGTCAGTGTGGCACGCTCTCGCAAGTACTCATAATCATCCATCGTGAGGTCTTTGTTGCGCCTTTGCGCGGCGGCGATGGTGTCCGTGTCCTTGAAGTCCTCGAAGGGATTGAAACGCTGGACCGTGTACGCCTTGGCGCCGATGCCCGCGACCTTCTCGTCGAAATAGGCATTGAATCCCTGAATCAAAGAGACGACCGTGACGACGGCTGTGACGCCGATAATCATGCCGAGCAGCGTCAGCGCGGAGCGCAGCTTGTGCGCCCAGATGGCAGCGATGGCGAGTTTGATTGTTTCTGCGAAATTCACGGTGAAGTTACTACGTCAGAGCCGTGGAAAGGTTGCAAAACGACTGGAACAAAATCAGGGGGCAAAAGTGGTCCAGCTTAAAATCCGAGTTCCGACTGACATCAACAAAGCTTGGATGCTCGCGGCGCGTGTGCGTCGCCTAAAATTTTGCGAACGCATTTTCTCACGCTCTTCAGACGGCTCTGGTCCTACTCATAACGCAGCGCCTCAATCGGGTCGAGGCGTGCGGCTTTCCAGGCGGGCCAGAGGCCGAAGATGATGCCGATGGCCGCAGAGATACCGATTCCGACGGCGATGGCCCAGAGCGGAACATAAGCCGGAAGCGGGGAATACTTGTTCATGAGAAGGCTGGCAAGCTCTCCGACGCAGAGGCCCGCCAGCCCTCCCATCGCTGTCAGCGCGACCGCCTCAATCAGAAATTGCGAGAGGATATTCAGCCGCGTGGCCCCGACGGCCTTACGCAAGCCAATCTCTTTGGTCCTTTCCGTGACGGAGACGAGCATGATATTCATCACGCCGATGCCGCCGATCATCAGCGCGACGAAAGAGATGGCCGTCAGGACGAGCGCGGTCGCGCCCGTCAACTGGTTATAGACATCGAGCAGCGCGTCCTGCGAAGAGATGCCGAAGCTATTGGGCGCGCCGCGCTGGACATGACGACGGCGGCGCAGGATGTCCGTCATCTCGTCAACCGCCAGCTTGACTTCGGCGCGCGAGCGCGGGCGCGCGATGATGACATAGATGGTTTCGGGAAAGACGGGTTCGGGATAATACTTCTGAAACGTAGTAATCGGGATAAAGACGGAGTTATCGCGCGATTGGCCCAGAAAATTTCCGAGCGGCTCCATCACGCCGACGATGCGAAAAGGACGGCCAGCAATCTTCAACTCCTTGCCGAGAGCCTCTTCATAAGGAAAGAGAGCGCGCACGACATCTATCCCGATGACGCAGGTGTTGGCGCGCTGCTCTACGTCCATCTCGTTGATAAAACGGCCGTGCGCCGCGTAGCTCGATTGGACGAACTCGTAATACTGCGTCACGCCGAGCAGGATGGGAGTGTCTGTCTGCTTCTCTTCATAACGCACGGTCTCCGCAATCTTGCGGTAGATGGGCGAGACGCCGATGATTGAGGGAGCGTCGTTGCGTATGGCGTCGGCATCTTCGAGCGAGAGTTCCTTGCGGTGCAGCTCTTCCGAGTTGGGCTGGTGGCCGAAGCTCGGGTCAAACTTTGTGGCCCAGATGGTGTTTGACCCGAGCGCTTCAATCTGTTCTGCGAAAGCCTTGTTCAACCCCTGTATGATCGAGACCATAAAGACGAC
>DASWMI010000082.1:0-65704 GCA_036399835.1 Pyrinomonadaceae bacterium | reverse complement strand
GAAGTTAAGCTCGCGAGCTTAACTTCAGCGCCCTTTGTCTTTCTTGTTGATATTCGTCTTCGATTAAACGGAAGAGACGGCGACGACTGCTATGCGTTTCTCGTTTGCCAGGCGGAGCATCTCTTCGCGGTCGAAGATCAGTGTCTTGCCAGCCGTCAGGCAGAGGCAGGTTGCTCCGGCTTCCAGCATCGTTTCAATCGTGGGCAGGCCGACGACAGGCACATCGAAGCGCATATCCTGGTCCGGCTTGGCGAGCTTGATGACGGTCAGGCGACCTCGCGCGAGGCTGCCCGCGCGACGGATGGTGGCATCCGTGCCTTCCATCGCTTCGATAGCGACGCAAGCCCTTGCGCGGACAACTATCGTCTGGCCCAAATCTAGGCGCGCAATCTCGCGTGCGACTTCGAGACCATATTCGATGTCGCCGCGCTCGCGCTCATCCGGCGCGCGGCGCGAGAGTGTGCCGGGGGCTGGCAGGTGGTCCTGTAGAAAGTAGGTCGAGTCAATCAACTCTATGCCTTCGCCCGCCAGTTCGTCGGCGACCGCGCCGATGAGCGCGTCCGTGTTGCGGCGCGGGAGTCTCAAGAGCATCTTGAGCATACGCACGTCCGGCAGCGCGCCGCTGAAAATCTGCACGTGCTTGACCTGCCCGGCCATGATGGCTTTCTCCACGCCCTCGCGCTTGAAAAACCGAATCATCTTTCCCAACTGGCCGATGCCGACCCACTCCACGCGCTCGGCCACGCGTTCTATCTCGGCGTCGGTCTCCTCGCGAATCGCCGCCACAGCCAGAGAGACACCGGCCTTGCGCGCGCCTTCGAGCACGAGAAAGGGAAAACGCCCATTGCCTGCAATCAAGCCGAAACGCATAAAAGCAGTGACAGGTGACAAGTGATGGATGACAGGTAATAGATAACGGGTGACAAGATAAAAGATTGTTCCTTCCTGTTACCTGTCACCCGTCACCTGTCACTCTTATTTGATAACGCCTCTTTGGGAAGTTTCGATAAAGCGCAGGAGTTCGTCAACCTCTGTCGAGCGTGTGATCTCTTCGCGAATCTGTTGGAGCGCCTGCGTCGTGTTGAGGCGCGAGTTGAGCAGCAGGTGAAAGGCATGGTGCAGAGCTTTGATGACTTCAGGGGAATAGCCTCTGCGCTTCATGCCCGTGATGTTGAGGCCGTAGCAGCGCGCATGGTTGCCGACCGTCAGAGCGAAGGGGAGCGCGTCCTTGACGACGACCGAGTAGCCGCCGATGTAGGCTTCGCGCCCGACGCGGCAGAATTGATGCACACCCGAATAAGCACCTATGTTCGCGCCGTCTTCGACCAGAACATGACCCGCCAGCGTGGCGGCGTTAGCCATGATGACGCGGTTGCCCAGACGGCAATCATGCGCGACGTGGGCCTGCGCCATAATCAGGCAATCGTCGCCAATCTCCGTCAGCATCCCGCCGCCTTCCGTCCCGCGATGCACGGTGACAAATTCGCGCAGGGCGCAACGCTTACCGATACGCGTCTCCGAAGGCTCGCCCCTGTACTTCAAATCCTGCGAGGCCATCCCGATGGAGACGAAGGGATAGACATGGCTTTCGTCGCTGATGAGTGTGCGCCCGTCAACGACGACGTGCGATTCCAGGCGCACGCGGTCGCCGAGCGTCACTTCATCGCCGACGATTGTATATGGACCAATAAAACAATCGCGCCCGATTTGAGCGCGCGGGCTGAGAATGGCCGAAGGGTGAACGATCATTAAAAGTAGAAAGGAAGAGGGAAGAAGACAAAAGCGCGGCTCAGAGCATTAGTCTCTTGAGCTGGCAGCCGCCCGAGCTTTTGCCTCTTCCCTGCTTCCTTTGGCCTTTCTCTCATTTCGCGGTTTCGCGGTCGGCGATGACGCTGGTGAGTTCGGCGTCGGCGGCGAGCTGGCCGTCAACTTTGGCTTCGCCGCGCATACGCTGGACGCGAGAGCCTATACGCAGCGCCGTGACCTCCAGCGTCAGCGTGTCGCCGGGCACGACGGGGCGGCGAAAGCGCGCCTCCCTGATGCCCGTAAAGAGGACCAGCTTTTGGTCGCGGTCCTCTATCTCGCGCAGTGCCAGGACGGCCCCGACCTGTGCCAGAGCTTCAACGACCAGGACGCCCGGCATGACGGGCGCGCCCGGAAAATGGCCCTGAAAAAAAGGCTCGTTGATACTGACCTGCTTGATGCCGACGATTCTCTCTTTGGGGACAAGCTCGATGATCCGGTCAACGAGCAGGAAGGGATAGCGGTGCGGCAAAAGCTCCTGGATAGCGCGCGCGTCTAAAAACGTCTCCATAGGGCGTGCATCGTAAAGCCTGAAACGTAAATAGTAAATAGCAAATCGTGAACGGAGAGCGATTCTCCATTCACGATTTACTATCGCTGATTCGCGCCTGTTGAGGGGCGAACGCTGATTATCTGGTCCCGGCGGCGGCTGCGGTGGCCGGGAATTTGGAGTTAAACTCGCGGATAAAAGCAGCCGTGATGTCCATCCCGTCGTTGAGCGAGAGAATCGCCGGACCAATCTTCGAGGCATCGAGCAGGAGCGTGATGCCGCGCTGCTTGGCAAACGCATCGAGAGCCTTGCCGATGTCATCGTAAATCGGGCTGATGGCTTCCTGCATGCGCTTGTTATAGGCGGCCTGCGCGTCCTCGCCGCGGCGCTGGAAATCCTTCTTCAAGAGGTCCAGCTGGTCCTGCTGCGATTGCAGAGTCTTGGGGTCAGCGACCGTGGTGGTCTTGCTAATCTGGTCGGTCAGGGTCTGGATGCGCGTCTGTAGGCCCTGAAGCTCGGTCTTGCGCGGCTGAAACTCGCGCTCGACTCCCTTAACGGCATTGACGAGGCGCGTGATGCCCTGCTTTTCATCACCGAAGGCGTCAGTGTTAACCAGAGCAATCTTGCTGTCGGGAACGTTGGCGGCGGAAGGCGCTCCGCCCTGTGCGGGTGCTGCCGGTCTCGTGCCCTGTGCGAATGCGGGGAGTGCTGTGACGGCCACCAGGAAAGCTGCGGCGACGATCAAACGATAATTCTTCATACTCTCTTTCTAATGCTCCTTACAAAGTGAAAGGCGACGCCGAAGGGACTCCTGGATGCGGTGTGCCGCCTGAGATAGTTTAGTTTACCCTGAATGGTTAAAAAGTGCGACCGATGCTGAAGCGGAAGACGCTCCGCTTCTCGTTGAAGTTAAACGGCAACCCACTTACGACGCCAGTTCGCGCATTTGGGTTGTATGCGTAAATCAAACGGAACGGCACATTGATGATGGGCACCTGGAATCTCAATTCAGCGCCGACGCTCGAACGATAATCCGTAAATCTGGAAAAGAGGCTTTCGCCGAGGCGTGCCACCGTATTTGTCTGCGCTTCGCCGCGCAGGAAGACTCTGTAGAAGCCAAAGGGCAGCCCCGTCACAGGGTCAATGGCCTGCGGATTTCGTGAAGCTTCGGTCAGCTCTTCCGCCGTCACGAGGCGATTATCGCGTCCGACGAGGGCGTCAAAGGCAACTCCGCCGTCCACGAAAATCGTGCGAGCGAGTCTAGGGTTGCCGATGACGGCGACGCTATTGAGGGTCGTCCCCGTCGTCAGCCGGAACTGATCGTCCGGCAGAAAGTTGCTGGAAAATATCTGGTCGTCGCCCGAGCGCAGGTTAAAGACCGTGCCGATGTCCGCGAAGGCCGCGAGCTGGACCGGACCAAAAATCGGAATGCGGTATTCAAAGTTGCCTAGAAGCTGCGTGTCGCCGCCGACAAAGGCAAAGGTGCGCTGCGTAAACTGCACGCTGTTCGAGCCGGAAGGGCCTGTGAAGTCGCGTATGTCGGACTGTAGACCCGTAATCACCTGCGGCGTCCCCGTAGGGTTAGTGGCAAGCACAAGGTTACGCGAGGTGACGAAGGAATCGAGCGGGACAATCGGGCTGATGGAGCGCACGTTGTAGCCGCGAATCGTAAACTCGTCGCCGAGGAAGAAGCGCTCGTAAATCGGCACGCCGTTGACGAAGGCCAGCGAGCCGGAGTTTCTAATCTTGGCCGACTCGGCAAACTTGCCAACGGTGCTGGCGAGAATACGGAAGCCAAAGACTTCCGGGTTATCTGATCTCTTACGACGGACGGGGATGTATTGCGTGTAGGTCGCAAACGGCGCGTAGGTCCGGACGTCGCCGCCGAGACCCGTCAGCGCCACAGAGAAGGTTATCTCCTTGCCGCTAACAGGATCGTTGGCAGACTCTTTGGCGTAGTTCTTGGTGTTATAGCTGAACGTGCCCGTCACGCGGCTGGTCAGGATATTCGGCTGCTCGTAGATGACGGGGATAAAGGTGCTCGGATTGTTTTCGCGGTTGACAGCCGGTTGCGTGACGCTCGAAGTGGCAATCTGGTAGGAAAGCCCTATGCGCGAAAACTGCGTGAAGCGGCGCTTGCGATAGAACTCGGAGAGCGGCGCGCTGGCGAAAACCGATGCGCCGTTAGAGGTCCGCGTAAAGAGATTCTCTTCGTTGACGTTGAAGAAATCGAGCGTGTTGCCGAAGAGGCCCTGCTGCGCCGCCTGGTTCTGCGAGAGAAACGTGCCTTCGCCAAAATACTTGAGCGACGAAGAGAAGAGCGAAAAGCCCGCCGTAATCGGGCGATTCCGTATATAAGGCTCCGTGAATGAGAACTGGAAAGAGCGCTGGCGATTGCCCGCCGCAAGTTGGAAGGAGAGAATCTCGCCGCGTCCCAGAAGGTTGTTAGTCGAATACTCCAGCCCGAAGAAAGAACCGCCGATGCCCGAGATGCCGCCGTTAAATGAGATCTGCTGGCGACCGCGCTCGGCCACCTTGACGTTGACATCAACCAGCCCTTCCTCTTCATTGGTCCGGTAATCAACGTCTTTATCTTTATCAACGGGGTCGAAGAAGCCAAGCTGGTTGAGCTTGAGGACGGAATACTCAAAGGCCGACTGGTTATAGATGTCTCCCTCGTTGATGAGCACTTCGCGGCGCAGCACGTTATCGCGCGTGAAGGTGTTGCCGAGGAATTCCAGACGACGAAGGGTAAACTGCTTGCCTTCGTCAATCGTGATGGTGAAATCCACGATGCCCTCTTTGGGGTTCTGCGGATTGTCCTTAAAGTTCGGCGTCGGCTCTGCCGTGTACTGTATAAAGCCCTGCCCGCCGTAAATCTTTTTCAGATTCTCGAAAAGCGCCTTGCCAATCTTCTCGCCGTTGGCGACATCGCCCGGATTGAGACCGATGACGCTGCGAATCTGCTGTTCGGAAAAGATAGAGTTGCCTTCGATCTTCAACTCGCCGATGCGATAGAGCTTGCCTTCCGTGATGGGGATGGTCACGCGCAGCGCTTCATCCGTAGAGGAGAGAAAAGGGAGCGGGATAAAGAAGCCGGTCTGCCTGCGGCCCAGACCCTCCACGCGCGCCTCGCCGTAGCGAGCCTGTAGATAGCCCTTCGAGCGCATGTAGTTCTGGACCTGCCTGAGGTCATATTCGAGCTTGTCGCGGTCCAGAATGTCCTGCCCCTTAAAACGCGAGATTAGCCCGGCCTCCTTGACCAGCTTCATCTGGTCGCGGAGCTTGCCGTCGCTAAAGACCTGGTTGCCCTCGAACTGTATCTCGACGACGCGCACGCGGTCGCCCTCTTTGACATCGAAAGTCAGAGCCGTAGAGGTCGCCGAGACTTCATCTTCGCGCGTGTCTATGGTCGCGTTCGGGTGGCCCTTGGCGGCCAGCAGCTCCTTGATTACGCGCGTCGCGTTTCTGACCTTGACCGGATCGAAAACGGCTTCCTTTGAAACGCCGACACGTCTTTCGCGAAATGCCTTGAGCACTTCGGATTCGGTCACGCTCTTTAAGCCTTCAAACTGTATGTCGCGGATAATCGGCAGCTCTTTGACGTAGAAGATGACGTTGACGCCGCCGCGCGTGCCCTCTTCAATCGTCACGCGCGTATCGGTCTTGCTGAAGAAGCCGTAGGCGAGGATGGCTTGCAAATCGCGTTGGACCTGTTCCGGGTTATACACATCGCCGGGCCGCGTCTGCACGTAGTAGAGAATATCTTCCTTACGCAGACGGCGATTGCCGATGACATCCACGAACTCGACCAGCCGCTGTTGTTGCGGCGGCGGCTCCTGTGAATGAACCGACTCGGGCCGGGCCGTAAAGAAAATAAAAGTTCCGACAATCGCGCTCAGAATGAGCAAAGCGGCACGAAAAAAGTGCATAAGCTCTGTTTCCCTTAGAGGTTCCTTGAAGCCTTTTACTTCGGGAGCTGGAAATTAGGACAAGCTGCCAGATAATAATTAGACAAAAAAAGCTCGAACAGGGTTGGCCTCAAGACGTCACAAGCGTTCAGATTTTCGGCCCCGCAGCCCCGCCGCGCATCTTTCAAATCCAGCAAAGTTGCGCATTATACAGGCAAAGGTGTGCAAAAACCAAAGCAGCAGACGGCCCGTCAGGAGGCAGAAGCCAGAAGCTAGGGCCTGAGGCCCATCCCTTCTGGCTCCTCAACTGCTGTCTTTCAGACTCTCTGGTTTAGTGAATCAAAAGTGCGTCGCCTGGTTCTTCAACGCCCGCCGGGCGGTAATTAAGCTCGTTCGCGTCCAGAAAGACCTCTATCAGAGAGGCTTCGCCGAGGTGGCCCTGAATCAAAGCTTCCGAGAGCGGGTCTTCGACATACTTTTGCAGCGCGCGGCGCAAGGGGCGCGCTCCATAAGAGCGGTCGGCGCAGGTCTTGCTCACAATCCAGCGCCTGGCTTCATCGGTCAGGCGAACTTCAAGACCGCGCGTGCTCAAGGTGCGGTTAAGCTGCTCGACCTGCATCTGGACGATCTCCAACAGCTCGTCCTGGACCAGCTCGTCAAAGATAATAATCTCGTCCAGACGGTTGATGAACTCGGGGTTGAAGGTCTGGCGGACCGATGACATGACCATCTCTTCCATCTTCTCGCGCGAGGCATCCGAGGTCGCCTGAAAACCCATCGTGCCCTTCTTCTGTATAAAACGCGCGCCGATGTTGGAGGTCATGATGATAATCGCGTTCTTGAAATCCACAGTATTGCCGAGCGCGTCCGTCAGGATGCCGTCCTCGAAAACCTGTAGTAGAACGTTGAAGATGTCGGGGTGTGCCTTTTCAATCTCGTCGAAGAGCAGGACCGAATAGGGCGAACGCTTGATGCGCTCTGTCAGTTGCCCACCCTCTTCATGCCCGACATAGCCCGGAGGCGAGCCGATGAGCTTCGAGACGGAATGCTTCTCCATGAATTCCGACATATCGAAGCGAATCATCGAGCGCTCCGTGCCGAAGAGGGCTTCGGCCAGAGAGCGCGCGACTTCAGTCTTGCCGACGCCGGTCGGGCCTAAGAAAAGGAATGAGCCGACGGGACGCTGCGGGTTCTTGAGTCCTGCGCGCGAGCGGCGGATGGCACGCGCTAAAGCAGAGATGGCCGGACGCTGCGAGACGACGCGCTGGTGCAACTGCTCCTCTATGCGCAGCAGCTTTTGCGTCTCTTCCTCTTTCAAAGAGGTGATGGGAATCCCGGTCCAGCGCGCAATCACTTCCTCGACATCGTCCTTCGTCACTTCAGCCGAGACCAGCGCGTCCTCTTCCAACAGATGGTTGCCGCCGAGCTGTGCGGGCCTGCCTTCCGAGTAGGGCGAGCGCGGCCAGTCGCCAAGCGATGAATTCCAGTTATCAAGATTTCCCTGCTCGCGGCGCACGCGCAGCTTGACGCGCGCACCCGCTTCGTCAATCACGTCAATCGCCTTGTCGGGCAGAAAGCGGTCCGGGATATAACGGTTCGATTGAAAGACTGCGGCCTCTATCGCGTCGTCCGTATAGCGCACCTGGTGGAAAGTCTCGTAGCGTTCGCGCACGCCGTCCAGAATCTGGACCGCCTCGTCCTCGGATGGAGGCGGGACCTTAACGGCCTGAAAACGCCTTTCAAGCGAGCGGTCTTTTTCGATGGACTTGCGAAACTCTGCGGGCGTGGTCGCGCCTATGCATTGGATTTCGCCGCGTGAGAGCGCGGGCTTCAAGATGTTTGCGGCATCGAGCGAGCCTTCGGCGGAGCCTGCGCCGACCAGCGTGTGCAGCTCATCTATAAAGACTATGTACTGCGGATTTTCGACCAGCTCGCGCATGATCTGCTTGAGGCGCTCTTCAAACTGGCCGCGATATTTCGTACCCGCGACGATGAGCGAGAGGTCCAGGCTAAGGATGCGTTTGTTTTCCAGAAAGGATGGCACGTCGCCGTGCACGATGCGCTGGGCCAGTCCTTCGACGATGGCCGTCTTGCCGACGCCCGGCTCGCCAATCAGCACAGGATTGTTTTTGGTCCGGCGGCAAAGAATCTGGACCACACGTTCGATCTCGGCCTCGCGCCCGATTAAAGGGTCTAGCTTATCGCTGGCCGCGTCGTCCGTCAGGTCGCGCGAGAATTCCACCAGATGCGGCGTGTCCTTCTTCTGCGAGGCGCGTGCGTCCGCCCCGGTCTGGCGCGCGATCTCATCGCGCACGGCATTGAGGCGCAGCCCGCGCTCATAGAGAATCTCTGCGGCCATCGAGCGGTCTTCGCGCAAGAGGCCGAGCAGAAGATGTTCGGTGCCGATGTGACGATGTTGCAGACGGTCGCTCTCTTCGTGCGCGTAAGCGAGGACGCGCTTGGTTTCGGGCGCGAGCGGGAGTTCGACCGAAGTGGAAATCTTCTCGCGCAGCAGCGTGCGCCCTTCAATCTCTTTGCGGATGGATTCGATGGAGACCTGCGCGCGAGGGAAGAAGCGCCCGGTCAGCGTTTTGTCTTCGCGCATGAGTCCGAGCAGGAGATGCTCCGGCTCGATGGCCGGCGCGCCAAATTGCGATGCTTCGTAGCGCGCGAAGAAAATTACCCTCCGCGCTTTCTCCGTGTAGCGTTCAAACATATAGGACCTTTACCGAGACTGAACGAATGACTGTTTGATGATAGCTCGCTGCTTTTGCGCCGTGCCGGACCGGGACGCTGGTCCGCACGCGCGCTCCATTCGCATTATAACCTAATGATTACAAGGCAGGAAGCGGGAAGTCGAAAATAGTTTGAGGCTGCGAATTTCAAATTTCAGGCGAAAAGCCTGTTTGGACCGGACCCCGAGGCTTGAGATTTAGAGCTTCGCTCAGTTTTCCATCCTCCAGGACGAGTAGACGGTCGCAGCTTTGAGCGAGTTGCTGGTTGTGCGTGGCGATCAGGACGAGAGCCTTATGCTCGTGGCAAAAGGAGGCTAGTAGCGCGCCGATCTCCTCTCCGGTCGCGGCATCCAGATTCCCCGTCGGCTCGTCCGCCAGCACCAGGCGCGGCTCTTTGACCAGAGCGCGCGCCAGCGCCACCCTCTGCTGCTCGCCGCCTGAGAGAGCGCCCGTTTTGTGGTCCAGACGCTCTGCGAGACCTAGCTGCTGTAGGATATGCGAGGCCCGCTCGCGTGCCTGCTTCCACGAAGCGCGACCGATGAGCAAAGGCATCGCGGCATTCTCAAGCGTCGTCAGGTCCGGCAGCAGGTGATGAGCCTGAAAGACGAAACCGACCAGCTCATTACGCAGCCGCGCCAGCTCCGCTTGCTTCGCTCGCGTTAACTCAAGGTGGTCCAGCCTGATTGTTCCCGCATCCGCTTCATCCAGCCCGCCGAGAAGATGCAGCAAGGTTGATTTTCCCGCGCCCGATGCGCCCGTCACAGCGACCATCTCGCCCGCCTCTGCGCTGAAAGACGCGCCGCGCAGCACTTCTATCGTCTCGCCCGCCGCCCCGCGAAAAGTTTTCTCCAACCCTTCAACAAAAAGAGCCGGAGCATTGACGATTTCTGATTCTGGATTGGCGAGCTGGCTCGCTTGTTCAATCATGGCTCTTTACTTATCTTCAAATCTAAAATCGCAAATTCTTTAACTCTCTCGGAGGGCCTCGGCAGGGCGCACGCGCGCCGCGGCCTGCGCAGGATAAACGGTCGCCAGCAAGCTCAGGAGAAGGGCTACGAGCGCGGCGAGCAGGACATCATTCGTGTGTATATGAAAGGGCACATTGCTGATTGAATAAATATCTGCGGGAAGGCTCACCAGCTTGTAACGGTTGCCGACCGCGCACGCCGCGAAGCCGAGCAGGACGCCACAGAGCGCCCCGATAATCCCTATCGCCGCGCCTTCGATCATAAAGACAGCCATGATGCTCAATCGCCTGGCTCCCATCGCGCTCAGGATGGCGATGTCCGAGCGTCGCTCGACGACGACGAGCACCAGCGTGGTAGTGATATTCAGCGCCGCCATCAGGATGATGAGCGTGATGATAAAAAGGCCCATCCGTCGTTCGAGCGCGAGCGCGGCAAAGAGCGGGCGATTGGCTTCCTGCCAGTCAACGGTCGTGTAAGCTTCGCCCAAGGCGGCGCGCACCCCGGCAGAGACGCGCGGCGCATCATAGATGTCTCTGACCCTGATACTGATCGCGGAGGCCGACGGCGCAGTCTCTTCGGCAAAGCTCGCCAGCGTATCGAGGGGGATATAAACCCAGGTCGCATCATATTCATAGAGGCCGGAGCGAAACAGCCCGGCCACCCGCACGCGGCGATAACGGGGCGCGAGTCCGAGCGGCGTGAGCGTGGCTGCGCCCGAAATAATCTGGGCCACATCACCCGCGCGCAATCCGGTGCGCTCGGCTATCTCTGCTCCGATAATCACGCCCGGCAGCGCAGCCTCGCTCGGCGCTGTCTGAAAAGATTCGAGGTCCGGCCCGTCGTTTTGAGACCTGGCGTCCGGTCCGGAATTTGATGAATTTGATGAAGGCGAAGATAAAACAGGATGGAGCAGGGAATCCATGCTGCCTTCGATGAGCGTGCCGCGAATCTCCGAAGTGGTCCAGTCTGACTGCGCGTCAACGCCGCGCAGCACAGCATAGGCCGAGCTGTCAGGCCCGACGAGGAGCGCTCCGTCATAACTGGTGGCCGCCGCCTCCTCAACGCCGCTCACAGAACGCACGCGCTCTAGCACCGTGCGGAAATCCTTGATCGGCTGGTTGTCTCTGCGCATCAGCGTGACGTGCGCCGTCCCGCTCAGTATCTTGTCGCGCATCTCGTCGCGGAATCCGTTGGCGAGCGCGAGCGCCGCAATCAAAGAGGCCACGCCGAAGGCTATCCCGACGATGGCCGCCAGCGCCGTGAGACGCGCCATCGGTCGCCTGCGGCGCGAATAAAGATAACGAAGCGCGAGAAAGAGTTCGTAAGGCATAAAGCTCGTCGGCGCGTCAATCGTCAACGCGTGAATGGAAAAAGCATTTTATCTATTCACGCGTTGACGAGCTTGAAAATTACACTATCCGCGCCTCGCTAAGAAAGCTTGCTCACGCCTGCGCACTTTTGAACATCCGCGGGCCTGTTCTCCGGTAACAGTCTTTGCAGAGACGGATGATCCCTCGCCGTCGCATCGCCCTGCGGTCTCAGCTCGTAGATATGGTCCGAGACATGACGAAAGCTGAAGCGCGATTCCAGCTTGACCAATTCCAGCGTTTCATCCAGTTGCCAGCCGCAGGGCGCCCACCAGTGCGGGTCTGCGTCCAGAAAGACGCGGCGGCCATTCTTTAGATACTCTTCGATGACGGGAGCAAGTTTGTTGCCGGGCCAGCCTGCGCCCGTCCCGATCTCGGTCCACTGGCCCAGACCTATGCCGCGCCAGTAGGTGACGGCGATGGCCTGTCCTCCAGCGATGACTACGGCATCCCTCGGCAGAAGCGCGAGACGCTCTCGATAATCACGCGTCAAGGCGCGTTTCTGTATCACCTCGCGGCTCGTCGGCTTGCTGTAAATCCCGACCAGCGTAGTGACGAGCGCGATGCCGGCGACGACGCTCCAAAAGGCTCTGCGCTCGCCCTTCATCTTCAAGGTTTGCGAGCGCATAAAGTAGTCCGCGACGAGCGGGACGAGGGCCGGAAGACCCGTCAGAAAATAGCGCCAGTTAATCGTCGTGCTGTAGTTGAAGATGAGCAGCAGGTTGGACCAGAGTCCGACCGCCGCCATCAGGAGCAGCGGCGAGAGCCTGCGCGTGCGCCATTCTTTGAAGAAGGCGGCGGGCAGCGCGATGAGCACCATCGGACCGGTGATGAAAAAAAAGAGGATGAACGGAATCAGGTTACGAAGCGTGACGGGATGGCGCGCGGCCTCCGCCTTCATCGTCTCGCGCCACCCGGCCCAGGCCGCGCGGTAGCTGAAAGCATCCAGCACGTACCAGTAGAGAAACCAGCCGAAAGCGCAGACGATAAAAGCCAGGCAGCAGAGCGCGATCATGAGAAATGTTCGTCGCTCGCTCTTCCACCCGCAGACGAAAGGCGCGAAGACCAGCCATGGTCCATAAAAAAGCACGGTCTCGCGCACGTTCGCGCCCAGGCCCAGAAGCGCCGCCCCCAAGAGCATCATCCACAGGCTTTGCCTGCGCACCCCGCCGAGATGAATGATGAGCGCGAGCGTGATTAAAAGGACCGAAGGAACATCCGTCATGACCTGCCCGCTGTAAATGACGAAGGTTGGCGAGCAGGTGACGAGCAGCGCCGCGACGGTCGCCGTGCGCACGCAGCCCGTCAGGTCGCGCGCGAGCACCCAGCAGGCTATGACGGCCAGCGCGCCCGATGCGATGACCGCGTACTTGAAAAGTAGATAAGCGTTTTCGGGTTGAAGCCCGAAGGCGGCGTGGGCCAACAGGTAGAGCGCGTTGTTTGTAAAGATGAAGAGAGAGCGTCCGAGCGCCATCGTCGAGGGCTGACCTTGCAGCGCGAGCACCGTGTAGTCCAGCCCATCCCAGTCGCCGATGAAGGGGTCTCTAAAGATATAGGCAAGGATCAGAGCGGCGAGGGCGGGCGCTGACCACCAGCGCCAGTTGGACCAGAACTTCTGTTGAGCTTCGTCCACGTCGCTAACTTTGGTCCTGCTGGTCGTCTTCGGGAGCGAGAGTCTCAATCAGTTTCGCATCGAAGGAATCTTCCGGTCGTTTGACCATCGTCAGCCGGTTGCCGCGCTCGTTGTACTGCACTTCGTCCATGATGTTGTAGATGAGCAGCACGCCGCGCCCTGAAGACTTGAAGAGATTGGCGGGGTCGCACGGGTCTGGGATGGCGCGCACGTCGAAGCCTTCGCCCTCGTCCTCGACCGTAAAGCGCGCCTCGCTGGCGGAAAGCTCTGCCGTGATGCGGACCAGCTTGTGAAGGTCGCTCCGGTTGCCGTGCTTGACGGCGTTGACGAAGGCTTCATCGAGGGCGACGAAGAGGTTGGACTTTTCGGGTTGGATGATGCCGAGCTTGGCGACGCGCTCGATGAGGTAGTTGAGCACCCCGTCCATCAACGAAAGATCGCTCGGCAGCTCGAACTCTATCTTCTCGTGAACATGCGGCAGCACCTTGAGGTCGTCAACGAAGCGCAGCTTGTAGGAGAGAGTTTTTTCGACGATGTTGAGCAGCTCTTCTTTTTCATAAGGCGTGCGCAGGAAATTGGCCGCGCCCATCTTGAAAGCCTTGACGATGCCGGGCTGCTGCGATTCATCCGAAGAGACGACGACGGGCACGAGCAGGCGTTTACGTTTTAACTCGCTAAGGATTTGCACGCCCGAATCAATGTCGTCTGTGAGGTCCGAGATAATCAGGTCGAACTCTTCGAGGTCTTCACGGGCCAGAGCCTCTGCGCGGTCTCCCGTCGCCACTACATCATGGCCGAGATCGCGCAGCACCTCTTCCAGCGTTGAGCGCAATTCATCGTTGTTATCAACGATGAGAATTCGTCGTTTCTCCATCAACCTCTTTTCCGCTTGATGAATTCGGAGGGAGAGCAATGCTTTTCCGCCAACCTCTTACGAAAAACGCTCGCTCCGGGTTTCGCATAATATCAAAAGCCGTTACGGGTGAACAGTAATGGGTGACAAGTGACAGTTGACAAGCAACGGGTGATAGATGACAGGAAAGAATAAGCTTTTCGCTTGTCACCCGTCACCTGTCGCTTGTCACCGCTTTAAGCTATACTCGCGCTCTTTTATTTCATAGATGGCGAAACCTGGAAAAGTACAGGAAATTTTGGAATACGCGGCGGCGCGCGCGATGCTCGGCGCTCTGGGCCTACTGCCGCGCCGTGCGGCTGTCACCGTGGGGCGAGGGCTGGGCCGTATGGCTTACAGTTTGGGCGGCGGCTTGAGACGCACGGGCGAGCGCAACCTTGAGCTGGCTTTCCCTGAGATGACGGCGAGCGAGCGCGAGCGGCTCTTGCGCAGCAGCTTTAGAAGTTTGGGCCGCCTGCTCGGAGAGTTCAGCCAGTTTCCGCGTGCGACACCGGAATCCTTGCGCCGGATGGTCGAATACGACCAGGTCGGACTGGCCCACCTGCGCGAGGCCGAGCGGGAAAAACGCGGCGTGATTTTTCTGACCGGACACCTGGGCGCATGGGAGTTGCTCAGCTTCGGCTGGTCCGCTCTCGAATATCCGATCAACTTTCTGGTCCGACCGATTGACAACCCGCGCATAGAAGAGCTGATCGAAGGCATACGCACGCGCTTTGGCAACAAGGCCATAGACAAAAGGGTCGCCGCGCGACAGGCCCTGCGCGTCCTGCGCGAAGGGGGCACGCTGGGCATCCTCGCGGACCTCAACACGCAGCCCAACGAAGGCGTCTTCGTTCCCTTCTTCGACCACCCGGCCTGCACCACCGCAGGCATCGCCACGCTCGCCCTGCGCACCAACGCGATGGTCATTCCCACCTGCGCCATCTGGGACGAAGAGCGCGGGCGCTACTTTTTTCACGGCGACCCGCCAATCGAGCTAATACGCACGGGCGACAACAAACGCGATATAGAAATCAACACGGCGCGCTTCACAGCAGCCATCGAACGGATGGTTCGTCTCTACCCGGACCAGTGGCTCTGGATACACAAACGCTGGCGCACGCGCCCGCCAGGCGAACCGGATTTGTATAAAAAGCGGTGAGCGGTGAGCAATGAGCAGTCAGGGACAAACAGGTTGCTTCCGCTGACTGCTGATGACTCGCGGCTGACTGCCCGGTTTCTTTTCTGCTAGACTCACACGGCTAAACTTATGCAGGCTTCAGCGGAACAAGAGCGTTATATCAAGCGCCGCAACGACGGCGAGCGAGCGGAGAAGGTCTACAAGTTTGCGAACCTCTCAGCTTATCCCTTCGCGGAGCGGCTGCTGATTCGCGCCGCAGACCTGCTCTTTTATCTCCTGATTAAAAGCATCGGGCGCACTGTGCGTTTCGAGGTCGAAGGCTGGGAGCACTGGGAGGAGGCTACGCGCGCGGGGCGTCTCCCCATCTATACCTTCTGGCACAACCGAGTCTTTCTAGCCACCTACTTCTGGCAGAAACGAAACATCGTCGTGATGACCTCGCAGAGCTTTGATGGTGAATACATCGCGCGTTTTATACAACGCTTCGGCTACGGAGCTTCGCGCGGCTCAAGCACACGCGGCGGGATAGGGGCGCTGGTCGAGATGGTCCGCATCATGCGCAAGGGCTATCCGACGGCCTTTACGATTGATGGTCCAAAAGGGCCGCGCTATGTTGCCAAGATGGGCGCGCTGCTGCTGGCGAAAAAAACGGGCCAGCCAGTCCTGCCCTTCAACATCGCTGCGGCTCGTCTCTGGGAAGTCAAAAAGAGCTGGGACCAGTTTCAGATTCCAAAACCCTTCACGCGCGCACGCGTCCTCATCGCGCCGTCCATCTTTGTCCCATCGGACGCAGATGAAGAGCTGCTCCAGGCCAAACAACGCGAGCTGCAAGAGGCTCTGGATGAAATCAGACGGCGCGGGGATGAGTGGCGCGCACGAGGCTCGTAGCCCGGATGGAATTTTTGTATAGTAAGGCTTTCAGCTATTCTCATCGTCTTTGGCCCGGACCTGTGTGTTGACCGGCTGAGGATGAAGGATAGCTGATTGCTAAAGTTTCTCTCTCGCAGGTCATAGTATCTCTCTTGAGGAGTTAAGCATGATTAACCAGGAGCGCATCAAGAATCTTCTTCTCGAATTGGTCCAGATTGACAGCATCTCGCGCGAAGAGCGCGACGTGGCCGAGCGCATCAAGCAGTATTGCGAAGAGATGGGCGCGTCGGTTGAGATAGACGACGCGGGCGAGAAGGTCGGCGGCAATTCCGGCAACGTCATCGCTCGTTTTAAGGGCACTATTCCTGATGCCGAGCCGATTATGATGAGCGCGCACATGGATACGGTCGTCCCCGGCAAGGGAGTCAAGCCCATCGTCGAGGGCGACCGGATACGCACGGACGGGACGACCGTCCTCGGCGGCGATGATAAATCCGGCTGCGCCGTCATTATCGAGACCATACGCTGCCTACAGGAACAGAACATTCCGCACACGGACATCGAAGCGGTCTTCTCCATCTGCGAAGAGGTCGGACTGCTCGGCGCAAAGAATCTTGATGTCTCAAAAATCAGGTCGAAGTACGGCATCGTCTTCGATTCCGATGACCCGGGCTTTCTCTTCACCAAAGGTCCTTCGGCCAACCATCTCGAATTCAAAGTGTACGGGCTGGAAGCACACGCGGGCGTCGCTCCGGAAGATGGCATCTCGGCCATCAAGATTGCCGCCGAAGCCATCGCTAAGATGAGGCTCTTCCGCATAGACGAAGAGACGACCGCCAACATCGGCGTCATAGAGGGCGGCAAGGCCACCAACATCATCACCAACTTCGTCTATCTCAAGGGCGAAGCGCGCTCTCTGAGCGAAGAGAAACTCAAGGCGCAGTGCGATCACATGGTCCGTTGCTTTGAAGAGGCCGCAGCCAAGTATGAAGTGACGGTCGAAGGGCGGACCACGCGCGGGCGCGTCGAATCTTCGGTCGAGCCTGAATACTACGCGATGAACGTCCCCGATAGCTCGCGTGTGGTCCAGCTCGTCAAGCAGGCCGCAACGCGTATGGGCCTCAACGTCGAGACGATGGCTTCAGGCGGCGGCTGCGATGCCAATATCTTTAACCGTAAAGGCATCGAATGCGCCAATCTAGGCACAGGGATGCGCGCCATCCACACCGTCAACGAATGGCTCGATGTCAAAGACATGTACGCCTCCGCCGAGATGACGCTGGAAATCCTCAAGCTCAACGGCGAGCTGGCGAGAGGCCAGGGATAGCAGAAGCTTATCCGCCGTAAAGAAGAGAGGTCGTCCGAATAAAGATGACTGTCTTGAGCGCCAACGCTTCCAGACTAAAATTGATGTCTCACAGCCCTGCGACAAATTATCGCGCTGGATATGTAGCCTTGATTGGCAGGCCCAATGCCGGAAAGTCTACGCTCTTGAACCGGCTGGTGGGCGAGAAGATTGCCGCCGTTTCGGATAAGCCGCAGACGACGCGCTACAAAATCCTGGGCATCCTGACGCGGCCCGAAGGTCAGGTCGTGCTGGTGGACACGCCGGGCGTGCATAAGCCCGGTTATCTGCTCAATCGCAGGATGATGTCGGCTGTGCATGACGCGCTCGAAGGCGTTGACCTCGTGTGCCTGATACGCGATGCCAGCGTCTCTACGGGCAACGGCGACCGCTTCGTGCTTGAGCTGGTCAAGGAGACGGGCAAGCCCGCGCTGCTCTTGCTCAACAAGACTGACAAGCTGGAGGACAAGTCCAGGCTCTTGCCGCTCATGGAATGGTACGGGCAGGAGTACGACTGGCAGTCTGTCGTCCCGCTCTCGGCCTTGAAGGGAGACATGCTCGATGTCTTGATCAAAGAGATAATCAGCCGTCTCCCTGAAAGCGAAGCCATCTTTGCCGAAGATGAATTGACGGACCAGCCTCTGCGTCTGCTGGTCGCGGAGATCGTGCGCGAAAAGATTCTGCACACGACGGGCGAAGAGATACCGTATGTCACGGCGGTCGTCACCGAAAAGTTTGAAGAGGTGAGCGCAGATTTCTCGCGCATCTACTGCGCCATCTATGTCGAAAGGCCGACGCAGAAGAAAATCATCATCGGGCATGGAGCCGAACGCCTCAAAGAGATAGGCACGCGCGCACGCCACGACATCGAAAACTTGCTCGGCCATCGCTGCCATCTCGAACTCTTCGTCAAGGTCGAAGCGGGCTGGCGCGATAAGACAAACTTGCTTGACGAGATGGGAGTCAATGAGCAGAGATCAGCGATGAGCGATCAGAAAGAATAAGCGAGAATAGCTTTTCTCTTATCATTCATCGCTCATCGCTCTCTTAACCCTGATGCGCGCGAGCGGAAAAGTCTGGTATGCGGTTGATGTGTTGCTCAGGTCCGAGGCGCGCGAGGCCGTCGAGTATGCTTTGATGGAAGCCGGTGCGCTCGGCACAGAGAGCCTGGATGAGAGCGACGGCGGGGTGCGCGTGAGCGGTTATTTTGAAGAGCCGCCCGCGCGCGAGATGTTGAGAGGAAAGCTGTTTGAAGCCTTGCGGCTCTACGAGATTGAGACCTCCGCCGTGCGCGAGATGAGCCTGCGGGAGGTTGCTGAGAGAGACTGGCTCGGCGAGTGGAAAAAGAGCTGGCAGCCGGTCGAGGTGGGCCAGCGTTTTGTCATCGCGCCGCCGTGGAGCGAGGTTTCGGCTGCGCCGGGCCGCATTGTCATACGCATAGAGCCTGGGATGGCTTTCGGGACGGGCACGCATGAGACGACGCGGCTTTGCCTGTGGGCCATCGAAAAATATTTCGCGGGCGGCAGCCTCCTGGACGTCGGCACGGGGACTGGCATCCTCTCGATTGCCGCCGCCGCGCTTGACCCGCAGGCACGCATCGAAGCCTGCGACACGGACCCGGAGGCCATCAGGATTGCGCGCGAGAATGCCTTGCTCAACGGCGTGGCGGACCGCGTGCTTTTCCGCACCGGGACGATTGATGAAACAAGCGCTTCAGCAGACCTCGTCTGCGCCAACTTGACGGCGGACGTGATCCTCCCGCTGCTTCCCGTGCTCATAGGCGCAACCTGCGGGCGGCTGGTTCTTTCCGGCATCCTCGATTCTCAAACCGCAGAGATACTCCAGCGCCTCCACGCGCTCGGGATGACGCAAGTATGCGAGCTTAAAGCGGAAGGCGAATGGGTGGCGATTATTGTTTGAAAGCAGAGATGAAAGGTCAAAGGGTCAAGGTCAGTAAATGCTTTTAGCGAATCTCTCATCTACGATCTCTGCTCTCTTATCTTTCACCTCCGGCCTCTGATGTTATGTCACGTCGAAGATTCTACGCGCCGCGCGGGGCGTTCGCGGCAGATGAGAGGACGGTCAGCCTGGCGGCTGAAGAGGCGCGACATCTGCGCGACGTGTTGCGTCTCAGGCGAGGCGAGGAAGTCTTTGTCTTCGACGGCGAGGGGCGCGAATTTCGTTGCGAGATAGAAGAGTACGGGCGCGACGGCGCGCGGCTCTCTGTGCATGAGGAGGTCGCGCCCGCGCGTCCCGAATCGCCGCTTCGTTTGACGCTCGCGCTCGCCTTGCTCAAGGGCGAAAAGTTTGATCTGGTCGTGCAGAAGGCTACGGAGCTGGGCGTCCGGAGGATACAGCCCGTCGAGACGAAGCTGGCGGATGTGCGTCTGCGCGATGAGCAGGATGCTATGAAGCGTACTGCGCGCTGGCAACGCATAGCCCTCGAAGCAGCCAAGCAGTCCGGGCGCGCACGCCTGCCGGAGATGCTTGTGCCCACGAGCTTCACAGAGCTGGTCCAGAGCGCGGCGAGCGATGGTGAGTCTCGCCTGATGTTTTCCGAGCGCGATGGCGTGTCTCTCATCGAAGCTGCCGGAAGGCTTGATGGCATCCCGGAAAGCATGACGGCGCTCGTCGGGTCGGAAGGCGGCTGGACCGATGAAGAGATTAAAGAGGCGCTGGATGCGGGTTGGAGCATCATCACTTTGGGCGGGCGCGTGTTGCGAGCCGAAACCGCAGCCATCATTGTGACGGCTCTCTTACAGCATCTCTTTGGGGATTTAAGATAAAAGCTTTCAGCTTAAAAATTTCAGAGCTGATGGCTGTCATGTTCGATAGCTTTCTCTGCGAGCCTCTGCTTCCTCTCGCGTTGAATTATTTGCTCCGGTCCTGCCCGTCTCGAATCCTTCTTAACATCTTTTCCGCTAACTGCCTGTCGCGCGCGTCTTCAAAAGCCCATGCCGGGTCAGGAGGCGTCCGGAGCAGGGCTTCAAGCTCGCGGCGTGCGCCCGCAGTGTCTCCCGTTTCGAGCAGCAGTTCCGCGAAGTAAAGACGCGTGACGGTATTCCGCTGGTCCAGGCTGATGGCTCTTTGAAAAAGCGCGCACGCACGCTTGCGGCTTCCGCCGAGAAAGGTGGGCAGCCTGTGTTCGAGACGCGCGAGCACGCGCAGTGGGCCAGCCGCATGGTAGGCCGGGTCAAGTTCAACGGCGCGCCTGAGCGTGCGTCTGGCGCTGAAGGCTCTGAGCAAAGCCTTGAATGGATTTTCGTGTTGGGCCAAGAGCGCCAGGTTGACGCCGAGCCAGAAATGGCCCTCGACGCGGCTCGGCTCAAGCTCGGCGGCCCGCTTGCAAATCCCCGCGGCCTCTTTGTGAAAGGCTCTCGCTTCGGTTCTCGCCCGCGCCTCCTGGCCCAGAAAAAAAAGTGCGCGCCCGAGTCGCCAGCAGATTTCGTAATCAAGCGGGGCGGACGCCGCCCGCAGCAGCGCTACGCTCGCGCGCACGTTCTCGGCACGCGAGCGCAAGGCGTAAAGCTCATCGGCCTTCTTGATGGTCTCCGCCAGAGTCGAATTCATACGCACAGTCGCGCAAGCCCTAAGCTTTGACGAAGTGGCTTGGACAGGCGCAGAATAAGCAGACTGACTGCGAGCAAGCAAGGGCGGAAACTTTCAGCGCGCTCTGTTCGTTAAATCAGTCAGACGAGACAAAGCCGCGTAAATTGAAAGAGGAGCTAACCTGAAAAGATGTCTTTGAGCAAAGAGGATGCGGTTAAACGAGCGCGCGCGGACCTAGCACGCCGTCTGAATATTTCCGAAGCGGAAGTCAAACAGGATTCGGTCGAAGATGCCAGCTTTCCTGATGCGGCGCTCGGCGCGCCCGTCGAAGAAGAGATGAGCGCGCAGATGATTACACAGGGCTGGCGGATACGCCTCAGCGCGGGCAACACCGGCTACGAATACCGCGCGGGCAAAGACCAACTCCGGCTCTATAATTTCAAAGGCTCAAATCACAGAATATGAGTCTCAGAGTCCGAGAGTCTGGAGTCAAAGGCATAAAGATTTTGTCTTCTGACTCTGAGACTCTCAGACTCCAGACTCTCAGACTCTTCTTCGAGGTGTGGCGATGAACAGACAGAATTTTATTAAGCATCTGGCGCTGGCCGTGATTATCCTGCTGGTGGCTGCATTTGTCGGACAGCTTCGCCGCATGAATCACAACTGGCGGACCGCGCGTCCAAGGCTTGGTCCTTACGTCTGGCAAAACGAGCCGCGGAAAGAGACTGCCGTAGAGGTTGATGAGCAGCAGGCCAGAGTGCTGGTCCGTTTCAAGCCGGGCACCTCTCTTCGGGATGTGGCGAGCATCGCCGGAAGCCATCACGATATTCTCAAAGACGAGATCGAATCCGTCAACGGCCTGACTATCATTGAAGACGAAGACGGGCTGGATGCGGAGAGCGTGGCGAAAGAGTATCGCGCACTGGGAATGGTCGAATACGCCGAGGCCAGCTACGAGATCAAGCTTGAGCCTGAGCTTGGCAACGTCACGCATTATGATGCGAGCGCCGAGCTTGCTGGTCCACTTTCAAACAACGGGCCGAATGATCCCATGTTCGCCTCGCAGTGGTCGCTGAGCAATACCGGACAGAACGGCGGGAAAGAGGGCGCGGACATCAACGCCCTGCGCGCCTGGAATAAGACACGCGGCAGCGAGAGCGTGGTTGTCGCTGTCCTCGACAGCGGCGTTGATTACACGCACCTGGACCTCATCGGCAACATCTGGGTACGCCCGCCGAACATCGCTGAATACACTGACGATGAGCTTGGCTCGTTCGACGACCGCAACGGTTTTAGCGCTATCGGCGACGACCCGATGGATGACAACGGGCACGGCACGCATTGCGCAGGCATCATCGGCGCGGAAGGCGACAATGAGAAAGGCATCACGGGTATCAACTGGAAAGTCGAGATCATGCCTTTGAAGTTCATGGACGCCAACGGCTCCGGCACGACCGCTGATGCCATCAAGGCTATCAACTATGTGATTGAACGCAAGCGTGCGGGCGTCAACGTGCGTATCATCTCGGCCAGTTGGGGTTCGACCATGAGGTCGCGTGCGCTCGAAGACGCGATTCGCAAGGCTGGCGAAGAAGACATACTCTTTGTCGCCGCGAGCGGCAATTCGAGCGCGGACACAGACCAGCAGCCGCACTATCCTTCGAGCTATAACTTGCCGAACATCATCAGCGTCGCCGCACTGGACCGCAAAGACATGCTCGCCTCCTTCTCAAACTACGGCGCAAAGAGCGTGCATGTCGCAGCGCCCGGCGCGGAAATCCTGAGCACCTGGCCGCACGATTCATTCGAGGAGCATTCGGGTACTTCGATGGCGACGCCGGAAGTGGTCGGCGTGGCCGCGCTCTTGCTCTCAATCGAGCCGAACCTTTCCGTCAAAGAGCTGCGCGAGCGCATCTTCAAATCGGTGGACCAGCTAGAGACGCTCAAGGGAAAGGTTTCAACCGGCGGACGCATCAACGCGGCGCGGGCTGTTGGGGCAGATTAATCCTGCTCATTGAAACATCAAAAGCTGAAAGCCTCTTCGAGACACAAAGCTCGAAGGGGCTTTCTAAATTTTGGGGCGGCTTTAAAATTGCCGAGGATGCGTAGAGAGAAAAAGGGATGAAGCGTGAACGTGGCGGCGCTTGAATGATGAAAGCGACCGCGATAAAACGGAAAGCTTCTCTGTCTTCTCTCTACTGTTTTGCCGCGCTGCTTGCGTGCGAAGCGCAAGTATGTGATTATTTACAGTTTGGAAACGAAGCTTATGTTTATTCCTTTTATATCTATGATCTTTCGAGGAGAGTGAAAGAGTGAAAGCGGAATTGGAGCAGTTAATCGCTTTGCAGAACGCCGATACAAGCATACGCAAGCTACAAGCAGACATCGAAGCCATCCCACAAAGGCGCGCCGAGATCGAGAAAGAGTTCGATCAGCGCGCCTTTGAAATTCGTGAGCTGGAAAACAGGCGAGACGAGGCCGGAAGCGAGCGCCGCGGACTGGAAAACGAGCTGGAAGAGACACGCGCCAAGCTCGAACGCGCCGAGCGCAACCTGATGTCGGCCAAGAATTCGCATGAATACGAGGCCGCGATACGCGAGTCTGACGCCGCGCGCAAACATATCTCGCAGCTTGAGACGCAGGTTCTGGAAAAGATGGAGATCATCGAGCAGGCCGAAAGCGCGCTCAGGGAACGCGAGCCTGAAATCGCACGCCTGCGCGCGGAACTGGAAGAACGCATCAAGGCTTTTGAAGAGCAGACGCAGACACAGACCGAACAACTCGCCGCCGCCAGGCAGGAGCGCGAGCGCCTCATCTCCTCGCTGCCAAAAGCCCTGAGCGCCAACTACAAACGCATCAGCACGCGCATACGCGACGGCGTCGCCGTAGCCGAAGCGCGCAACGGCTCTTGCACAGCCTGTTTTATCACGCTCAGGCCGCAGACGATGGCGGAAATCCGTCGCGGCGACGAGATTATCTTCTGCGATAACTGCAACCGTATTCTTTACTATGCGCCGGCAGTCCCCACGCGCGACGCCGCCAACGCCTCAGCCGCAGGCTCAACCGAAATCGCCACATCATAAAGAAATGATCAAGCGATGAAGGACGAAAGATGCGCTGAAAAGAATTAACTCGCCGGCTCATTGCTTCATCGAAGCAATGAGCCAACAGCTTTCCATTCATCGTTCATCACTGACGCCGACTGCTATCATCGTTTCTCCAGGCTTCGTGTTATCATCAAAGCGATCTCCAATTCATCAAAACTGAAGGAAGAATGTGCGCGGCGCTCTCCCTGGCGTCTTTAAGCATATCTGTGGTCTTTAACTATGCGCGTTCTGGTGACGGGTGGAGCCGGTTATATCGGCAGTGTGGTGACGGAAGAGTTGTTGAAGGACGGCCACGAGGCCATCGTTTACGACAGTCTTTATAAAGGGCATCGAGAGCTGGTCGCGCCCGAGGCGAAGTTTGTCGAAGCGGACTTGATGGAGACAAAGAGGCTGCGGCGCGCGCTCGAAGAGCATGAGGTTGAAGCTGTCATACACATGGCTGCCGATTCGCTCGTCGGAGAATCCGTGCAACAGCCTGCGAAGTATTACCGCAACAACGTGGTCGCGGGGCTGGCGCTCCTGGATGCGATGCGCGAAGCCGGGGTCAAGCGTCTGGTCTTCTCTTCGACGGCAGCCGTTTACGGCGAGCCGGAAAAGCAGCCGATTGAAGAGACGGACCCCTTGAACCCGACCAACACTTACGGCGCAACCAAGCTGGCTTTTGAACAGGCGCTCAGGTGGTACGACGCGGCTTACGGTCTGCGCTACGCCAGCCTGCGCTACTTCAATGCCGCCGGAGCAACCGCGCGCTGCGGCGAGCTGCACAACCCGGAAACTCATCTCATCCCGATTATCCTTCAGGCCGCACTGGGCCAGCGTGAATACGTCGAAGTCTATGGCGAAGACTACCCGACGCGCGACGGGACTTGCGTGCGCGACTACATACACGTCGTGGACCTGGCGCGCGCGCACATCCTCGCGCTCGGCGTGGTTGATGAAGCCAGTCGTATCTATAACCTGGGCTGCGGTGGCGCGGGCTACACCGTCAGCGAAGTGATTGAGATGGCGCGAGAGGTGACGGGGCGAGACATCCCCGTCCGTTTTGGTCCACGTCGCGCGGGCGACCCCGCCGTCCTCATCGCCAGCTCCGAAAAGATTAAGCGCGAGCTTGGCTGGAATCCTGAAATGCAGGATTTGAGTTTGATTATTCGCTCGGCCTGGGATTGGTTGAGGGCCAGAGAGCAGCAGTAAAACAGAAGTAAAAGCTGATGCGCAGGGCTATCGGGAGGGCGTTATAACTTCGGCCCTGCCCTTTGCTTTTTAAGGAACAGCATTTGAGTGTCTGTAAGGGTCTGTAGTCGGAAGCAAAAAAAATTGAGACGTTTTCGGACAACTATCGGCAAATCTATCTGCGATGGTGTCCGCAAATCGGGTAAGTAAGGAGTGTAAGGAGATGGTATCTATGCGGGAAGCAATGGAAAGAGCCGGAATTAGCGGACTAGAGCAATCAGAGGGCGGGAGAGCTGTCAATGTCGGCGAGATTGAGCGTTGGGCCTCTGCGCTCGGCGGCGCGGCGCTGGCCCTTTACGGGTTGACGCGCGGGACCAAGGGAGGGATTGCACTGGCGCTCGCGGGCGGCGCGCTGGTTTATCGCGGCGTCTCCGGCCACTGCGATGTGTACGCGCTGTCGGGCATCAGTACGGCTGAGGCCGCAGAGCGCAATCCTAATGTCTCCGTCCCCGCCAATCGCGGTATCAAGGTGGAAAAGAGCGTGACGATTAACAAAGCGCCGGAAGAGCTTTATCGCTTCTGGCGAAACTTCGAGAATCTGCCGCGCTTTATGAACCATCTCGAATCCGTCAAGAACATTAGCCCGGACCGCTCGCACTGGGTGGCGAAGGGGCCAGCCGGGTCGAGCGTCGAGTGGGACGCGGAAATCTACAACGAGAAGGAGGGCGAGCTGATCGCCTGGCGCTCGCTGGAAGGCTCGGACGTGGACAACGCGGGGAGCGTGCGCTTTGAGTCTGCGACGGGCGGGCGCGGGACGACCGTCAGGGTCTCACTCAGATACGACCCGCCGGGCGGCATCGTCGGCGCAGCCGTCGCACGCCTCTTCGGAGAAAATCCGGAACAACAGATAGAGGAAGACCTGCGCCGCTTCAAACAATTAATGGAGACGGGCGAGGTTGCCACCACCGAAGGCCAGACCTCCGGCCGCGCTGCGACCACAGGAAAGTAAAGAGAGTGAGAGTTGTGCAGTCGAGCAGCGAGTAGTAAAAACAAAAGCTGCTCGCTGCTCGACTGCTCAATGCTCACCGCTCGCTCTGCTTTGACTGCTCGACCGCTCACACCATCAAGGAGGATGTTAGATGAAAGCTCTCTGCTGGTACGGCAAGAACGATGTGCGTGTGGAGGATGTGCCTGACCCGAAGATATTGAACCCGCATGACGCTCTTATCAAAATTACGAGGACGGCCATCTGCGGCTCGGACCTGCATCTTTACGACGGTTATATCCCGACGATGCAAAAGGGCGATATTCTCGGCCACGAGTTTATGGGCGAGGTCATCGAGACGGGCCGCGAGGTCAAGAACCTCAAGGTCGGAGACCGCGTCGTCAATCCTTTTACCATCTCTTGCGGAAACTGTTTCTTCTGCCGGAAAGAATTATGGTCTCTCTGCGATAACTCCAACCCGAATGCCTGGATGGCAGAGAAGCTCTACGGCTTTTCTCCCGCCGGACTCTACGGCTATTCGCACATGACGGGCGGCTATGCCGGAGGGCAGGCCGAGTATGCGCGGATTCCCTTCGCTGATGTTGGACCAATCAAAGTTCCCGAAGAGATAGACGACGAAAAGGTGCTCTTTCTCTCGGACATCTTCCCGACGGGCTACATGGCCGCCGAGAACTGCAACATAGAGCCGGGCGATACAGTCGCCGTCTGGGGCTGCGGCCCCGTCGGGCAGTTCGCCATCAAGAGCGCCTTCCTGCTCGGAGCAGAGCGCGTCATAGGCATTGACCACATCCCCGAACGCCTGCGCATGGCACAGGAGGACGGCAAGGCCGAAGTCATCAATTACGATGATGCGGATGTCTACGAGAAGCTCAAAGAGATGACGGGCGGGCGCGGCCCTGATTCATGCATTGACGCCGTCGGCCTCGAAGCGCACGGCACGTCGCTCGATGCTCTCTACGACCGCGCGAAGGCCGCCATGTACATGGCGACCGACAGGCCGCACGCTCTCCGGCAGGCAATCTATACCTGTCGCAAGGGCGGCACGGTCTCAATCCCTGGCGTCTATGGCGGCTTTCTGGACAAAGTTCCTCTCGGCGCGGCCTTCAACAAAGGGCTGACGCTCAAGATGGGGCAGACGCACGTCCAGAAATATCTGCCCAAGCTGCTTGAGCTGGTCCAGCAGGACAAGATTGACCCGTCCTTCGTCATCACGCATCGGATGCGGCTGACGGACGCGCCCGCAGGCTACGAGACCTTCAAGCACAAAGAGGACGACTGCATCAAGATTGTGCTCAAACCTTAAAGCTCAAGCTCTCAAGCTCAAGTGGATTAGAGGAGACCGGTCAGCATGTCAGACGAAAACAGACTTGAAGAACGGCAGGGAAACGAAAGCTCCCTCGCGCAGACGAGCGCCAAGGGCGCAGGCGGCGGCTTAAACGACGCGGGCGACCCTGGCAGCACGCCCGGCACAGCCGAAGGCGAAAGGGAAACGGTCGAGCAGGATATTGAGGACAAAGAGAAAAAGGGAGAGCTCTAAACTTCGGCAGGCCGGTTTCGCCTGAAGCTTGCGCGGCGTGAAATTCTATTCCTGAACGGGCCTCTTCGAGAGCCTGTGCGCTCGACAAAATGCAGAAGAAGAGGCCGCCACATCAGATGTCGCGGTCTCTTTGTTGGATAACATCAATCAGGCAGGTGAAGCTATGCAGAACGATTCCGGCAGCACCATCTCGGTCTGGATGGAGACCACAGACAGCCCTCCATTGCTCTCTCCCATCAAGGAAGATATGCGAGCCAACGTCTGCGTCGTCGGCGCGGGCATCGCGGGCCTGACGACCGCTTATCTTCTGGCACGCGAAGGCAAGCGCGTCGTCGTGCTCGATGATGGTCCAATCGGCGGCGGCATGACGGGGCGCACCACAGCGCATCTTTCCAATGCCATAGATGACCGCTACGTGGAAATCGAGCGCCTCTTCACAGAGCGCGGCGCACGCCTCGCCGCAGAAAGCCACACCGCCGCCATCGAGCGCATAGAGTCTATCGTCAAAGAGGAAAAGATTGATTGCGACTTCGAGCGACTGGACGGTTATCTCTTCGCGCCGCCGCGCGGGTCTAAGAAGCTGCTCGAAGACGAATTAAAGGCTGCGCATCGGGCCGGCCTCGTGGAAGTCGAGCTGGTCGAGCGAGCGCCGCTCGCGGATTTCGACACGGGCGCTGCTTTGCGCTTTCCCAACCAGGGACAGTTTCATCCGCTCAAGTATCTCAACGGGCTGGCTCGCGCCATCGAGCGAGACGGCGGGCATATCTTCACGGGCACGCATGCGACCAGCATCGAGGGAGGCTTTACGGCGCGCATAGAGACGAGCGTTGGTCCAGTCGTGACAGCCGACGCGGTGGTCGTCGCCACCAACACGCCCGTCAATGACCTCGTCGCCATACACACCAAGCAAGCTCCTTATCTTACTTACGTCATCGGAGCTCGTCTTCCGCGCGGCTCCGTCACCAGGGCGCTCTACTGGGACACGCTCGACCCTTATCATTACGTGCGCCTGCAAAGCCTCCCTGCCGAAGAGGCGCGGGGCAGCAAGCGGCGCGGCAAAGCGAAAGAGTATGACCTTTTGATTGTCGGCGGCGAGGACCACAAGACCGGGCAGGCCGATGATGCGAATCGCCGTTTCTCCACGCTCGAAAGATGGGCGCGCAGGCGTTTCCCCGAGATGGAAGAGATAGAATTTCGTTGGTCCGGCCAGGTCATGGAAACGATTGACGGCCTGGCCTTCATCGGGCGCAACCCCATGGACGCGGCCAACGTCCTGATTGCCACGGGCGATTCCGGCATGGGTATGACGCACGGCACTATCGCGGGGCTGCTGCTCACGGACCTGATTCTCGAAAGAGAGAATCCCTGGACCAGCCTCTACTCTCCATCGCGCCTCATCCTCGGCGCGGCGGGCGAGTTTGCCAAAGAGAATCTCAATGTGCTCTCGCAGTATACCGATTGGTTCAAGACGGGCGAGGTTGATTCGGCGGACGAGATTAAGCGCGGCGAAGGCGCCGTGCTGCGGAGCGGGCTAACCAAGATCGCAGCTTACCGCGATGAAGACGGGACGCTCCACGAGAACTCCGCTATTTGCCGTCATCTGGGCTGTATCGTTCACTGGAACTCAAAAGAGAAGACCTGGGATTGTCCCTGTCACGGCTCGCGTTATGACCCGCGCGGACACGTGCTGCAAGGCCCTGCCAACACAGACCTTGAGCCTCAGCCTTCGGGCAGTAAAGAGTGAATTTGAGAAGCAGAGGATAATTCACCTGCTTCGACGTATGCTTTGCAAGGGGGAAGGGCGAATGGGACTCGAAACCTACAAGCGGAAACGCAACTTCAAAGAGACGCCTGAGCCTGCGGGCAGGGTTGAAAATGGCGGGGGGCGGCAGAGGTTCGTCATACACGAGCATCATGCGAGTATTCTTCATTGGGATTTTCGTCTTGAGATCGGCGGCGTCCTCAAAAGCTGGTCCATTCCGAAAGGCCCTTCGCTCGACCCTGGTGTCAAGCGTCTCGCCGTCGAGGTCGAAGATCATCCCAGCTCTTACTTCTCTTTCAAGGGCGTGATTCCGGAAGGCAATTACGGCGCGGGCACAGTCTATCGCTGGGATGAAGGCACGTTTGAAGTCAAAGACGGCGACCCGCTCGCAGCCTGGGAAAGCGGCTCTCTCAGGTTCGAGCTTCTGGGCCAGCGCCTGCGAGGGGGCTGGCGGCTCTTCAAGATGAAGGGTCGCAAGCAGGGCGGCAAGCCCCTGTGGCTGCTGCAAAAGTTGAAGGACAGATACGCACGCGCGGGCCACGAGGCAGAGATTACGGGTGCAGAGGATGAAGTGGTCCAGAGGGCCAGAAAATCTGCAAAGAAAGCTGCGAGCAAGCCCGCTGCGCCCAAACGCACACGCACCCCTGATGCGCCCGCCATCTCTGTTGATGAATTCCTCGCTCTCAGAAAGCCGAAAGGCGACATGGTCCTCGATGTAGACGGCGAGCATGTTCAGTTAACCAGCCTCGAACGCGTCTACTGGCCCACAGAAAAGATTACGAAGTTTGAGCTATTGCGTTATTACCTGCGTCTCAGCGCGCATATCATGCCTTATCTCAAAGACCGCCCGGCTATCCTTCAGCGTTATCCGCGAGGGCTGGCCGCGCCGAAATTTTTTCAGCATGACATAGAGAGCGCGCCGCGATTTATCAAAGTCAAAAGGATGAGGAACGAAGAGGGGCGCGAGCTTGATTACGCCGTTTATACGACGACCGCATCGCTCCTGCACTTCGTCAATCTGGGCACTATCGAGCAGCATCCCTGGAACTCGACCGTCAAAAGACTGACGCACCCCGACTGGCTCGTGATAGACCTAGACCCGCACGACGCACCCTGGAAGAATGTTCTGGAAGTTGCCCGACTGGCCCGAGAAGTTTTTGCAGAGCGGAACTTGCGCGGCTTTCCCAAAACCTCCGGCTCGTCAGGCATACACATTTATCTGCGCCTCGAAGCCGATGCCACCTACCAGCGCGCCGCGGCATTGGCCCACGAACTGGCCGGAGAGATTGCTGCGCGCGCGCCGAAGATTGCCACCATCGAACGCTCGCTCGCCGAAAGGGAAAAGCAGCAGGTCTATGTTGACTGGCTGCAAAATGCCAGGGGCAAGAGCGTCGCTTCGCCCTACACTGTGCGCGCCAAACCCAAAGCGACAGTCTCCATGCCTCTCAACTGGGAGCAGGTCGAGAAGGGCATCAGGATTTCAGACTTCAACATCAAGAACGTCCCGCAGCTTGTCGCAGAGCACGGCGATGCCTGGAAGGATTTCTTTAAGAGTTGATAATCCGTCACGCCGTCAGAAATTTTTGATTGTGATGAGCGCTTTATTGCCGACCGCGCCGCGAAGATTAAGGCTCAGCCAGATGTCGCCGCGATTGGCAAGCTCGTCCGGCAGCTTGACGACGATCTCGGTCAGCCCCTCGTAATTCTGGACCGGGCCGACGAACTCGACCGCCAGCATGTAGATTCTATGCTCGGCATCTTCGGCCAGGACTTTCAGAGCCGAGACATCCTCGCCGGGCCTGAGTTCCGCATTGACGGCAAAGAGCATGATGCGTGTGCGCTGGTCCAGGCTCAGATTCCAGGTGTTGAAGACGGGGAAAGGATCGCGCAGACGAAAGACGGAATCGAGAGCTATCGCCTTCGCGGAATCTTCTTCCGTGAGCAGGATGGGCAGCAGTTGGGGCGTGGCGCTCACAGTCGCTGTGAAATTAGCATCCGCGCGATTTGCTTCAAGATTAATGAAGCTCTGTTGCGAGGGGCTGAAATCATAACCGCTCTTTGAAGCGGTCAACGCGTAGCTCGCGCCCGCCGTTAAATTTCCAAACGAAAAGTAACCGTTATCGCCGGTCTCGGTGGCCGCCAGTTGCGCGCCGCTCAAGCTTACTAACGCGCCGCTTACGCCTTTACCGTTCTGGTCCACAACGCGCCCGCCGAGGCTGTAAGTTGAGAGGGTCGCGAACGTGCCCTGGCTCGCGTTGAAGTAAGTCCCGCTCGCGCTCGTTTCCAGCTTCACGGCTCGCACCATGTAGGTGAACGTCCCCGTCGGCGTGTTTGCTTCATGAAACCTCGTGCCCTTAACGATCTCCGCGTTGATTCTTGAGAAAGGCCCTCGCGGCGACGGAGCACGATAGATGTAATAGCCCTCTACTTCATCGGTCGCAGCGGTCCAGTTTAGCTCTATCCCCGTGGCGGCTGGCGTCGCCGCCGCAGAGAGGCCGGATGGCGGCGCGATGATGTGCATGCGCAAGGTCGGGTCGCCCATCAAGGCGACGTGAATATAGCCCGACCAGGTTGAGGGATAAAGTGTTGAAGGGGCGTTCTGCGTGAGACGCGCGCCGTAGCCTATAGTCTCGCCGAGCGCCATCGGATACAGCAGCCAGTGAGGGCGACCGGCCCAAGCCGAGGCCAGGCCATAAGTGTTGGTTGCGAGCGGCGCGCGCAGGAAATTGTTCTGCGTATTCCAGTCGCCAAACCAGCTCCCCAAAAGTAATGTAAAGACTGCCTGCGGGTCTTGCGCTGCGAAGTCTGCCGTGTTGCCGACGCCCGCAGCGGAATCGTAGTTGCCCGGACCACAACCGTAGGCCCACAGATAGCTCTCGCTTGAGAGCGTTGTCAGCCAGTCTTTCTCTTCTATGCCTGCTGGACCAAAGAAGGATGCGAAGTTGCGCCAGCCGGAAGCGGCGAAAGCCTCACCCCCGTTGTAGCCGAAGTTGTCGTCAATCAGGGCGCGGCGTTGCGCTCTGGTCAAGGCATGTCGAAAGCTGTGGTCCTTATCCAGATATTGCCTTAGCAATTCAAGCTCGGTCTTCGGGGCAAAGGCTGGCATGTCGCTCAAGTCAACGCGCCCAACCTGCAATTCCACAGCGCTCGGAATCGTGCTCTGGTCAAATTTGCGATCACCCCTCAAGTTGCTCTGCGGGCCTGAAACGTTCGTCGTAAGATTTAGATTATCGGTCCAGAGTCCATCCATGTCGCCGTAGTAGAGGTCTGCGGGCCATGCTCCGTAATGCCCCGTATGCCCGTCCGGTGCGAGCGCGCCCGAATAGGGCACGGGCACATGGCCGAAGAGAAAAACGGCCCTCACATTCTGAGCATCGCTCGCGTAATCCGCTTTGATGAGAGACTTGATATTGGCTACCTGTTCCGTGCGCGCTACGTCGTGGCGGATAACGGTCCAGCCGTCGCCGACCAGGTCCAGCTCAAGACGCGACAGCTCGAAGTTGAGTGCCGCCGCGAACGTGTTATCAACGATGAGGATGACTCGCCCGCGAGATTCGATGAGCGGGACTTCTATCCCGCTTGTGATGTAGCCGTAAGCGACGCCGTATTGATTCGTGCTCTGCTGGACCTGATATTCATATCTCATCCCGACCGCGACATTCGTATCCATGTAGCCCGTCGCATTGCCTGGCAAAGAAGCGAGCGCGCTGCCCCATGAAGCGTCTACCGGCAACTTGCGATAGATGGTGGTGCTACTGGCGTTCGAGTTCTGAGGCCAGACGAGCGCGACCTGCGCCGGAGATTTCTGGACCACTGCGCTGACCTGTACGGCCTTGACCGCTGCCGTCTGGCTGCGTGCCTGCGATGCGAAAACGGCAAGGAGCGCGAGGACGCAGACGGAAAGAAGGACTGGCTGGCGCAGCTTGGTCCAAAGATGAGACGACCTCATGTAAGACTCCTGGCAAAGAAAGACTGTCGTGAATTTGTAGCTCGGGCGGGCGTGCCTGTTTGAGCTTGAGCTTGTTGAGCTAGATTCTATCGGGCCGGATGCGGCTCTGTAATTCTATGTCGCGGGTGGAAGAGACGAGCCTTGAAATGAAGCAAGTGCTTGGCAGACGATATGGCTTATCGTCTACTTACTTTCATTGTAAGGCTCACAGGATGGTTGTCAAGACCCGAACGCTGTTTTCATCAAGGAAAAGCTGCTCGTCTCACAGCGCTAATGATTGCTTAATGTGCTAAAATGATGAATGAAATTGCCAGCATCAAAATTGTCTGAAAGCGTACAGACATTTCAGCCTCTATCTGTTACTTTCTCAGTTCCCCTAAAAACAGAACTGCCGTTGCAGAGAGCCTCATAGTTACTCAAGGTGTCTTCATTATCGCTTCTCTTTTTCGCGTCGCAGAAGATGAAGGAAAGCCTGTTGAGACGATTTGATTCCGGGGCTTTGAAGCGCGAACGGTTGTCAGGCCGAAAGAAGTTTTTCGAGTGCTCTGCCAGCCGCGCTGGCATCCGGTCCGGTCCAGTTTATAGAGAAGAGTGGTCGTATGATTTTCAAGCAAGCGCAGCCGTCATGATGTTTATAGAGACTGATGATTCTTTGATTTTTTGAGACGATTTGAAAGGCACGAATATTGCACAGATTCCTGATGAAAACAGGTTTGAAGTATTGATAAGATACATGCCTGCTGAAAATCGGTTCTATCTCTGCAAGGCTTCGAGCCTCTGCTTGCAACTCTGTGTAGAAGCAGCTCGAAGAGAGGATCGCTGGGCTTCTTTTCTTGAAGCCGACGGCGGCGGCAAGCTTGACCCTATGGCAGATTTGGTTTGCCACGCGCGCCGGAACAATTAAGACGAGAGATGCCGACAGCGCACTCCTCAGCGGTTAAAGGCTCCCTGTAACGTTTGGGCCAATCGTATCTCTCTCATGCTGCGCTGTCCGCGTTGTAGCTAAAGCTCTGGCTGTTTGATGGTCCGGGTCGTGCATGAAAATTTAGCGAGTCTCGTCATGAGAGCGTCATCATGGAAATCTGAAGGTAACAAAAGAATGATTAAAGATAGAGGATGAGAACTATGAAAAATAACGAGCAGAAGCAGGAACTCAGGCAGGGGCGTGAGTCCGGTTATGAAAAAGCGAATAATGGTTTGCGGACGAGCGTTAAAGAGGGGCCGGCGAAAATCGTTTCATTGGATACGCAACGCGCGCAGATGCATGTCTCAACATTAAAGACGGAAGCCGCGAACCGCTCGCTCGAAGCCCTTGACGCTTCGCTTCCGCACGATGTTGATCTGGTCTGCCTCTCGCACCTGCGCTGGGATTTCGTTTACCAGAGGCCGCAGCATCTCTTGAGCCGCTTTGCCAGAGAGCGCCGCGTCTTCTTTATAGAAGAACCCGTTTTCGAGGAAGGGCCGATGCGCCTCGATGTCAGCCAGCGCGAAGACGAGCTGTATGTCGTTGTCCCGCATCTTCCCAAAGACCTGATTAGCGATGTCGCCCTTGAAGCGGTCCAGCAAGGTTTGATTGATCGTCTCTTCAAAGATTATCAGATCAAGGACCATTTCCTCTGGTACTACACGCCTATGGCGATGGGTTTTACGCGCCACCTGCAACCGCTCGCGGTCGTCTACGATTGCATGGACGAGCTTTCGGCCTTTAGGGGCGCGCCGCCCGCGCTGCGTTTTCGTGAGATGGAGCTGTTCAATCGCGCTGACCTAGTCTTCACGGGCGGCCATAGCCTTTACGAAGCCAAGCGCAAGCAGCATCCGAATGCCTACGCCTTTCCGTCGAGCATAGACGCGGCGCACTTTGCAGAGGCGCGAAAGATTACTGAAGACCCTCTGGACCAGAAAGATATTCCGCATCCGCGCATGGGCTTCTTCGGCGTGCTCGACGAGCGTTTTGATATTGAGCTACTGAAAGGACTGGCGGCGGCGCGTCCTGACTGGCACTTCGTCATGATTGGTCCGGTCGTCAAGATTAGCCAGGATGATCTGCCGCACGCAGAGAACATTCATTATCTCGGCGGCAAGCATTACAAGGAGCTGCCCTCTTATCTGGCAGGCTGGGACGTAGCGCTCCTGCTCTTTGCACGCAACGAGTCCACGCGCTTTATCAGCCCGACCAAGACGCCCGAATATCTGGCGGCGGGCAAACCCGTCGTCTCCACTTCGATTCGAGACGTGGTGCGCCCTTACGGCGAGCGTGGGCTGGTCCAGATTGCCGACAGCGTAGAGGATTTCGTCACGGCTATCGAAGCTGCGATGAAAGAGAACACCGCTGCGCGCATGCGTCAGGTGGATGCTTTCCTCGCGCAGACTTCATGGGATCGCACCTGGGGCGAGATGAAGCAGCTCATCGGCGAGGTCGTCCTTGCAGAGCGCGTGGCTGCGCAGGGCACGCAGGCTATTGCCACAGGCACGACGGGCGGGCGAGCCGTGGCCCGTGCAGCTTCAGCCGGTAGCGGGTTGGCTGCCGGATAAAGAGCTAGAGATTGAGAGAAAGGTTATAAAGAGATGTTTGACTATTTAATTGTCGGTGCGGGCTTCGCCGGAAGTGTGCTTGCAGAGAGACTGGCGAGCGTTCTTGATAAAAAGGTCTTAATCGTTGACAGGCGCAATCACATCGGCGGCAACGCCTACGATCATTACAACGACGCTGGGATTCTGGTCCACAAATACGGGCCGCATATCTTTCACACTAATTCGCGCGAAGTCTTCGATTATCTCTCGCAGTTTACGGAGTGGCGCAACTACCAGCATCGCGTGCTGGCCTCTGTTGACGGCATGCTGCTGCCGATTCCGATTAATCTGGACACCATCAACAAGCTCTACGGGCTGAACCTGACTTCCTTTCAGGTCGAAGAATTCTTCGCTTCGGTCGCCGAGCCATGCGCAGAGTTGCGCACGTCTGAGGATGTTGTAGTGGGGCGAGTGGGCCGCGAGCTTTATGAAAAGTTTTTCCGCAATTATACGCGCAAGCAATGGGGGCTTGACCCTTCCGAGCTTGATGCTTCGGTGACGGCGAGAGTTCCGACGCGGACGAACCGCGACGACCGTTATTTTACGGATACCTACCAGGCGATGCCTTTGCACGGCTACACGCGCATGTTCGAGAACATGCTGGACCACCCGAACATCAAGATTATGCTCAACTGCGACTACCGCGAGATTGAGCGCGACATCAAGTATCGCGAGATGGTTTACACCGGGCCTGTGGATGCTTTCTTTGATTACCAGTACGGGAAGCTTCCCTATCGCTCTCTGGAATTTAAGCACGAGACACACAATGTAGAGCAGTTTCAGCCCGCGCCCGTCGTCAATTATCCGAACGACTACGCCTACACGCGTATCACCGAGTTCAAATATCTGACGGGCCAGGAGCACAAGCAGACGAGCATCGTTTACGAGTTTCCGCAGGCCGAGGGAGACCCTTATTATCCTGTCCCGCGCAAAGAGAACGCCGACATCTACGCGAAATATAAGGCGCTCGCAGACGAGACTAGGGGCGTTCATTTCGTCGGGCGGCTGGCAACATATAAGTATTACAATATGGACCAGATTGTGGCACAGGCGCTGACGGTCTTCTCGAAGATTAGCGGCCTCAAGCGCTCAGAGCACGTCAACGGCAACAACGGTCGCCACAATGGACAGAGGAAATCTGCGACGGATGAGATTTTAGCAAATGAACTGGCGCTCACGACTCGGTAGGTCGAGATTCCGGGAAGATGTCTCATGTCTGTTGAGCCTAAAGCTGCCCCGCCCCTAGAGATATGGGGCGGGGTGGAATGCACAGTTAACCGCGTCGGCGATCAGTATTTCGATCAGCTTGAGTGCAGCGGCCATGCCTCGCGGGCCGCAGACCTCTCTCTGTTCGCAGAGCTTGGCGTGCGCACCATGCGTTATCCGGTTCTCTGGGAGCGCGTCGCGCCCGATGGGCTGGAGCGCGCGGACTGGTCCTGGACAGACGAGCGGCTCGTGCGACTGCGCGAGCTTGGCATCAACACAATCGCGGGATTGGTCCACCACGGCAGCGGGCCGCGCCAGACGAGCCTTCTTGACCCGGCCTTCCCCGAAAAGCTGGCTGCCTATGCGCGCACCGTTGCAGAGCGTTATCCCTGGCTGGATGCCTACACGCCCGTCAACGAACCTCTCACCACTGCTCGCTTCAGCGGTCTTTATGGCTACTGGTATCCGCACGGGCGCGATGACCTGACCTTTGCGCGTGCCTTTCTCACAGAGTGTCGCGGCATCGTGCTGGCGATGCGAGCGATACGCTCTGTGCAGCCCGCCGCACGACTGGTCCAGACTGAAGACCTGGGAAAGACTTTCAGCACGCAGCCGCTCGCCTACCAGGCAGAGTTTGAGAACGAGCGCCGTTGGCTGACCTTTGATCTACTAACTGGCCGCATCAAGCGCGAGCATCCGATGTGGAGCTATTTTCACTGGGTGGGACTGGCGGCAGAAGAGCTTGACTGGTTTACGGAAAACACCTGCCCGCCGGACATCATCGGCATCAACCATTACCTGACGAGCGAGCGTTTTCTGGACCACAGGCTGGCCCGTTATCCGGCGCACGTACATGGCGGGAATGGGCAGCACAGGTATGCTGATGTGGAAGCCGTGCGCGTCTGCGCGGAAGGGACAGCCGGGCCGCGCTCGCTCCTGCGGGAAACCTGGGAGCGTTACGGGCTGCCGCTGGCCGTCACGGAAGTTCATCTGGGCTGTACGCGCGAAGAGCAGATGCGCTGGATGAAGGAGGTCTGGGAGGCCGCACGGAGCCTGCGGCTCGAAGGCGCAGATGTGCGCGCCATCACTGCCTGGTCCGTGCTCGGCGTTTACGACTGGAATAATCTGCTGACCTGCTTGAAGGGTCATTACGAGCCTGGGCTATTCGACCTGCGCGGCCCGCGTCCGCGTCAGACCGCGCTGGCCCGTATGGTGCGCGAGCTGTCGGCTGGACGCGAGCCGCTGCATCCAGTGCTGGACACGCCTGGCTGGTGGCGCAGGCTGGACAGACTCATCTACCCGCCCGTGCGTCGCCGCAGCAGAACGCGCGCAGCATCGAAGGGCGTGCGAGGAATCAATATGAAGGGAGAGGCCGCCCGCCCGCTTTTGATTACGGGCGCTACGGGCACACTGGGCAGGGCCTTCGCGCGTCTGTGCGAGACGCGGGGGATTTCTTACCGCTTGCTGACGCGGCAGGAGATGGATATTGCCGATGCTGCTTCGGTAGAGGCTGCGCTGGACCAGTTTAGCCCGTGGGCCATCGTCAACGCGGCAGGGTATGTGCGCGTAGATGATGCAGAGCGCGAGCCTGAAAAGTGTTGGCGAGAGAATGCAGAGGGGCCTGTTGTGCTGGCTGCGGCCTGCGCACGCGCGAGACTATCGCTCCTGACCTTCTCTTCGGACCTGGTCTTTGACGGCAGCAAGCGTGAGCCTTATCTGGAGAGCGACCCGGTTGCGCCGCTCAATGTGTATGGCCGGAGCAAGGCGGAGGCGGAAGTGCGCGTCCTCTCTGAGTTGCCTGCTGCGCTGGTTGTCCGCACGAGCGCGTTCTTCGGGCCGTGGGATGAATACAATTTCATCAACGTGGCTTTACGCACGCTGGCCACTGGCGAGAGTTTCGTGGCGGCTGATGATGCCTGTGTTTCGCCGACGTATGTACCCGATCTGGTCCACGCTGCGCTGGACCTGTTGATTGACGGGGAGAGCGGTATCTGGCATCTGGCGAATCCGGGCGCGGTCAGTTGGTTGGAACTGGCAAGCCGCGTCGCAGAGCATGAAGGGTTCGATATTTCTCTCATCGAGTCTCGCTCGATGCAGTCCATGGGACTGGCTGCGCCGCGTCCTCTCTACAGCGTGCTCGGCAGCGAGCGCGGCACTCTGCTGCCGCCGCTCGAAGATGCCATCGCGCGATATTTTCAGGAGCGCGAAACTCAAATCGCACAGTCGGAAGACCTCAGATACTTGTCTAGCCATTAACCTTGCCCGAACAAGATGTGTCTCATTGAGGATTCGCTTTGAGTGAATCGTTTTCAGGCAGCCGGGGAGGTGTGCCTGATTGATAAACTGCTAGTGGACCAGTGCTGGTCCTCAAAGGCTGCTCGACGGTTTTCCTCCGATAGTCGTTCATCCTTGACGGTCCTGCGAACTCAGGGGAGCAGCGCGGGTTGATAGGTTAAGCACTTAAATATCAAGCCTTTTCCAGTGAAAAAAGAGAAGCAGGATGAGAGGCGCGGCTTAAAATCTCTCTTGAAGGACGGGCGGCGAGGTGAAGCTTTGAGAGCTGCTCAAGGCTTCTGGCCCAGTATTTGATTTAGGCTGTGGACCTGAAGGGAAGTTTAAAGGGATGGCAGTCGCAGCCAGATTGATAGAGCCGAAAGAAGCGCAGGCTGTGCTCGCGTTGGTCGCGCCGACGACTAAAAAGAGCTTGCGAGAGATTGTCGAGCATGGCACGCGTGCGCGCTGGTGGCGCAGGCGCGGCTCGAAAGCGAAGGGCTTCCGGTACGAAGACGCGGAGGGCAGGCGCATCACGGACGAAGCGCAGCTAGAGCGCATAGAGGCGCTCGTTATCCCGCCAGCCTGGAAGCATGTGCGCATCTCGCCTGCCGCGAGCAGCCGCTTGCAGGCCGTTGGCGTGGATACTGGCGGGCGCGTGCAGTATCTCTATCACGCGCGTTTCAGGGAAAAGCAGCAGCGCAAAAAATATAACAAGATTATCCGCTTCGGAGAGATGCTGCCGGCCCTGCGCCGTAAGACTAACGAGGACATTCAATCCGAGGGACTGACGCGCGAACGCGTGCTCGCGGTGGTCGTCCGGCTCATCAACGATCTCTACTTTCGCGTCGGCTCGGAGCTGAGCGTCAAGCGTTATCGCACTTACGGCGTCACGACGCTGCGCAATCGCCATCTGGAAATACGAAGACGAAAACTCGTCTTCACCTTTGTCGGCAAACATCACATACGTCATCATCGCAGCATAGAGGTTGACGAAGAGCTGGAGATGCTGATGCGCGACATCAAGGCCATCGGCGGCTCGAAGGTCTTCGAGTACATCGGCGAGGACGGCAAGGTCCACGCCATCAAGCCGCGCGACGTTAACGAATATATCAAGGCTGCCACCTCGCAGGAGTTTTCGGCCAAAGACTTTCGTACCTGGGGCGGGACGCTGCGCGCGGCCATAGAACTGGCCGAAGCGGGCAAGCCTGAAGATGAGAAGCAGGCTAAAAAGAAATTGGTCTTGGCCGTCAAGCGCGTGGCCGAACGTCTGGGTAACACGCCGACAGTCTGTCGCGGCTGCTACATACACCCGAAGGTGCTGGAGGCTTACGAGCAAGGCACAACGCTCGAAGAGTTTCGCCGCCGCGTAGAGCGTTCGGTCAAGCGCATACAGCCTGAATATGAAGTGGAAGAGGTCGCGCTGCTTAGGATGTTAAAGGCGCAGACCAACGGCAAAAGCTCTGCCTAGAGAGCGGCCAGTGTGCAGATACTTAGAACAGATTTCAAATCAGCCACAGAGGCACAGAGACACAGAGCATAAGCAAGGAAAGATGTGTTGAAAACTCTTCTCACTTCCTGATTATCTGCCCTCATCGCTTCGCTCTCATCATCCTTCTAATAATGTTTGCTTGATTTCTTGCCGCCCTTCTGATGGCGTTTGCGTCCGCGGCCTTTGCCGCTTTCAGTGCCCTTGAGCGAGGCCAGCGGCCAGAGCTTGTGGACCACTTCGGCGAGGCCCGCTTCCGTCACAGCGCGCACCACCTCTGCTGAAGATTTGTAAGCTGGTCCGGCTTCGTCCAATGGCACGTGGCCGTCTATGTTGACGAGGATTCCCGCGGCCCTGTACTCGTCGTCAATCTGTCTTTGCGAGAGCGTGCGTGAGGCTTCGCCGCGCGAGAGCCTGCGGCCAGCACCGTGATTGACGGAATAGCCGCTCCGGCTCGCGCCTGCCAGCGGGCGCAGGATGTAGCTGTAATCCTTGTTGCTCCCGGGAATCAGCACGGGATGACCGGTCTCTTCCCAGACGGTTCCCTTCAGGAAGGGATGGCCTGCCGGAAAGGCGCGCGTCGCTCCCTTGCGATGCACCCACACCTCGCCAAAGTCCGGATGCCATTCTCGCTGGACCAGGTTATGGCTGATCTCGTAAATCAGCTCCAACTCCTGACCGAAGACTTCGCGGAAAGCTTCTGCGACCTGCTCGAAGATAATCAGGCGGTTAAGGATGGCGAAGTTGCCGCCCGCCGCGACGGCGTTCAGATAATCTTTGTAGTGTCTTGAATCAGGCGTGAAGTATCCGAGGTCAATATCGGTCAGTTGCTGCCTTTCTTCGCGCGCCAGCTCAAAAAAGTTGGTCGCCAGCCCGTGACCGAAGCCGCGACTCCCCGTGTGGACCTGTAGAAAGAGCGTGCCCAGAGTCTCTTCGCGCTGCAACTCTATAAAATGATTACCGCCGCCGAGACTGCCAAGCTGATTCATCCCGCGCTCGGGTCTGCCCTTGCCGCCCCAGGGAATCTGCCAGCCGTCGTCAACAGGGATGCGATGTCGCTCGGCGCGGCTGCGGTCAAAGCGTGCGCCGTACTTCTCAACGTAATACTCTGCCCCGCCACGGACCAGATGATTAAACTCATCCTCCGAGATATTCTTGAGCCTGTGGCTCTTCCCGCCATAACCCATCTCGACGCGCTCCATCACAGCGCGGTTAAACTTCAGCTTCTTCTCTGCGGTCGCCTCCTCCGCCGGAACATCCGAGCGCGCAGACATCATCCCGCAACCGATGTCGTAGCCCACTGGCCCCATCGCGACCGCGCCATCTTCCGTATCCGTGATGAGCACGCAGCCGACCGGAACGCCGTAGCCATAGTGCGTATCGGGTGTGATGACGACCAGCTTGACGCCCGGAAATCGCGTCGCGTTGACTATCTGGCGATAGAGTATGTCTTCGGCCTGCTGAAAAAGCGTCTGCGTGAGGAAGAGACGGACGGGCACCTCGGCTGTGTCTTCCGTTTGCAGTTCATAAAAACCCTCGCCGTTCCAGCGAGCCAGGTGCTTCCAGTTGTCCGCATTCTTTAAAGCCTTCACGACCTTCAGGGCTTTCGCGTCCGTTTCTTGTTTTGCCATTCTTCGACCTCGTGAGAAATATCTGGTGAAGCAGGGATGCTAAATGGAAGAGATTGAATCGTTGCTTGACTGATAGATTCAATCTCTCAATCACTTCAAATACCGCGTCCCGCGTTAACGGCTCATCGCTTCTCTATCGTAGTCATAATCTCTAAGGCTATCTCGTCGGCGCTCTGCTGCTCTTCGACTTCCACGCGTAGGTCCGCCGTCTCGTAAAGAGCGCGGCGCGCATCAAAGAGCCGTCTAAAGTTTGCGCGTGTGCGCGACAGCGGACGCTCCGCGACTGTGTCCTTGATTCTACGCCAGCATAACTGGACCGGCGCATCAAGCCAGACCGTCAAGCCCCCGTGTTCCTTGATTAGCCCGCGGTTCTCTTCGATAGTCCACGTGCCGCCGCCGAGCGCCACGACGCGCGCCGCGCCCTGCTTCAAGAGCTGATGCAGCGCGCGTGTTTCTATTTGGCGAAACTCGGCTTCGCCGTTTTCATCAATAATGCGTTGCGGGCTGCGGCCTTCGCGCTCTGTGATGAATTGGTCCAGGTCCGCCATCGAGCAGCCGAGCCGCCTGGAGAGGGCCACCGCGACGCTTGTCTTGCCCGCGCCCATAAAACCCGTGATAAAGATGCAGGGTTGCCGAATCATCTTTCGACTACCGTTTCGAGCAGGCTGAAAAATTCCGGGAAGGAGACGCCGACGCATTCCGCGCCCGCCAGTTCGGATTCACCCTCGGCCAATAGCGCCGCCACCGTGAAGGCCATTGCGATGCGATGGTCGCCCAGAGAATCCAGCATCGCGCCCTTGAGACGTACAGGCCCGGCGACCCTTAGCCCGTCTTCAAACTCTTCCACCTCAGTGCCCATCGCGCGTAGATTCCCGACGGTCGCAGCAATCCTGTCAGACTCTTTAACGCGCAGCTCCGAAGCATCTCGAATCGTCAAGCCTCCATCAACCTGCGTGCCCAGCACCGCGAGCACGGGCAGCTCGTCAATCAACTGCGGAATCAGCGCACCCCTCAACATATTCGAGCGAGCGGCTGCGAGCGGCCCTCTCATCCTGCGGCCTTTGACACGAACCGTCCCGACAGGCTCATGACATATCTCGCTCACTTCATCCAACTCCACTTCAGCGCCGAACTGCTGCATCGTCTGAATTATCTGCGCGCGCGTGGGGTTTAATCCGAGCGCGTTGATTTCCAGCTCGGAGCCGGACAGCAGAGAGGCTGCGGCGATGAAGAAGCTGGCCGAAGAAATATCGCCGGGCACATTGATGTCGCGCGCCGCGAAGGTGGCCGGTCCTTCAAGCGTCAAAGTCCTGTAGGGCACATCTTGACGTAGGCTCTCGCTCAGGGAGACGCTCAAGCCGAGCCAGCGCAGCATGCGCTCCGTATGGTCGCGTGTTGGTCCACACGCTTCGATGATTGAAGTGCGCCCGCGTGCCAGAAGTCCCGCGAGCATGATGCAAGACTTGACCTGTGCGCTGGCGACGGGCATTTCATAGCGTATGGCGGCGAGAGATGGGCAGCCCTGTATGCTGAGGGGAGCGTGGCCTTCGTTTGATTCTATACGCGCACCCATACGCTCAAGCGGCTCTATGATTCTCTTCATCGGACGCGAGAGCAGCGAATGGTCGCCGGTTAACTTTGAGGCGAACTCCTGCCCGGCCAGCACGCCCGCCAGCAGCCGCATCGTCGAGCCGCTATTGCCACAGTCGAGCGCCACGCGCGGCTCTGAGAGACCGTGTATGCCAGCGCCTTCAATCAACACACTCGCTCCGTCTCTATCAATCGAGACTCCGAGCCGCGCCAAACACTCAAGCGTCCGGGCGCAATCTTCGCTCGTCGAAAAATTGTCGATGCGCGCCCTGCCGCGAGCCAGCGCCGAAAGCAGCGCGGCGCGATGCGAGATGGACTTGTCGCCGGGCATCCGCAGCCGACCCAGCAGGCGGCGAGCAGGCTGAATAATCATGAGAGCCATGATAAAGGAAGCGAGAGAAACGATGAAGCCTGAATCATCAACGCGCCATCAAGCCTTTCTGCGATGAGCCTCGATTTGTTGCTCGCGCGATGGCAAATTATTGATGGCTTGATTCTTCTCTATCTTGACACGCGGGCGGCGGGCGTGTTACACGTCGCTTCCCTAGTTTTTCCGAAGTTTGTCCGAAAAGAGCAGCCAGACCCGGCGGACGGCTCTTGAGAGAGGCCGCGCGTTCTGTGACCGAAGAGAAGACTGAACTGGAATTGCCGAGCCGCGTCGAAGCCATCTCGCAGGCGGCCAACGCCGCCGCCGAAGTGGTCCAGCGGCTGGGCCTCGGCGAAGAGGCTGCCTTTGGCATTGACATGGCCATCCGCGAGGCCGTGACCAATGCCGTCCTGCACGGCAACGGCCAGGATGAAACGAAGATGGTCGGCCTCGCCTTTGTCGTCACGCCGGAGCGTTTAGAGATTACGGTGCGCGATCAAGGCGAGGGCTTCGACCCGGCGGACGTGCCGGACCCGACAGACCCGCGGAACCTTTTGAAAGCCTCCGGGCGCGGTATCTTTTTTATGCGCACTTTTATGGATACGGTCGAATGGTCGCGCCACCCGCAGGGCGGGACGTTGGTGCGTATGAGCAAGAAGAGATAAACTATTTTAGATTTTTGATTTTAGATTTTAGATTTCGTAAACCCTCGCCTTGAAGGTTTCAAATCTCATGGTCCAGCAAAATCCAAAATCGCAAATCTAAAATCAAAAATTCCCAAAGGAGATTTTTGCAATGGCTGAACTTGATCTGAAAGAGCGTCAGGCCGGAGACGTGACGATTATTGATTTGAGTGGAAAGATTACTATCGGCGAAGGCAGCGTCGCGCTCCGCACGGCGGTCCGCCGCCTGCTCGAAGAAGGCCGGAAGAAGATTCTCTTGAATCTGGGCGGCGTCGGCTATATTGATTCGAGCGGGATAGGCGAGCTGGTCTCAAGCTATACGGCCATCGGCAAGGTGCCGGGCGGCCAGCTCAAGCTCCTCAACCTGACACAAAAGCTGCAAGGGTTGCTGGCGATTACCAAGCTCCTGACCGTCTTCGACACATACGACAACGAAGCGGAAGCCCTCAGCAGCTTTTCGAGCGAAGCGGACGCGGCCAGCAGCGGCGACAAACCGCAGTGACAGGTTCTTAAACGCTCGAATCGTCAATCGTCAATGGACCAGAACAGCTTTATCTCTATAGACGATTGACGATTCCGGCTGTCACTGCCCGCTTATGTTTCGATCTGCCTTTCGCCGTCTGCTCGCCATTGACGACCCGCCGGAGCGGACGGCCCTAGCTTTTTCGATAGGGGTCTTTATAGCCTTCTCGCCCTTTCTGGGCCTTCACACAATCATCGCGACGGCGCTCGCCTTTTTCTTCCGCTTTAACAAGATTGCCATCTACACCGGAACTTTCGTCAATAATCCTTTGCTGACGCTCGTCCCGATTATCCTTGTCTCTTACGCCATCGGCGCATTCATCCTGGGCCGCCCGCTGAGGCTTCCCGCAGAGAGCCTCGCGCTCTTGAAAGAGCCGCACCTGTTGACGGGCAACTACTGGCGAGAGCTGTTCAAAAACTTCTGGGGCGTGCTGCTGCCCTTCTCCATCGGCGGGCTGACGCTCTCTGTCGTTTGTTCGCTCGCGGCATATCCGCTAACATTAAGCCTGTTGAAAAAGAGGAAGAGGCGGGAAACGCTTGAAGGATGAAGGATGAAAGATGAGCGATGAAGGATGAGCTATAAAACGTAAGCTTTTATCTTCGAGCTGAAAAGCTTTTATCTTTCCTCGCGTTCCTGATTGATGGTTTTTGGCATCCGCCGCGTTTGCTGAAGCATCCTTAAATAGCTTGCCGGAAAAAGAGCCTGGCTCGCAAAGCGTCTCGCGCTCAAAAGTTAATCTGGAAAATTCAAGATTGTTATGAAACAAAAGCTTTTCATTCTCGCTGCCGCGCTCATTTTCGGCGGCACTACTTCTCTGTCGCAGCCGAAGCCTGCGGCCTCGCCGTCTCCCAAGGCTTCTCCCACGCCGCGCGCTCCCGCGCAGACACCTGCTGGTCCACCCGCTGCGCAGCAAGGGCCGAGACAGAATCAATCAGGCATCTTTGATTTCACGGAATACGGCGTGCGCATAGAGCCTGAGCCGCGTCTGCTGGTGATGATGGCCGCGCTCGACGCAGCCGGATTCGACCCGACGCCCGCGGGCAAGTCTCCTTCGGTCTTTCGCGCGATGGTCAGAAAGGACCAAGAGGGTTTGGACGCCGATTTGCGACAGCGTCTGCGCGCTTTCTACGAGCGCAACAAATTGCCCGCCCCCGCCACGCCCGCAGACCAGGCCGCGCGCTACGTTTCGCTCGCCTACATACTCGGTCCCGCTCCCGGCTTCGAGCCTCCGCCGCGCTCCGAAGACCTGCCCTCTGGCGTCCTTGAAGTCCTGGACTTTGCGCCGCTCGTCCGCGACTTTTATCGCCGCTCAGGGATGGAAGAGCGACTGCCCGCGTACCTTCGCGCGCACAGGGATGAGAGCGACCGCCTGCGCCGTCCCGCTTCGGAGATGATTCGACAGGTGCTCTCTTACCTGCACACGCGCCCGCAGACGACCTTGATCGAGCGCGTCCCCGTCAAAGCGCCCGCCTCATCCTCGAAGAAAGAGGCGCAGGTGATGTACACGACGCGCGAGCGCGAGCGACGCTTCTTTATCGTGCCGGACCTGCTCGGCGTCCCCGGCGCGATTAACTTCCGCATTATCGCAGACGACTACTACACAATCCTTCCGCCCGGCACAGACCTGGCTTCATCCGAAGTGCGCCGCGCCTATTTGCAATATCTCGTTGACCCGCTCATCGTGCGTTACAACCGAGACATTGCCGCGCGCCGCGAACATCTCAAGCAGCTTCTGGGTGAAGTCTCCGCGAAAACAGGAAACACCCTCTCGCCCGATGTCTTTCTCACGGTCTCGCGCTCGCTCGTGGCGGCGGCGGATGTACGCCTTGACGAAGCGGCGCGGCTCGAAGCCCTCTCGCGCGAGATGCGCAGCCGTCTGGACCGGACCACTGACGCGGGCGCACGCGCCGCCATCTCGAAGGAAGCGCAGGAGCGGCGAGCCAGGATAGAGGATGAAACGCTGGACCAGCTTGCCGAAGCCTACGAGCGCGGCGCTGTGCTCGCCTTCTATTTCGCTGACCAGTTGCGCGGGATAGAGACCTCCGGCTTCGACATCTCCAACTTCTTCGCAGACATGATCGCCACCTTTGACCCCGCGCGCGAGAGCCGCCGTCCGGCGGAGTATGCTGCGGCGCGCACACGCGCGGCTGAAGCGCGCAAGGCACGCCTCGCGGAGAGCGCCGCGTCGGCTACAGAAGAGCCTGGGAGCGTTTCGCCGCGCAACAGGGAGCTGGTCAGGAATCTGGTCGAAGTTGATGAGCTGGTACGGCTGAGAAACTACGAGGCGGCGGAGGCTCGGCTGCGCGAGTTGATGCGGGAGTTCCCGCGCGAGCCTCGCATCTTCTTCGCGCTTGGCCGGACCGCCAGCCTCTCCGCACGCGAGGCCATAGATGAAGACGTGCAGGCCGAGAGGCTCAATCGCGCGCTCGCCAGCTATCGTGACGCCATCATGGCTGCCTCGCCCGATACGGACCAGGCGCTGCTCTCGCGCTCGCACGAAGCGATGGGCCGCATCCTGGCCTTCCTTGAACGCAGTGAAGAGGCCGCCAGAGAGTTTGACGCCGCGATACGGCTAGGCAATGTCGCGGGCGGCGCTTATCAAGAGGCGGTCGAGGGAAAAAAGAGACTGGTCCAGCCATAAAAAAGGGTAAGGGAAATTAATTTTCATCCCCTTACCCTTTTCCTTTCGAGCAAAGCCCTTTTGATTAGATGGGAAACTCCGGCAGAGGCCTCACATTCAAGCGCGGTAGAGTCTCTATGCGGGGCAGAGCCTCTATACGCGGCATCTTGAAATTAAAGTTTCGCATGGCCGGAAAGGTTATCTCAGGCACGACGAAATCCATCTCGCGCAGCTCCGGAAACTCCACACGCGGAATCATTATGTCGCCGACCTGCGGCGCGATGAGTGCTCCCGGAGCGGCTGGACCAACAGGCTGCGCGCGCTCGGGCGTGACCTTAATCGTGCGGCGCGATTTATCACGAATGACGGTCAAGGACACGTCGCCCTCTTGCTGACGATTGATGGCGCGCGTAATCTCGTTTGCGCTCTGAATAGCTTGCCCGTCAATCTCCGTAATCACGTCTCCGGCCCTCAGTCCGGCCTTGGCCGCCGGGCTGTCCTCACGAACGTTTGTCACCAACGCGCCTCGCCCGTCCGCGACACCGAAGTAAGCGCCCAGTTGTTTGGTCAGCGGCTGCGTCGTGATGCCTATGCGTCTCTGGCCTCCCATGATGAGGGTGAAAGGTTCACCGCCCGACGGCGGAAAGTCTTCGACGCGCGGCATGTTCTCTATTCCAGGCATAGCGCCCGGCGGCATCAGACCTCCAAAGGCGCGCGAGAACTCTCTTTTACTGTCTAGCTTGGCAACCAACTCCTGCTCCTGGCCGTTGCGACTAATCGCCAGCCTGACGGACTGTTCCGGCGCTGCCTCTGCAATCAAGCGATTGAGCTTACGCAGGCTCGTGACAGGCTCGCTATCGAAACGCACGATGACATCGCCCGCTTTCAGCCCCGCGCGCTCAGCCGGACTCGATTCGACGACGCGCTTGACGGCCACGCCGCGCGGCTCGCCCATCCCGTAACGGCTCATATTCTCGCGCGTGACATCTTCCGGGACGATCCCCAGGAAATTGCCGCCCTGTATCTGAATCGAAAAAGTATTGGGCGCACGCGGCGTTGGCGGCGTCCGCGGGACTCGCGCAGCGGGCGGTGTGGGCGGCGTGGCTGGCGTGGGTTGTTGAGCTAAGAGAGGCCGGCTGGCAAAGACCGGCAGGAAAGCAAGAAGTAGTATCAGTTTTCTCAGGGTCATGACACAAAGACTCCTCCGCGTAGGGAAATTTTGGTTCTTTCACGCGCGAGGCAAGCCGTCGGTTCCGAAATCTTTAAGAGATAAAAAGCGCGCACGACTCTCGTCGAGCCTTCCGGCCTCTCTTCTGCGAGGCTTTGGCCGGGCCGTTTCCGGATTTATAAATTTTCGCGGAGCTTTTTTGTTAACCTGAGCGCAGGTCAAACCGTTATAGAGTCGCAGCCAGGCTTATGCGATTGAGTTTATCGCCGGGGCTGCTCATTGAAGTCAGTGCGCGAGACGCGCGGACCTCAAAAAAAAGAGTCTCAATTTATCTCAAGGAGCAATCTTTATGGACCCGTTTTTTATCACTCTCATCTCTTTAAGCGGGCTGGCCGGAATCATCCTCCTGGTCGGCTGGATTGTCTGGCTGGACACGCGCAGGCGCGCGCAGAGCCTCAAGGCCGAGACGGAGCTGCGGACAAAGCTGCTTGATAAATTCGAGAAGGCCACGGAGTTTGCAGAGTTTGTCAGGATCGAGGAAGGGAAACGTTTCCTCACGATGCCGACGGGGCTTCGGCCCAGTCCTCTGGCGCGCGTCAGAGACTGGCCGAGCTGATTAACAGGAGAGGGCTATCAATCAAGAGCGACGTATGAAAGCTATCGAATGCGCAAAGGAGAAGATGGTGGCGAGGGCTGCAGTCAAAGGCGACTGGAATGATGAGCTGCTCGCGCACATGGCTTCATGTACGGCCTGCCAGGAAGTCTTGCAGGCTTCCCGCTGGATGCGTGCGCTGGCCGAAGTCCCCGCAGCGGAACACCCGCTGCCTAACGCCGCCTACGTCTGGTGGAAAGCGCAGCTTCTTGAGCAACAGGCTGCCGAAGAACGCGCCATGAGGCCGCTTCTCCTGGCGCAGGTGACGGCCTATATCGCGGTCGCCCTCTGCGCAGCCGTCTGGGCCATCTGGAAAATACCGCAGCTTCAACACTGGCTCGCAGCATCAGACTCGGCGATGGTCCAGACTTCGCCCACGCTCAATGCGACACACGCCCTCCCGCTCGTCCTCCTGGCCCTCACGCTGCTCTGCACGATGGCTATCCTCGGCCTGCGCGCGATTCTGACTGAAGATTGAAGAAGAAGCAGCGATAGGCGATAAGTGATGAATGGTCAGCCGATGAGCAATGAGCAAAGAGGTGAACGCATCAATCGTCAAGCGTCAATGGACCAGAACTGCCGTTCTCGCTTGACGCTTGACGAGTTCACGCGTTGACGAATCGCTTATCTCTCATCATTTCTTGCGGTAAATCTCGCGCTCGCCGCTCAATTCCAGCGCCAGTTTGTCTTCGGAGTGGGCCAGGTCCAGGTGCGCTACAGCTTCCGAGACGGCTAAGAAGCGATGCACGTCTCCGGCTCCCGGAAATAGCTCGCGCGAGATGTCCCAGGCGGTCGCGCCCGTCCTGGACACGAGGCGCAGGACATCCGTTTGCCGCTCGCTGATGGCGCGCAGGTAGCGTTGGAAAAGCTCTTCGTAATCCGTCACAGGCTCGCCGTGGCCGCCGTAAACGAGCGTCGGCGCGAAGGTGCGCAGCCGCGCCAGGCTGACCATATATTCCGCGAGCGAGTGGAAGCGTCTGGACGGGTCAACCGGGTCCGGCGAGAGAATAGGGTTCGGCGTGATGCGCTTTAAGACGCAATCGCCAGCGATGACGGTGCGGTCCGCCTCGCGCAGGAAAGAGCATGAGCCGGGCGTGTGCCCTGGCGTATGCAAGACGCGCAGCGAGCCGCTCGCAAACTGCAACTCCTCCTCGTCGCGTATCTCCTGATGCTCGTCGTCCGCCAGCGCATCAGCATACTGGCGCACGCCCTCGTACATCCGGCGCATAGACTCTATCTCGTCATCTGGAACACCCGCGCGCACCAGCAGCCTTCTATGCTCCTCGTATTCGAGCCTTCCCGCGCGATGCCCGGTCTCCCAGCCGTGGACCAGTACTTCGGCATTCTTCGCTTCGTCTCTCAGCGTGCGCGCCAGCCCGCAGTGGTCCTCATGCGCGTGCGTCAGCACGATGCGGCGAATGTCCGACAGGCGTATGCGCGCACGCCTCAAGCCTTCGCGCAAAGCCTCTGCGGCCTCCTTCGTCTTCGGCCCGGTATCAATCAGCGTCAGGGGTTCTTCCGCGACGAGATAGACATTAACCGGCCCGACATAAAAAGGCGTCGGCACAGAGATGGGAATGATACGCATAAGAGTCTGAGAGTCTAGAGTCTGGAGTCTGGGAGTCAAAGGCCAAAAGCTTTTTTCTTTTGACTCCCGGACTCTCAGACTCCAGACTCTCGGACTTTTTTAGTAAGTGTACTTGTTGGCGCGAATCATCACGTCGGCGACGCGCTGGCGGGCGGCGACCGTGTTCATCGGCGTGAGCTTGGTAAAGCGGCGCAGCGCGGCGAGCAGCGTGCGCAATTCGTCGCCTTCGCTCATGGCGGCGAGCGTATTCTTCGCCGTTGACTCTATCCTCTCAACCGCGTCGTTGCAGAAGACGCGCGTCATGTCTATGTAACGGGCGGCGGGTTCTTCGCCCTGCGTCTGGACCAGCTTTTGCGCGCGGAGGATGGCGGATTCCATAGCGTATGCGTCCATGATGATGTCCGCGATGCCGAGCAGGATTTCCTGCTGGTCCGAGAGCGCCATCATATATTTCTGCGCCGCCGTGCCGAGCGTCATGAGCGCGACCTTCTTACTGTTTTGGGCCAGCTTTTGCTCTGCGGCCAGCGCGTCCTCTTCCTCATCAAACGTCGGCATCGAAGGCGTCAGCACTTCATCCATCAACTTCTGCGCCGCGGGCAGGAGCGCGAGTTTGCCTGAGATGGCGGCCTTCATCAAGCGACCCGGTATGAGCATCCGGTTGATCTCATTCGTGCCCTCGAAGATACGATTGATGCGCGAGTCGCGGTAGGCTTGCTCGGCTGGATAATCTTTGGAATAACCGTAGCCGCCGTAAATCTGGACCATCTCGTCGGCCACAAAGTCGCAGTATTCCGAAAGCGCGACCTTCACGATAGAGCATTCCGCCGCATACTCTTCAATCGCGCGCAGCTTGGCGTCCGGGTCTTTGGTATCACCGATGGCCGTCTCGATCATGCCGAGCGTGCGATAGACCATTGATTCCCCGACCCAGGTCTTGATCGCCATCTCGGCGAGCTTGGCCTTGATCGCGCCGAACGAAGAGATGGGCTTACCGAATTGATGACGCTCGTTGGCATAGCGCACGGCTTCATGGAGCATCAGCTTCATCCCGCCGTTGCACATCGCGCCGAGCTTAAAGCGTCCGATGTTGAGAATGTTGAAGGCTATCTTCGCGCCCTTGCCAATCTCGCCGAGGAGATTTTCGACGGGCGTCTTGACATCTGAAAGGACCAGCGCCGTTGTGCTCGAACCATTGATGCCCATCTTGTGCTCTTCAGCGCCGCTGGTCAGCCCCTCCTGCCTTTCGACGATAAAGCCGCTGAACTTGTCTCCGTCGAGCTTGGCGAAGACGACGAAGACATCCGCGAAGCCGCCGTTGGTAATCCACATCTTCTCGCCGTTGAGGATGTAGTGCGTGCCGTCTTCGCTGAGGCGCGCGGTCGCCTTGGCCGCCATCGCGTCGGAGCCTGAGCCGGATTCGGTCAAAGCATAAGCCGAGATCATCTCGCCGCTCGCAATCTTCGGCAGGTACTTCTGCTTGGCGGCTTCCGTGCCGAAATAGAGTATGGGCAGGAGGCCGATGCCGCTCTGCGCGCCCATTGTCGTGGCGAAGGAGGCGGAGCGTCCGAGATATTCGCCGATAATCGCGCCGCTCGTCTGGTCCAGTCCAAGACCGCCGTACTCTTCGGGGACGTTCGCGCCGGCCAGGCCAAGCTCCGCGCCCTTCTGGACCAGCTCGCGCAAGAGCTTCCAGTCCTTCTTCTCAAGCTCTGCTGTGGCGGGACGCACTTCGTTATCCATAAACTGGCGCGTCGTCTCGGCAATCATGCGATGCTCTTCTGTAAAATCTTCCGGCGTAAAAATCTCTGCGGGCGTCCGCTCCTCGATTAAAAAAGCGCCGCCCTTGATAATCTGTTTCTCTTCGACTACGGCTGACATATTTGCTCCTTTCAGTAGCAAAACTGCTTATAACCTTTCAAAAATTCCGGCTGCGCCCATCCCGCCGCCGACGCACATCGTGACCATCCCGTAGCGCCCGCCTCGCCGCTCAAGCTCGCGCAGGATACTGGCGGTCAGCTTCGCTCCCGTGCAGCCCAGAGGATGGCCGAGCGCGATGGCGCCGCCGTTGACGTTGACCTTTTCAAGGTCCAGGCCAAGCTCTTTGATAACGGCCAGGCTTTGCGCGGCGAAGGCTTCGTTGAGTTCGATGAGATCAATCTGGTCCAGCGCGAGTCCGGCTATCTTGAGAACTTTCGGAATGGCGAAGACCGGACCGATGCCCATCTCTTCGGGCGGGCATCCGGCTGTCGCATAGGCGACGAAGCGAGCCAGCGGCTTGAGGCCCAGCGCGTGCGCGCGTTCATCTGACATGACTATGCTCGCGGCTGCGCCGTCTGACATCTGCGAAGCATTTCCGGCGGTAATCGTGCCCTTGAGATGAAAGGCCGGCTTTAGTTTCGCCAGGGCTTCGAGAGAGCTATCGCGCCGCACGCCTTCATCCTCTTTAAAGACGACCTCGCGTTTCTGCTTGCGGCCCTTCTCGTCCAGCTCTTCAAACGTCACGTTGAGCGGCACGGTCTCGTCCTTAAACTTCTCTGCGGCGAGCGCGGCGGCGGCCTTCTGGTGCGAGCGCAGTGCGAACTGGTCCTGCTCTTCACGCGAAATCTCGTATTTGCGCGCGACGTTCTCGGTCGCCAGCCCCATGTTGAGATAAAAGTCGGGGTAGTGTTCGACCAGAAAGGGGTTGGGACGAATGGTGTGGCCGCCCATCGGAATCATGGACATCGTTTCCAGCCCGCCCGCGACGACCACCTCCGCGCCGCCCGTCCTGATGCGGTCAGCCGCGAGCGCGATTGATTGCAGCCCGGAAGAACAGAAGCGATTGATCGTCATCGCGCTGGTCCCCACGGGAAGCCCTGCGCGAATGGCCGCCGCACGCGCGACGTTCATCCCCTGTTCGGCCTCAGGCATCGCGCAGCCCATAATGACATCCTCAATCTCAGCCATCTCTAGGCCTTCGGCACGCGCGATGGCCTCTTTGATAACAGCCGCGCCCATCTCGTCAGGCCGCGTATCCCTCAAAGTGCCCTTAGGCGCTTTCCCCACAGCCGTCCGCACGGCTGAAACAATAACTGCATCTCTCATCTTCATCTCTTTCTTAACAAGTCCGAGAGTCTGGAGTCTGGAGTCTAGGAGTCAAAGGCCGGAAGATTTTAGCCTTTGACTCCGGACTCTCGGACTCTCAGACTCTGAGACTAATTTCTCAGCGGCTTGCCGCTCTTGAGCATGTGTGCGATGCGTTCCTGCGTCTTACGCTCGCCGCAGAGCGAGAGGAACGCTTCTCGTTCAAGGTCCAGGAGGTGTTGTTCGCTGACGCGCGTCGGGTGATTGAGATCGCCGCCCGTCAGTATGCGTGCTAGTTTTTCGCCTATCAGCGCATCGTAATCCGAGATAAAGCCGCCGCGCTTCATCTGATGTATGCCGAGCTTCAAGGTCGCTAGAGCCGGAAGACCGAGCGCCGGGATGTCCGTGCGCGGCTGCGGTTCTACATAGCCCGTAGAGGCCAGCGCCAGCACTTCCTGCTTGGCATCCGCGATTAAACGGTCATGGTTCATCGAAACCGTATCCTCTTCGCGCAGGAAGCCGAGGGTGCGCGCCTCTTCTGCGGAAGTGGCGACCTTCGCGAGCGCTATCGTTTCAAAGACGCGCTTGACGAAGGGGAAAGGATCTGCGTCCTCCATCCCCTGCGGGATCGAATCTAACGCGCGCAGGAGCATCTCTTTGGTCCCGCCCCCCGCGGGAATCAGCCCGACGCCGACTTCCACCAGACCTATATAAGTTTCAGCCGCCGCGCGCACGCGGTCTCCATGCAGGACCATCTCGCAGCCGCCGCCGAAAGTCAGTTGGAATGGGGCGACGACGACAGGCTTGGCAGAATAACGCAGGCTCATCGTGGCATTCTGAAAAGCGCGCACGATCATATCAATCTCTTCCCAGTTCTCCTCCTGCGCTTCGAGCAAGAGCAGCATCAGGTTCGCGCCAACGCTAAAGTTCGTGCCCTGATTGCCGACCACCAGCCCCAGAAAATTCTTTTCGACTTCGCCGAGAGCAAACTTGAGCATCTGAAGCGTGTCGCCGCCGATGGCATTCATCTTCGAGTGAAACTCAAGACAGGCCACGCCGTCTCCCAGATCAATCAGCGAAGCGCCCGCGTTCTTTTTAATCACCCCCGCGCGCTCCTTTTGAGACTTCAGGAGAATCGTGCCGACAGGCTCGCTCATCTCGACATACTGCGCCGAAGCGAAATCGAAATAGAACTTTTGCCCGTTCTCGGTCTTATAAAAAGAGTTCGCGCCCGCCTCCAGCATCTGCGCGACGTTGGCCGGAATAGCCTGCCCTTCATCCTTCATCCGCGCGACAGACTTTTCCACACCGATGGCATCCCAGGTCTCGAAGACGCCCAGCTCCCAGCCAAAGCCCCAACGCATCGCGCGGTCAACCTCGACCACCGTATCGGCAATCTCAGGGATGCGGTTCGCCGCATAACGAAAGGTCCGCGACATGGTCTTCCAGAGAAACGCGCCGACGCGCTCTCTGGACCAGACCAGCGTCTTGATACGCTCAGGCGTCTCCTCTATGTTCTTCGCCATATCGAGCGCGGGCAGCTTGACCTTCTGCGCCGGACGATATTCGAGCGAGGCAACTTCCACAGTCCAGATGTCCTGCTTCTCGCCCTCACCCTTCTGCTTTTTGTAAAAGCCGCCCCTGGTCTTATTGCCGAGCCAGCCCTGCCCGATCATGCGCGTCAGGAATTCGGGAGCGACAAACACCTCGCGCTCGTCATCGTCCGGCAGAGCCTCGTAGAGATTCTTGACGACGTGGCCGAAGACATCCAACCCGACCAGATCGAACGTGCGGAAGGTCGCGGACTTTGGCCGCCCCACGGCCTGCCCCGTTATCTTGTCCACCTCCTCAATCGTATAGCCCTCTTCGAGCATCGTCTTGATCGTCACCATAGCCCCAAACGTGCCGATGCGATTGGCTATAAAGTTGGGCCTATCCTTCGCCGCGACCACGCCCTTGCCCAGACGCTGGTCCAGAAAGCCGTAGATAAAGCAGGAGACTTCGGGCCTGGTCCATTCCGTGCGAATCAACTCGACGAGGTGCAGGTAGCGCGGCGGATTAAAGAAGTGTATGCCCAGAAAGTGAGCTCGAAAATCTTCCGAGCGTCCTTCGGCCAGTTGCCTTATCGGAATCCCGCTCGTGTTGGAAGCGACCACCGAGCCGGGCCGCCGAAAATCTTCCACGCGCTCGTAGAGATTACGTTTAATCTCAAGGTTCTCGACCACCGCCTCGATAATCAGATCGCAGTCCCTGAGCTTCGCCAGGTCATCATCAAAGTTGCCAACCTGGACCAGCGAGACGGAAGACGGAGTAAAGAATGCGGCGGGCCTGGCCTTCTTCGCAGCTTCCAGCCCGGCGCGCGCGATGCGGTTGCGCACCTCTTTCGATTCGAGCGTCAACCCTCTGGCCTGCTCCTCCGGCGTCAACTCGCGCGGCGCAATGTCCAGCAGCAGGACCGGAATCTGCGCGTTAGCGAGATGCGCGGCAATCTGCGCACCCATCGTCCCAGCGCCCAAAACAGCAGCCTTTTCAATCCGCAGCATAAACCTCCAGCGTCTCTCCTCAAACCAAGATAATTGCAGGAACGCTTATCTTACTGAATGAGTATTCATTCAGCAAGGGCAAACCGTCCGCCAGCCGAACATGTTGGCAGAAAAATTTCACTCAAGTTCGTGGATCATCAAAATTGAGTTCTGTTGTCGGCACGGGTGAGAAATTAAAGGAGCTTTGTGCGTGGTTTCTGATTCACGCTTTTAGTAGCCTGCGCCCGCTGCAAGGAGAATGGAGGGGAAGACTGGCTTTCCGTAACTCTCTGGTTGATGCATGAAAACCGGCGTCAGTTCGGGGGTTCGCGGGTGGTTGTCAGAATTCCACTACGATGGGGTAATGGTCCGAGCCGTGAAGCCGCGCGGAGGTGCGGAGTTGCGTGACCTTCGCCGGGAAGTTGGAGAGCACGTAATCTAATGTCTTGTCTGTTAGTCGACCCATATGTGTTCCTTTATTGGGTGCATGAATCAGGTCTGACATCTCGATGCCGACTGGCGCGTCTTCGAGCTTTTCCGGGACTACGTTGAAATCACCGAGGATGAGCCAGGGGGAGGGGGCGGGGGCTTTGTCGTGAATTTTGTTCAGGTAACAGGCCAGGAAGGTCATCGCCTTTTCTGCGCTTTCGCTGCTGGCGGGCGCGTGTATGACGTAGATGTCCAGGCTCGGCGCGGCCACCTCTGGAGGGGTTAACTTGATATGGCCGGGGGCGCGATCTACCAGCTTTGTGAAGTCGTCGCCGCCCTTGTATCCCGTCGCTTCCTTGTATTCGTCTGTGACGGTGGGAGTGATCAGCGTCAGGGGAACGTCAACGCCGTTTTTGAGACAGCCATAGCAGAGTTGATACGGAGTCTTCTTGCGATACGTTAGATTCTGGGCAGAGGGGAAAATGCACACCGTCGTCAGCTCACAAAAGAATGCGTATTGGGGGTTGAGTCCCACGACACGTTCCTCGATAAATTTCCTCCGGGCCGCTTCAGTCGCGCCGCCCAGATGCCTTACGTTCCAAAATATTAATCTCATTTCATCATCTCCTACGAATCTTCGGCTGGTGAGCCACAGCTCGGAGCGTGGGTTGTTCCGTTTTAAGCTCCCTTGATGTGTGACCGATGAAGATAGTCGCCGCCGCCGCACGCCGCGCCGACAAGGCTCTATCATTCGTGAGCAGGAAAATGCGTCCAGGCTCGCCCCGCGTACAGGACCAGGGGGGCAACGGCGAGTGCGAGGCCGCTGTTTCCAGCGACGAGGCATTGAATGAATCGTCACTTGCTCACTAACTAAATAAATCTCCTATCGCGTTTCCCACGTCTTCTAATCCGTCTTTTGCCTTGTTCGCCGCGTCTTCCGCTCCGTCTGCTACAGAACCGAAGGCGCTCGTCATCGCGCCCGCGACTTCGTCTGCGGCGAAACCTGCGCCACCGAGAGCAGCCCGCGTTGCTTCGTCGCCAAGCTTAAGCGTGTCCTTCATGTAGCCCGTGACCTGATCCGCGGTCCACCCGTAGGACGATTTGAGCGCCGAGGCGACCTCTCCGGCGGAACTTCCTATCCCGGTCAGGATAACGCCGACCGCTGCTCCGTCCAGTTTGAACACGTCCTTGAGCGCGCCCGCGATCTCCTCTGCTTTGTGGCCTATGCCCTTGAGCGCGTCGGCGACCTCGACCGCCGTTTGTTTGTAGACATCAGCCAGGACGCCTGCTATCTGCTTGGCCCCATCTATGCCGAGCATGATTCCATTCTTGACCCAGTCGAGCCACTGGCTCGCCACGTCTAAGAATGCGCGGACAGCCTTCCTGACCTCTTCGAGCAGGAGGCCGGGGATATTCATCAGAGTGCCCGACGAGATGGCGAGCGAGAACTGCGGGATGGTGAAGCCCTTGCCGAAGAAGTTGAACTGTGCGCCGAGCGTCATGGAGGCAGAGCTGCCGTCCCATTTGATAGACAGATTGCCCGCGACGCTCACATCAATGTGGACGCTCCCCAGGAGGCCAAAGTCCAGCTTGGTGTCTATTCCGGCGTGAACTTCTCCCGAGACTATCATCTCGCTGAAACTCTTAATCTTGCCTTTGAGGTCGAAAGACAAAAGCGGGTTCGGCTTTTCGCTGATAGTGAACTCCATGCCGCCCTTGCCGACGATGAGGAAGATGCTGGCGACGCGCAGGCCGAGCAGCATTAGTTGGCCGGACACCATGAAGTGCGGGTCGCGCAGGAGCGCTTCGGTCTGGTTCGGCTGGCTGTAGGTTGAGAGCGAGAGTCGCGGGCCGCCCGCGCCGTTAGCTTCTGTCAGGGCGAAGAAGTCGCGGCTGAAGAGGACTATCGGTTCCAGGTTCAGGTCCGCCGCGATGCCCCTGTTTGGCTCGACCTCGACCTTGATCTTCGTCTTTAAAAGGAGATAGTCAATCTCGCCAAAGACGTATATGCCCTGCGGGTGAGAGATTGTGCCGATGAATGTCTCCTGCGGGGCGCAGTAGAACTGCGGCTGTAAGTCCACGTCAATCTTCCCGTCCCGGCTCGTGAGGCTGTAGTGCATCATGCTCTTCATGTCGGTCAGATGCCAGGACGAGCCGCGCTCGTTGATGACGAGCAGGATGCTCTCGCTGGCGGCGGGGATGGAGACGCTGCCGTGCTGCTGGAAGGCTGTGGAGATTGCGCCCAGGTCGCGGCTGTCAAGGGCGGTCGCCGCGGAGGATGGCAGGTCGAAGGAGTGCAGGCCCTTCAGCCCGACCTCTTTGAGTACATCGTGCAGCGCGTTTGGCATGCTGGGCTGAGCGGCGATAAAGTTGGCGACATCGAGCAGGGTGAGGTCGCTCAAAGCTCCCGCGGCCATGCTCTTGCTCGGTTCGGCGGAATCGAAAAAGACCGCCAGAGAGCTTTCAAAGTTATTGACGTCGAGCGTGGCCGCGATGCCTAGACTAGGGATGCCTTCTAGGTCAATGCCGATGACCAGCGCGAGGTTGCTTAACTTCACAGGGTCGAAGCTAATCGTGCCCAGCATGGTCCCGGAGATAAAGACGCCGTTGGGCACGACGAGGGCCATGACATCGAACTGGACGGGCTGGCCCTGTATGCTGGTCTTGACATTACCTTCCAGAAAGACGGAGACCTGACGGTTCCTCATCCACGCGCCGAGCTTGGCGACGAGAGTCGTGCCCTTCTGGATTTCCATGTTGACGGAGAGAAAGAGCTTGGAATTGGTGGCCGGGTCCGGGAGGCTGACCGCGAGCGTCATCCCTAAGTCGCCGTCCAGCTTGAGCCCGAGGTATTTCGCCAGCGCCTTAAACCCGTCGCTCTTAGAGGTCTTGAGCGAGGCATAAACATTTAACCCGCGCACGAGCCCGCTGGCCTGCGCAGGCAGACGTAAGTTACGGCTGCCGATGGCGGGCGCGTTGAAGTTAGCCATCTCGGGGAACTGGAATCCGGTCTGTTCCAGCGAAGAGAGCACCAGCATGAATTTGTCCAGACCGAGGAAAGATTCAAAAGCCGAGAGCACTTCCAGCCCCGGAATCGCCGAGAGTCCTGCGACGTTCAGGTCAATGCCGACGGCGAACCCCCAACGCCCCTGCCGCTGCGCCGTAAAGGCCAGCAGCCCTAGCCCCTCAACCATCGTCGCCGCGCTGAAGATGAGGTCGTTGCCCTGTCGCGTGATGAGGACGAAGGATTGCTTGAGCGTAAAATCGAAGCCCGCAGGCAACTCGATGCCAATCTCATTGAGGCGCGCGATGAGTTGCGATAGCTTGACCTCCGGGAACGCCGCGCGAATCATAAAGTCGCCCGGGATGTCGTAGCGCATGTCGAGCATGAGACCCTGAGCAAATTCGAGCGTCCCGGTGAAAGTGCCCTGCGTAGAGCCGGAGACCTGCTTCGAGAGGCTCATCTCGACGTTGCTGATGGTCAAGGGAAACGGACCGAGGTCCAACTTCCAGGGTGGCTCGTCCGCCATGCGTGCGTTGAACGAATACTCGGACCCTGGCACTACGTCCAGTTGCATCTCTTCGATAGTCAGGTCCGGCGGCGCTGGAAGCTCCGGCAGGTGCTTCTTGAAGAGGCCATTTAGTGCGAGGGTCGTGTCATCCTCCAGGCTGGCGCGCACGGCGAAGCCCGGCATCCTGGTTGAGACCTGAAAGGGCGCGCCGGCCACGTCCAGCCTGCCGCCGAGCACTACGGAGACCGAGCGCGTCTGGCTCGTGAATGGGGTCGTGACGATGAAATCGGCGTAAACGTTCTCCAACGTGAGCATCCCCGGAAAGATGTTCCATTTCACATTCGGCATCCCGATGACGAAGTACGTGTAGTCAACTGAGCTGGCCGAGAGGCCGCCGCTCAGGCTGACGGCGGCTCCCTGCAAGCTCAACCCGCCGAGCTTCTCTCCGAGCTTTTTAATCTCTTCGGGTAGCGTATCGAACAGCTCTCTTCCGTTTGCCAGGTCCGCGAGCCGGGACAGATTATCCAGGCTCACTCCCTGAAACTTGCCCGCCAGCAGCACTCTCGGATTATTCCGAATAATCTGTGCCGTCACGTCTACAGTAATGCCCGCGCTCGGGATGTCCATCCGACCGCTCAAGGCTGTGGTGGACTCGTAGCTCGGATGCGCTGTCTGCCACTCCTTCGTCAAGGGGCTATAGATACGCAGGGCCGTATCGCGTAGCTTCATCCCCGAGATGGAGAGTTCGGCCCCGAGGGCCATCTGAAGCTGTATCCCCGGGACGAGGGGCTGAATCTGCCAGGGATATGTCATGTCCGGAAGCGGTAAGGTCAACTGGTTCTGTACGGGCATGGTGATGGTGCCGAAGATGGTCAAAGGCTTATTCCCGACGATGATCGCGTCGAACAATCCCATCAGGCCGGTCGGCCTCAACTGCCCCACAAAGTTGAGACCGGCAGAGAGGGGGACGCCCGTTTCAGTATCCACGTCCTTGACGGTAGAAAGCACGAAGGCTGCTTTGGAGAGAGCCATTTCATCCAGAAGGTTCAAACTGGGGCTAGTCAGCGACCCGCCGAAGTTCGCGAAAGGAGGGAGCTTGGGGAAGCTGTTGCTAAACTTCCAGGGGGCCGAGCGGGGCGAGCCGTCGCTGAGCGCAAAGCGTATCAAGGCCGTCGGATTGCCCGCCGCGTCCAGTTTGAAAACGGCGTCCACCTGCGACGAAGGCACGTTCATAAAGGAGGCCGTGCCCCGCACGGTGATCGCGTTGCGGTCGGTCTTCTTCTTCACGTCGCTGATGAGCAGCGGCAGCCCGCCGTTGTAGCCGTTGAGCAATTCTCCCATCGGCGTCCCCGGCAGTGAGCCTGATGTGAGCGTCAGATTACCGTTGACGAGGGGTAGAGCACGGTCCAGCGTATTGATGTCCATAGCACAATCTCCTTCGGCGCTTGCAGCCCGCGCGCTCTTGATGCTTCCGCCTTGCAGCATCCTTGAACGATGAGCGTCTGTTCCTTATGGTTCGACCCTTGTGTTATCGAAGCTTGCTGTGAGAATTGCCTGGCGAGCGATTGATGGTCGCTACGGCTCCGGGCCAGCGCCTGCCAGGTCGTTTATGAGGAGTCTCGGAACAAAGTCTCTTAACGAAGCGACGCGATGGTTTGAAGAGCCTGGCAGAGCCAGCTTTGAGTTACGGCAGCGAAGTTGTCAGAAAGATTGAGTTGGGAGGATGAATAATGAAGAACAACCTCTCCCACAAAGGCTCGACCTAACGGATGACTCTAGCGGCCAGATATATCAGTTCGCCTCCGCGCAATGCCTACCTGATTAGCGAAAGAGGCCGCCGGCCTTGGATCAGAGAGGTATTTGATGAACAACGGTTCGTGAGAAAGCTTAAAGCTCGTGCGGTAAAGATTTCTCAGTCGGGGCACGCAGCCTACGCCCTTCTCCGGCACGTGTCAATAGCAATTTCCGGATGCGGAAAATTTATCGGATGAACAAGAAATCAGTAGTTAGTCAAAACGTCCTGCGGCGCAAATCCCATCTGTTGGAGGCGCTGGCTGGTTTCGCGGATCATCTCGCGTGAGCCGCAGACGAGGGCGATGGGGGATGCGAGGTCCGGCAGGACGTGGTCCAGAAGCGTTTGGACATAGCCGGTCGGGCCGTACCAGTCGTGCCCATCGGGGCGCGAGATGACCTGCCGCACCTCTACGCCAGCCGCCTGCCAATCGTCCACCTCGTCGCGGTAGCAAAAATCGTCCGGCGTGCGTGCGCCGTAAAGGACGACGAGCTGGCCGAACTCTGCGCGCCGCTTGAGGACGTGGCGCAGCGCGCTTCTGAGAGGGGCGACGCCCGTCCCCATTGCGACGAAGACCAAATCTTTTCCTCGCTGCTCGTCGAGCACAAAACCGTGCCCGACAGTTTTGAGCAGCTCGACGCGGTCGCCTGGCTGCATCTCGAAGAGACGCTGGCTGGCTCCAACGCCGCGTTTGACTAGAAACTCAAGCTCGGCATCCTCCGGCGCGCTGGCGAAAGCAAAGTAGGCCGGGTCTTCATCTCGGACACTGAGGACGGCGACCTGTCCGGGTAAGAAAGTTAAGCCGTGCCTGCCGCCCACAGCCGTTTCCGGCAGCATGTCAAACGAGCGTATCTCGCGCCCCTCTTCGATGACACGCCGGATCGAGAGCTTGAGAGACTCTTGCTGGTTCATGAAAAGTCAGGGCCTTCGGGTTCTCTATGCTCTTCTGCTTCGGCGTAGATGCGGTCTATGAGGTCGCGGTATTTTTCGTCAACGACGCGGCGCTTGACCTTGAGCGTGGGCGTCAGTTCGCCCCCCTCTATGGTTAGCTCTCGCTCAAGGAGCGCGAAGCGTTTGATGCGCTCATACTGCGCGAGGTCTTTGGTGTGCGCGGCAATCTGCCTGCGGAAAAGGTCCAGTATGCGCGGGTGCTCGATAAATTCCGCGGGCGTCTCAAGGCTCAGCCCCTTGAGCTGAGCATAAGAGCGAAGCTGTTCCCAGTCCGGCACGATGAGCGCGGCGGGGAACTTGCGGCCATTGCCGATGAGAACAACCTGATTGACAAAGCGCGAACCCTTCAACTGCTGCTCGATGTGCTGCGGCGCGATATACTTGCCGCCGGAGGTTTTGAACAGCTCCTTCTTGCGGTCCGTGATGCGCAGGTAACCTTCCGCATCGAGGCTGCCGATGTCTCCGGTCTTAAACCATCCGTCCGTGGTAAAGACCGCGCTCGTCTCTTCGGGCTTGAGATAATAGCCGAGCATGATGTGCGGGCCGCGCGTCTCAATCTCGCCGTCCGAGGCGATACGCACTTCTACATTCCTGATGGGCCTGCCGACCGTCCCGACGCGATTCTCTTCCATCGTCTGCGCGGTGATGACGGGCGAGGTTTCCGTCAGCCCGTAGCCCTGTAAGATGGGCAGCCCCGCGCCGGCGAAGATGTAGGCGATCTCGTCTGGGAGCGCCGCGCCGCCTGAGACAAAGAGGCGTATGCGCCCGCCGAGGCCCGCGCGCCATCTGTGGAAAATGAGACGCGTCGCCAGCCTGTGCCGGAGGGCGAGGCGGCGCGGGATTCTTTGATGATTGGTCGAGAGCTGCGCGTAAGCCCTGGCGACGCGGACGGCCCAGTCGAGAATCGCGGACTTGGCTTTGCCCTCGCTCGTCGCACGCTCTTTGATACGCGCGTAGATTTTTTCAAAGAGTCGCGGCACGCCGAGCATCAGAGTGGGCCGCACTTCGCGCAGGTTCTCCCCGACCTTTTCGAGCGACTCGGCGTAATAAACGCTCATCCCGTGATGAATGTACATATACATGGCGAGCCGCTCGAAGACGTGCGAGAGCGGCAGCACGGAGAGCACTGTGTCCTGTTCGCCGATATCAAGATGGTCGCTTGAATCAATCAGGTTCGAGACGAGGTTCGAGTGCATCAGCATGACGCCTTTCGGCTCGCCCGTCGTCCCTGAAGTATAAATGATGGTCGCCAGGTCTTCGGGCCTCACCGCTCGCGCCAGTTCCTGGACCAGCAGAGGCTTCTCTGAGAGCAACTCGCGCCCGCGCTCTTCAAAGTCCGCGAGCGAAACCGCGCGCTCAATCTCTTGGGTCCCACGCGGCTCGAAGAAGATTAACTGTTCGAGCGCGGGGCAATCCGGAAGCGCCTCGCTGATGCGGTCGTAAAATTCGCGGTTTTGAATAAAGAGCAGCCGCGCGCCGGAGTTTTGCAGGATATAACGGACCTGGCCGACGGCCTGCGTCGTGTAGATGGGCACGTCAACGACGCCTGAAAGCTGGCAGCCGGCGTCCGTCAGGGTCCATTCGGGACAGTTTTGCGAGAGCAGCGCGACGCGCTCGCCGCGACGTATCCCGAGCGCATCAAGCCCTAACGCGATCGAGCGCGCACGCTCCAGCAGTTCGTCCGAAGAGATTGAATGCCATGTGCCGTCCAGCTTGTAATTGAGCGCATCAGTTTTTTGATGAAGGTAGGCGGCCCGCTCGAACATCTCCGCGAGCGTCGCAGGCTCATCGGCGTGAAGCGGCACGCGTTGGCGCGAGACCTCCACTGCGCCGACGGGGAT
>DASWMI010000081.1:0-3998 GCA_036399835.1 Pyrinomonadaceae bacterium | reverse complement strand
CGCGTGCACCCTTCAAACTATCGCATTGTAGGCTTTACTTCTACGCCCTCGCTGTCAGAGCTGGCGAGCCTCGCGCATCGCTCACGGCTGTGCCTTTATGAAGATGCAGGCTCCGGCGCGCTCTTCGATCTCAGTCCCTACGGGTTGGCGGGCGAGCCTGCCATTAGCGACTCTCTCGCCGCCGGTGCGGACTTGGTTTCCTTTAGCGGCGACAAGCTGCTCGGTGCGGCGCAGGCCGGAATCATCGTTGGCCGCCGCGAGCTGGTCCAGCGTCTGCGCAAGCACCCGCTCTATCGCGCCCTGCGTGCGGACAAGCTTGCGCTGGCGGCGCTTCAGGCCACGCTCGAAGCTTACGGGCGCGGAACTGCGCAGGCGGAAGTGCCCGCGCTGCGGATGCTCGCTCTCAAGTATGAAGAGCTTGAGAGCCGCGCCCGCGCTTTTCTGGAAAAGCTAGAGGAGCGGCTTTCCCAGACAGAGCTTCGCTGCGAAATCATCGAAGGGCAATCGGCCATCGGCGGCGGCTCTGCGCCGACCACGCACCCGCGCTCGCCCCTCCTCGCCCTGACGCACGCCACGCTCTCAGCCGAAACCCTGGAAGAGAGCCTGCGCCGCTCTTCGCCTCCGGTCATTGCGCGCATAGCCCTCGATAGAGTCCTGCTGGACCTGCGCACCATCGCCGAAGATGAAGAGGATGAACTGCTCCGCGCGCTGGTCCAGATTTAAAGCGCAGCGAGAGAGCATTTCTAACGCGACTCCCAGAAAGAATTAAAAGCAAACCAGCCTCAGAGAACCGCACAAAGCTCAAATAGCCGGGCTTTTATTCTCCAACGCTGCGGCCCTTCGTCCCTCTTCCTCATCTTTCTCTTGTTCAAGCGATGCTTTTCGTTGTATAAAAGATATGCGCGGGAAGTTAGACACCCGCTGCCAGCCAGAGCACTCCTCTTTATCCTTCGTCTTCCGGTTTTACTTCCTGCTTGAAATACAGAACCAATTTTTCCAGATCGTTAAGATTTTCGATGGCGCTGGCCCTGTGCGCAGGGCTGGTGGTCTATGCGCTGTGGCGCGCGGGCCTGCTGGTTTCGATGCAGGATGCCTTTGTGCTTCAGCACAGGGTCGGCTCGAACGAGCTGATTACGCCGCAGGGATGGCTGGCGGCGCTACTGATGGTGGCGGCGGCTGTCGGTGCAGGCTTTGCCGTCGAGCGCGTCGGGGCGCGTCGCTCTTTTCCTTTTGTCGGCGGAGGTCTGCTGCTGCTCTGCGTGCTGAGCCTGCTGGCCTCGCGCCACATGAAGATAGACATCGCGTTTGCGCCGATGGCGCTGGCGGTCGTGGCAGCCTCTTTACTGGTCCAGCTTCACAGATTATGGCGCGTTGACCTATTGCTCATGGACGGCGTGCGCCGCGTTGCGCACCGTCCGGCTCAACTTCATGGCAGACTCGAAACGAAAGAGCAGTTGGCGAACGGGCTGAAGATTCTGGAGTTGATGCTACCGCTCGAAGAGGCCGTTATCTTTCAACCCGATGCGGACGGAGAGATGGTCCAGGCAGCGCGGCTGCGCTCGGCAGCGCAGGTCTCAGGCCACGAGACGGACCGCAACTTTGCCTGGCGCGAATGGCTCAGTATCTGTCGAGAGGCTTTGGCGACCGCCGAGATGGTCCAGGCGAGAGAGCCTTTGGGCGCGGCCCCCGTAGACAAAGTCATGACGCTAGCTTTTCCTCTCAAGCACGACGACCGCGTGGTCGGTGCGCTGCTTCTGCGGCTGCGCCAACCTCCGGACCAGAATGATGACAGGATTTTAAAGGCTGTCTGCGCGCAACTGGCTCGCGATCTGCAAAGAGAGCGCGCACAGCATCAGGTGCTCGCCAGGTCTTCGCTGACTTTTATCTCGGCGCGGAGCACGACGGGCCGTCTCGAAGCCTTCAGTATGTTGAGCGCGTTGCTCGCGGAGCAGGCTTGCGGCGAGCAAATCATTTTTAACGCGATTGACGCGTATGCTCTGGCTTATCTGGATGGAACGCTGGCGGCGGTCAACGGCCCCATGCTCGAAGCGGCCCGTCTCAAATCAGAGGAAGCGCTGCGGCTGGACATCTTCGGCTTGCTGGACCAGTTTCGCACGGGCATTTTCGACGAGCCTTCGATTGCCGTGCGTCGCGTCCTGCGCACAGGTGAGCCTTACGAGTGCGAGCTACAGTTTGTCGGGCGCAACCAGACGCTTGCTCTGCGTATCACGCTCATTGGAAATCTCAACTCGGATGCGCTCGATGCGGGCCAGCCTCTCGGCCTGCTCGTCACTGTCCGTGATATGACGCTTGTCAAAGAGTATGAGAAGCTGAAGAGCGACATGATCTCGCTGATGTCTCACGAGATGCGCACCCCGATTACGAGCATCAACGGTTTTGCGGAGCTACTCGTGCAGGACGAGCAAATCCCTGAAGAGGCGCGCGAGTTTCTAGCCATCATACGCAACGAATCGCAGCGCCTCTCGCGGATGATTAATACCTTCCTCGCCGTCACGCAGCTTGAAGCTACGGACAAACAGGAGTTCTCGAAGATTCCGCTACGCCTGGATGATGTCGTGCGCGAAACTCTCTTGAGCCTTCAGCCCGTGGCGAAGAAGAAACGTATACGACTGGTCGAACAGCAACCCTCGCGTCTCCCGCCCATCGCGGCAGACAAGAGCCTCATCACGCAGGCCGTCAACAACCTCATCGGCAACGCCATCAAGTATAGCCCTGAGCGCACGACCGTCACGGTCTCGACCGTGCTCGAAGCGGATGCCGTGCGCGTCTCGGTAGAGGATCGCGGTTTCGGCATCCCGCCCGAAGCGGTTGACCGCGTCTGGGAGAAGTTTTATCGCGTGCCGCGCGACGGGCAGGAAAAAGATGAAGAGTCCACGGGTCTGGGTCTCTCCTTCGTGCGCGAAATCGTAGAGCAGCACGGCGGCTTCGTCTCACTCGAAACGGAAGTCGGTCGCGGCTCCAGATTCAGCTTTACACTTCCGAGATTATAAAAGAGCGATGATTGATAAGTTGCAAGAAAGACTAACCTTTCTTTTCTGACTCATCCTTCATCGCTCACCACTTTCTAGCTGTCAGTTTATTGATCGTTCCGCGGCAGGAGGGGACGGCGCAGGTGCATTTTTTTGTATCGGGATGCAGCGTGTCTATATAGTCGGCTGTAATCTCTTCGCCGGGGTGTATGTCGCGCAGCGCGAAAAAGAGTATGTGGCCGTAGGTGATTTTCATGTAGGAGTTGGGCTGGCAGGAATGGTTGATGTAATGCGTGCCGTTGCCGCCGCGACTGCCGTCTATACTCCAATGCTCGTCCAGAGCACAGATGCGCAGCACGGCCCTGTGCGCGCGACGATTCGCTTCCTCGTCGGAGATTCTCTCGCCCGTATACTCGGCGATCTTTTTCCCGCGCGGAAAGTGCGTCGTGGCGAAACAGCCCTTGCCGTGTATCGTAGATTTTTTGACGGCCAACCCCGGAGCCAGTTTCGTTTTCATCTCAATCAAAATCAGCCACCGCAGACACGGAGACACAGAGAAAAGATAAATCAGGATGGGATAAGACTTTTCAACAGGTCTTTCCTTCTTATTCTCTCGTGCCTCTGCGTCTGCGGTGGCTGATGTTACGGTTTTAAAATACTCTCTTACTTTATCTGGAAGGTGCGGGCGATGAGGTCCGTCTGGTTGCGTATACGCGCGAGCTTATCTCTCTGGCCTGAAAAGCGCAGGGCGTAGATGGTCCTGTTGTCCGCCTGTAGATAATAGATGCGGCCCACCATGGGCTTGCCCGCTTGCGTGTATTCGTAGGAGACGACAACGCCGTTCAAGCGACCGGCGAACCTCTCCTCTTTACCGCCAGCGACGTAGCCCGGAAGAAAACGGAGTTTTAAATCCTGGTCGCGGCTCGCCAGTTGTGAAGGAGACACGCCGGCGTCAATCACCTCTTTGCGTATCTGCAAAAAGCCGTCGTTGCGATCACCATAGACAAG
>DASWMI010000080.1:0-88592 GCA_036399835.1 Pyrinomonadaceae bacterium | reverse complement strand
ACGCTCGCGCAAGCCCTTGGAACGCGCCGTCCGCACATAATCCGAGCGCAGCACTTCGAGCATCCCCGAACGCGTCAGCCGCGCGATATAGGCCATGTAGATGGCCGACAGCGTGAGCACGGGCATGATTGAAGTCAGACTGAACAGCCCGCCCCAGCGCGCGGGCGGCAACCAGTAGAAGGTCAGCGAGAAGATGAGTACGAGGAGCGGGCCGAGCACGAAGTTGGGAATCGAGATGCCGAGCATGGCTATTCCCATAGAGGCATAATCCCAGCGCGAATTCTGCTTGAGCGCGGCCACCATCCCGAAACTCAGCCCGACCAGGAGCGCGAGCAGATAGGCGGATAATCCGAGCGTCGCTGAGACGGGGAGCGAGCGCAGCAGAATCTGGTTGACGGACTGGCCCGGATAGGTCAGCGACATCCCGAAGTCGCCCTTCGCCACGCTCTTGAGCATCCTGCCATACTGCACATACCAGGGTTTGTCCAGCCCGTACTTTTCCCTGATATTCTTTTCGATGGCCTTCGGAATCCGCTTCTCGCCCGTGTAGAAGTTGCCGGGCGCGAGCCTGATTAATCCCCACGTCAGCGTCACCACGATAAAGACCATGGGGAAGATCACCAGCAATCTTCTGATGATGAAACGAAGCATAAACGCCTCTCCGAAAAGTAACAGGTGACGAGTGACAGGTGACAAGATAAGAAGCCTGTTCTTGCTTGTCACCCGTCACCCATCACTATTCACTGGTTTTAGTCATATCCGGCACGCCGTAGTCCCACTTTGCAGGGTCTCGCTCGATGTAGACAAATTTCCAGGCGTGAATCGAGCCGGGGTTGGGATACAAGCCTTTGACGTAAGGCTTCTTAACCCAGTTGGTAGCCGTCGTGGCGAGCGGCATGACGGGCATCTCATCGAGCAGGAAGGACTCGGCCTTCGCCAGCAACTCATAGCGCTTCTGAGGGTCTAGTGTGCGGTTGGCTTCATCGAGTATCTTGTCATATTCAGGATGACTCCAGCCCGCGCCGTTTTCGCCGCCCGTGTAGAAGAGGTTGAGGAAAGTAAAGGGGTCCATGTAATCAGCACCCCAGGCATCTCTGGCGATTCCCTTATACTCGACGCGGTTGCGCACGTTGAGAAATGTTCTCCACTCCATAGCCTTGAGCGGAATCGTGAGGCCCAGGTTCTGCTTCCACTGCGCCTGCATGTATTCGGCTATCTGCTGGTTCGAGCCTTCGGGGTTATAGTTAATCTCTACATCGCTGACGGGAAACTTCTTCGGGTCGAAATTGCCTCTGGCATCCTTGTAGCCCGCCTCGGCCAGCAGTTGCTTGGCCTTTTCGGGATTGAAATCATTGGTCCGAACCTGCGGATAGCCCGGGAAGATTCCGCTCGGCACAAACGTATACATGGGCTTGATAATCTTGCGCCACTGCGCGTAGTCCTCCTTGTTAATCGCCATCACGAAAGCCTGTCGCACGCGCTTGTCAGTCATCGGCGGCTTCTTGGTATTAAAGTCGTAATACTCGTTGCCGGCCTCCGGCGCATCCATGTAGTCCTTGAGCGGTCTGATTTTGTCTAGCCAACTGCCGGGCACTTGATGATTGGCCGTCGCGTCAATCTGGCCCGCCTTGTACATGTTCATCACGGTGACGGCTTCCTGGACCGGATAGAAAACTATGCTGTCGAGCCTGATGCGGTCCTTATCCCAGTAGTAAGGGTTGCGCACGACGACCAGTTGGTCGTAGGGCTTCCAGGACTTGAGCATGAAGGGGCCGCTGTTAATCATGTGGCCGGGTTGCGCCCAGGCTTCCTTGTATTGCTCTATGGCTTGGCGCGGGACGGCGCGAAAGACCGTGTGCGGTAGCAGTTTGATAAAGAAGGGCGCGGACTGGCTCAAGGTAATGCGAAAGGTGCGCGCGTCAACGGCTTCAACGCCGATGTCCTCGCCCTTGATGGGCACTTGCTCTTTACCCTCGACCGCCTCCTTGAGCTTAGGATTCTTGGCAAAGAGAGCCTTGCGCTCGTCCTCGTCGCCGGGCAGTACAAGCCGCGCAGGCTCGTGCATGGATTGATGAAAAGGCGTGTCGAGCCTGGCGTCTTCACCTTTGGCCTCGGCATCCCTTTCCGGCGAAGTCGCGGTGTTCTGAGCAGCCAGAGGTTTTTTCTCCGGCGCGGCTTCCGCGCTGGTCGTAGCCGCTGTCTCTTTAGGGGCGGGCGCAAAATCCTTTTCCAGCAAAAACTTTCCGGTCTGCGGGTCGCGGACAAAGAGGCCGCCGGAATTGTAAGCCTGTCCGTACTTGATGTAGTAGGCCAGATAAGCATTGCGCGAGGCCAGTTCGGGCGAGAGCGCGCGGCGGAAAGTGTACTCGAAGTCCTGCGCCGTAATCGGCTCGCCGTTGGACCACTTGGCGTTGTCCCTCAGATAAAAGGTTAGCTCCGAGGAATCGTTGTTGACCTTCCATTCTTTCGCCACGCCAGGAATCGGCGACATGTCCTTCGGGTCATACTCGACCAGCCCTTCGGCCAGAGCCATGTAGATGCGTATGTCATTATTGCCGGAGCCGACCTGCGTATCCAGAGATTCGGATTCAGAGCCAGAAACATAGTGGACGACATCCTCCGTCGGCGCGACAACCTTGCCGAAGAAGGTCTCGTTTTTCGCCACAGCCGTACAGGCCACCGCGAAGAATGCGAGGGCGGCCAGCAGGACTATCAAACGAACCTGACTCGCATACTGCTTTAGCATCTCAAACTCCTTGTCTCTGTTATGACGCGCGGGCCACCTTGAGCGGCCCTGCCGTTTCAAGAAGATGGAAGCTCATCTTCCGGCGCTTGGCCCCATGCCAAAATCGCTGGACCAGAATGAGCGCCTCCAAAGGGGAGAACTGTTTTCCGTGTAGAACGAAGTAGGGCTTAAACTTATCACGCGCGAGGCTCTTAATCAAGACACTTGAAAACGTCGGGCACGATAACTTAACGATGCGAAGCGGCGGCGGCAGAGTTGCTTTTATCAGCCGGACCAGCAGTTTTCAAGTTTAGGGAAGCCAGACGGCGCGGCTCTTTTGCGGAGCGCGCCAGGCTGTATCAAGCCCTACACGCTTGAGCGAGGGTGCGTCGAGCAGGTTTGAATCAAAGCCCGTGACAAAGGGCTTGACGAGCGAATAGCTGGAGGCGAAATAGAGCGGCATGGCTCGCAGCTCTTTGAGCGCCTGCGCTTCCGAGAGGATGTGAGGCGGCGCGGCGGGCTTTTCAATCATGCGCCTCTCTTCTTCCAGCTTTTTATCGAGCGCGTCTTCCGGTCCAGTCGTCTGAGCTTCGGTTTGAGTGGCGGGGCTATCGGGCAGGATGGGCGTATTTCCCTGCTCGAACAAGAGGCGCATGATAGTTGCTTCATCCGTCGTTTGCATCACAGCGCCGCGCCGCGCAATGTCGTAATCGCCCGCGCGGACAGCCGCCTCATATTCATCCCAGGTCTTGATGATAATCTCCGTCTCGACGCCGAGGATGGTGCGCCACATGGCAGAGACGCTCTGGGCCACCTGCCGCTGCTGGTCGTTGCGATTGATGAGCAGCCGTATGCGCGGAAAGCCTTTGCCTTCAGGGAAGCCTGCGTCGGCCAGAAGCTTACGCGCACGCGCGGCATCCTGCCCGAGCAGACGCAGCTCTTTGCTCTCCGCACCATCTTCCGTGCTCATGCCGGTCGGCAGAAATCTCGTCGCAGGCTCTGTCGCGCCTCCCAACTCGTCCTGGCTGAGCCTTTCGCGGTCAATCGCAATCGAGAGCGCCTCGCGCACACGCACATCATCAAAAGGCGCGTGCGAAGTGTTAAAGCTGTAGTAGGCCAGCGCCGCGTAGGTCGAGCGGTGAAAGTCCTTGTAGGGAGCGAGCAGCTTGAGCGCCAGCGGCTCAAAGCCAGCGTTGGTCACGGCATCCACCTCGCCCGCGCGATAAGCGGCCAAAGCCGTCTCCGCATCCTGCGCGGCGACAAAATGCACACGCTGAAGCTTGACCGCCGCAGCGTCCCAGTAGCTCATGGCCCGTTCGAGCACGACAGCCTGGCCATCTGTCCGGCTCAACTGGAACGCGCCGTTGGAAATCACACGCGAAGTATCAGGCGAGCTGGCGGGAGCCGTCTCTTCATGCACGGGGCGAAAGACAGGATGCGCGACGAGCGCCGGAAAGTTTTTATCAGCCTCTTCAAGACGCACGCGCAACACATAATCACCCAGGGCTTCCGCGCCGAATTTAGGCTGCGGCGCGGCCTCCGGCTGACTCTCTTTTTTAGTCTCCTGCCGCACGTCAGGTTTCGCCAAAGGTTTCGCGCTCGCGGCTTCCGCCTGCGCGCTCTGTTCAGACTGAGGCTCGACGGTTGGAGAGGCAGGATTTTGAGGCAGCGGGCGCGCGCCCTGTATATTCTCCATCAGCCTGGCATGCGGGGCGCGTTCGCCGAGTTGTAGTGTACGCTGCCAGGAACGCACAAAGTCCCGGGCCGTGACCGGATCACCATTGGTCCAGCGCGCATCCTTGCGCAGATAAAAGGTCCACTCGCGCCCGTCTGGAGAAGCCTCCCAGCGCGCGGCGACGGCGGGGACGGGGGCCAGCGTCTTCGGGTCGTAATCGGTTAGCCCCTCGAACAGCGCGCGCACGGCATCCGTATCCGGCGGGACGGCGGCGAGGGCCGGGTCGAAGGTCTGCGGCAGCCCGCCGTCGCTCCAGCGAAACTCCTGCGCGCGCGGCGCAACAACACGACCATAGTAAGGCTCAGGCTCGTGGTCCAGAAAACATCCCCCGCCGGAGAGCGCAAAACTCAGCATGAGCAAGAGAGCCAGCGGCGCGCGCCAACTCTCAAGCCTGCCTTTGAGTTTAAGAACCCTTCTTTTGCCCATCTCGTTCCGGACCGGAAAATTTTCCAACGAATGCAAAACTTATTCTGCGACCCCTTGGCTCTGCTTTGCGAGCGCCTGCAAAGCATCGTAAACCTGCGCGGCCTGTCTGCGAGTATCTTCAAAACCGCGCGAAGTATCAATCAGATAATCAGCATAACGCATCTTTTCCTCTTGCGGCATCTGCGCGGCAACACGCCTTAAAGCCTCTTCGCGGCTGAGGCCGTTGCGCGCCATCAAACGCTCAAGCTGAATTTCCGGGCGGCAGTGGACCACTATAATTTTATCAAAACGCTGGTAGCCGCCCGACTCTATCATCAGCGAGGCATCCACCAGACCGATGCCGTGCGGGTCTTCGGATTCCCAGCGCCGCATCTGCTCATCCTGCGCCTCGATGATGAAAGGATGCAGGATAGAATTCAAGTGTGCGCGCAGCCTTTCGTCCGCGAAGACGAGCGCGCCCAAACGCGCGCGGTCCAGCGTCCCGTCCTCCCTCAACACCTCCACGCCAAAGGCTTCGACGATGGCGAGCAAACCCGGCTCGCCCGGCATGACGACTTCGCGCGCCGTCCGGTCCGCGTCAAGAACATGACAGCCAAGCTCCTCGAAGATGCTTGTGACAAACGATTTGCCGACCGCGATTGAACCCGTCAACCCGACACGCAGCATATTTCTTCTCTCGCCTCGCAACTTCCGGAAATCAGCTTTAACTCTGACTTCAAATCCTTCGGCGAAGCTGAGCGGCCCTGACAGTATTTTTCATCAGCATGGCGACCGTCAAAAGCCCCACGCCGCCGGGCACGGGCGTGAGCCTTCCGGCAACCGCGTCAGCCTCCGACGGATGCACATCGCCGACCAGAGTGTACCCGCGCTTCCTGATAACTTCGATGCGCTTTTCCGCGTCCGCGCCGAACAGTTCGAGCGCCAGGGATTCATCCGTGACCTTATTCATCCCGACATCAATCACGGTCGCGCCAGGCTTGATGTGCTCTGCCCTGATAAAGCCGCCGCGCCCTATGGCCGCAATCAGGATGTCGGCTTCGCTGGTGACGGATGAGAGATTGCGTGTCCGCGAATGGCAGATGGTGACGGTCGCATCGCGCTGTAAGAGAAGCTGCGCCATGGGACGCCCGACGATGTGGCTGCGGCCCACTACGCAGGCACGCGCGCCCTCTATCTCGATTGAATTGCGTTCGAGCATTTCGATGATGCCGGATGGCGTACAGGGCGCCAGCGTCGGCTGGCCCAGCGAGAGCCGCCCGACATTTAAAGGATGAAAGCCGTCCACGTCCTTCGATGGATCAATCGCCTCCAAAACCTCTTGTTCATCAATCCCCGAAGGCAGCGGCAGTTGCACGAGTATGCCGTCAACGTCATCGCGCGCGTTCAAGCTCTGGACCAGCTCAAGCAACTGCTTCGTAGTCGTCTCCGCACGCAGCTCATGATATTCCGAGCGCAGGCCAAGCTCCTCCGACGCACGCACCTTATTTCTGACATAAACCACGGAAGCCGGGTCGTCGCCGACGCGCACGGCCACCAGGCAGGGCTGCACGCCTGAGTCTCGACGCAGCCTCGCGACATCTTCCGCGACTTCCCTTTTAATCTCTGCGGCGACACGCCCGCCGTCTAAAATTTCCGCGCGCTTCATCTCGTCAGTTGTTTGCCCGGCGATGGTCATGGTCTCTATCAATGGCTCAACCTTCAGCATCTCTCTCTGCATAGAGCGGGATAAGGTTACACCCTGCGGGCATCCTATGCGTAGCGACGGAAGATATTTTATAGCATGAAGTGAGAACTCCATCACCGCTTGAGCTTTCAAATTTGCGGGCGAGCAGACGTATGTTACGATGTGCTTTACAAACCCTATATGCGATCACCCATGCCTTTCAAGATGACAAAGCTCTTACGCCATCTTTTTATCTTTCTCTCTGCGGCTCTCTTTCTCTTTTCACACGCGCCTAAGACCTGCGCACAAACCTTGCGCGAGCGGCAAGAGAAGATTCGCGCGGCGGTCGAGAGCCGCGATGATGCGACGGCCATCGCGGCCCTTGAGGCATTGCGGGCAAGCGAGCCTTCCGTCTTCCAGCTTAACAACTACGACTATCTGCTGGCCCGCCTCTCGCAGAGACGCGGCGAGACGGCTACGGCTGCCGCCTCCTACGAATCAGCAGTCGCGCGCCGCTCACAGCTTTCGCCATACGCTCTCTGGCATCTCTCGCAACTGGCGCGCGCGGCGGGAAACCTGACGCTCGAGCGCCAGCACCTGCGGCGGCTCAACACGTTCGCGCCCAACAGCCTGCTCCGCGAAGCCGCGAGCAAGAGGCTGGCCGAGAGCTATTTCGAGAGCGGCGATGATTCGTCGGCCATAGCCATCTTACGCCCTCGCAGCGGGACCCAGAGCGCGGCTGCGCGCGAAGCGCTGGCGCTCTTGGGCCACTCGCTCATGCGCAGCAACCAGAACGCGCAGGCACGCGCGGCCTTCCAGAGTCTGGTCGCGCAGATGCCAGACGCTTCGCGGCCAGACGATTTCGCGCTCGCGGGCGCACGTGGGCTGGACCTGCTAGACAGCGGGAGCGCAGAGGCAGCACGCCAGAGAGCGCCGCAGCTTGCCGAGAGCGAGCATCTCAGGCGCGCGCTCATCTACAGCTTCAATCGTGATTTTGCGGGGGCGCGGCTTCATTATCAGGCCATCGCGGAGCGTTACAGTCAGAGCGCCAGTGTCCCCGATGCTCTGTATCAAATCGGTCGCGGCTTCTATCAGGAAGGACGCTTTGAAGAAGCCGCGAGCTATTTCAAAAGAGTTCTGGACCAGTACCCGGACTCTGCCAGCGCACGCGATGCGATAGGTTTCCTCGCATCATCCTACAACCGCCTGCAACGCACGGACGAAGCCGTGGCCGCCTACCGGCGTGCGATAGAGCGTTATGCGGATGCTCCGAATCCCGAACGCCCATATCTCAATATCATAGATGCTCTGCGCGAAGCCGGGCGTGATGAAGAGGCGCTCCAGTGGGTGCAGAAGACGCGCGGCGCGTTTAAGGGCGAGGCGGGCGCTGCGCTGGCGCTCTTTTCACAGGCGCGGATTCATCTGGCGCAGGGCGCTTGGTCCGCCGCGCTCTCCGACGTTGAAATGTTGCGCAATGAAGCAGACCTCGGCGGGATGCGTCTACCGGGCGGGACGAGCCAGACGGAAGTCTCTTTCCTGCGGGCCTACCTGCTTGAGATGTCTGCGCGTCAAGAAGAGGCCGTCAACGCTTATCTCTCCATACCCGATGGACGCAATGAATATTACGGCGCTCGCTCGACCAGACGCTTACGCGCTCTCGGAAAGGATGAGCGCACGCGCAATATCATCGCCGCGCGCTTGAACGCTTTGCGCGCCGAAGCGCAGAAGGCTCTGGCAGAGGGGCGTGCCGAAAACGCGCGCCAGTCTGCGCAGCAAGCCCTACGTCTGACGGAGGATGCTTCGACGGCGCGCGAGCTTCTAGACATCGCTCGTCGCGCTTACAGTAGTCTCCCGGCCTACAACAGGTTTCCGCCGACAGAGCTTGTTCCACTCGGAAGACAGCAATTATTGACAAGCGGAGTGCGCGAGGAAGCTTCAGAGCCGACGCACAGGGCGCTGGCGGACGAACTGCTCTTCCTGGGTCTTTATGACGAAGGCATGCCGGAATTGGCCGCCGCGCTGGACCACAACGCCGCGCCTGCCGCGAAGAAGATTTCGCCGACGGAAGAAGCGAGCAAGCCTGCCGCCTCTTCAAACAAAGCCAAAACTGAATCGAACAGGGAAAAGCCTGAGCTGGACCAGAGCCGCTCGTCCACACCAGCCGGCCCTTCATCATCTTCACGCGAGATGGCCTATACGCTTGCGGTCTATTTCAGGCGCGGCGAACATGCGGACCGCGCCGTCCGTTATGCCGAGCCGCTCTGGAAGAACGTACCGGCGGACTATCTGCTTGAGCTTGCGCCGCGCGAGATGGTCGAGCTGCTTTATCCCGTTCCCTACAAGGATGCCCTGCTCGAGTCTGCGCCGCAGAGAGGCGTGGACGCGCGCTTCGTGCTCTCAATCGCGCGGCAGGAGACGCGCTTTCGGCCCGAGGCCAAGTCTGTGGCTGCCGCGCGCGGGCTGATGCAGTTTATTCCCTCGACGGCCAAAGAGATTGCCGCGCAGCTTGGCAGGACCGCATTCGAGCAGGACGATCTCTACAACCCGCAGACCGCCATCCTCCTCGGCTCGCAGTATCTCTCCAACCTCTTCAAGCGTTTTCCGGACCAGCCGCAGGCCGTCGCTGCCTCTTACAATGGCGGCGATGACAACATGGCGCGCTGGATGGCGCGTGCGCGCTCAAACGACCCGGACCGCTACGTCGTCGAAATCGGATTTACGCAGACGAAGGATTATGTCTTCAAGGTGATGAACAACTACTGGACCTACCAGACGCTCTACACTGACAGGCTTGAGCGAAGATAAATGACAGGCTTCGAGCTGATTTGATGTGGCCCTACGGATGAGGAAAATGTTGAAAGCCGCGCGCAGGCTTGCGCCACTCTTTTTATCCTGTGGACTGGTCCTGCTGTGCATCTTGACGGCCTGCCAGCCCCGCACGCAATCAAGAGGTCAACGCTATGATTTCAAGGGCAAGGTCGTCGCCGTTGATAAGGCCACGCGGCGTATCACAGTCGCTCACGATGAGATTAAAGGCTATATGGATGCGATGACGATGCCTTTCGCTCTCAAGGACGAGTGGGCCTTTGATGTCCTCGCGCCCGGTGACCAGATCGGCGCGACGCTCGTCGTTGATGACACCTCTTCATGGCTCGAAGAGGTAGTGATTACCAAAGAGAGCGATGGGGGCGATGGCGCGAATAAGGCCGAAGGCTTATCGGAGCCGCGAGTTGGCGATGCAGTTCCCGACTACACGCTCGTTAACCAGGACGGCAAGCCAGTACATCTCAGCCAGTATCAGGGTCGAGCTCTGCTTCTGACCTTTATCTACACGCGCTGCCCGCTCCCCGAATACTGCACGCTGATGAGCAACAACTTTGCGGAGATTAACCGCGAGCTGCAAAAAACTCCCGCGCTCTACGAGAGGTCGCACCTGCTCAGCATCAGCATTGACACGGCCTACGACACGCCGAAAGTCCTGCGCAGCTACGGCGCTGCACACACGGGCAATTATGATCAAGAGAATTTCTCACACTGGGAGTTTGCCACCGGCTCGCACGATGAAGTCAAAGCTATCGCGCAATATTTCGGCCTGCGCTACTTGGAGGAATCGGGCCAGATTACACACTCGCTGCGCACGGCCCTCATCGCGCCCGACGGCAAGGTCTTCAAAATCTACAGGGGCAACGAATGGAAACCCGCCGAGGTCCTGCAAGACCTGCGGAATCTGTTGGAGAAGAAATAAGAGCTGCGGACTTTATCAAGAAGGGCCGCGCGAGGGGCGGCCCTCCTTGATAGCAGAAGTAGTGGACCAATGCCTTACCAGATACGGCAACGTTTGCTGGCGGGTCGGACCATAGGGTCGCCAGCCTTGCACTGGTAGGCTGCGGCAAAAGCCGGGATGTTCGAGAGCGGGCCGTTGACGCGGAATCTGCCGAGCGGGTGCGGGTCCGTAGCGACTTGCAGGCGCTCGTATTCGGGGCGCGAGTTTTCGGCCCAGATTTGCGCGTAGCCGAGGAAGAAACGCTGCTCCGGAGTAAAACCGTCAATCGCGGGCGGGCGCGGCTTGCCTTCCATAGATTTCTGCAAGGCTGCGTAGGCGATGGTCACGCCGCCCAGGTCCGCTATGGATTCCCCGACGACGAGCTTGCCGTTATGGTTGAGTCCCGACTGGACCTCGAAGCTGTCGAACTGGTCTATGACGCACCGCGCACGCTGCTGGAAGTTCTTGAAATCTTCGGGCGTCCACCACATAGAGAGATTGCCCTGCGCGTCAAACTTTGCGCCGCTATCGTCAAAGCCGTGCGTCATCTCGTGACCGATGACCGCGCCGATGCCGCCGTAGTTGATGGCATCGTCGGCCTGCGGGTCGTAAAAAGGAAATTGGAGGATGCCCGCCGGAAAGACTATCTCATTATAGGTCGGGTTGTAGTAAGCGTTGACGGTCGGCGGCGTCATCCCCCATTCGGTCTTGTCAACGGGGCGGGCTATCTTCCTGAGCTGGCGGTTGAACTCGAAGAGGTTGGCGCGCTGTGAATTTTCGACGAAAGCTTGACGCTCAATCTTGAGCGCGGAGTAATCGCGCCAGGTGTCCGGGTAGCCGATCTTTTTTGTAAAGGCTTCGAGCTTGGCGATGGCTCGCTGGCGCGTGGTATCGCTCATCCAGTCCAGGGTGGAGAGGTCTTCGCGCAGCGCCGCGACCAAATTCTGGACCAGCGAGAGCGCACGCGCTTTCGCTTCCGGTGAAAATGTCTTCTTGACATAGACCTGCCCGAGCGCCTCTCCGAGAACGGCGTCCGTCCTACTGACGCAGCGTTTCCAGCGCGGCAGCAGCTCTTTCGTTCCCTGCAAGGTCTTACCGCTAAACTCAAAATCCTCTTCGACAAATTTTTTCGAGAGTCGTGGCGCATAAGCCTTGACCAGATGCCAGCGCAGGTAGGCTTTCCAGTCTGCGAGCGGAGTCGCGCTTAACTGGCTGTCCAGAGTCTTGAAGAAATTCGGCTGCGCGACGTTGATGTCGCCGACTGTGCGCAGCCCCACGTTCTTGAAGTACATATCCCATGGCAGATTGGGAGAGAGCGTCTTGAGCTGCGCCGCGTCCATCTTGTGATAAGTGTTATCGGGGTTGCGTCTCTCGACACGCGTCAGAGAGGCTTCGGCAAGACGCGTCTCAATCGCCAGGACCGCCGCGGCTTCCCTCTCGGCTGTGGACGGCTCGTCTCCGGCCAGCCTTAACATCTGACTGATATGCGCCGCGTACTTTTCGCGCAGCTCTTTGGATTTGTCGTCCGTCTTCGTGTAGTAGTCGCGGTCGGGCAGGCCGAGTCCGCCCTGCGAAAGCTGCGCGATAACATCCGTTGACTTCTTGTAGTCTGGACCAGAGCCGAGCCTGAAGAGCACAGGCACGCCCATGCCATGCAGGCGCGCAGCCTCTTCAATCAAGCCGCGCTGGTCCTTGATTCCGGCGATGCGTTTTAACTCCGGCGCAATCGGTTTGAGGCCGAGAGTCTCGATTCTGTCTTCGTCCATGCAACTGGCGTAATAATCGCCGATCTTCTGTTCGTTGCTGCCCTTGCGCGCCTTTTTGTTCTTCGCAGCCTCTTCGAGAATCTGGTGCAACTGCTCCTGATTTCTATCCGCCAGCTCGTTAAACCTTCCCCAGCGCGGGTAAGCCCCGGGTATCTCGTTTCTGGACCGCCAGCCGCCCGTCGCAAACTGGTAAAAGTTCTCGCAGGCGCTGGCGCTGCGGTCCAGGTTGGAGACATCGAAGCCGTGATTATCCGAAGCGGAAGTGTTGACTGAAGCCGAAGCTGCATCCGGACCAGAAGCCGTCTCAGATTGTCCGGCAAGGGTTGAAGAAGAAACGGCTTGCTCGCGAGCCGCATGGCTGGTCCAATCGCCCGGCAAGATGAGGCCGAGCGACAAGACAAAGAGAAATGCCGGGACACAAATCAAGTTTCGTGAACGCATGGCGTGTGCACCTCTATCAAGCTGGATTTTTAGGAGGGGACGAGAGGGATTGTACGTGAAATCAGGGGAACAGCCAAGACGGGTGACAGGTGACAGGACCAAAGCTTTCTCTTGTCGCCCCTCACCTGTTACCCGTGACGGCTTTACGCGCCCTTGAGCTTTTTGATCTCTTCGGTCAGGACCGGGACGACTTCAAAGAGGTCGCCGACGATGCCGTAATCTGCGATGTCGAAGATGGGGGCTTCGGGGTCTTTGTTGACGGCGACAATCGTGCCCGCGTTCTTCATCCCGACCAGATGCTGGATTGCGCCCGAGATGCCGAGCGCGACGTAGAGCTTGGGCGCGACCGTTTGGCCCGAAGAGCCTATCTGACGGTCAATCGGCAGCCACTCGGCATCGCAGATCGGACGCGAGGCGGCGATGTCTCCACCGAGCACATCGGCCAGTTTCTCAGCGAGCGCGATATTATCTTTGCTCTTGATGCCGCGCCCGACGGCGATGATGACATCTGCCTTCGTCAGGTCCACTGCCTGCTTGACCTCCTGGAACGCCGGCTCAGGCTTCATACGCACCTCGCCAACTTCCACTTCCATCACTTCGACCTCGACGCCGCCGCCCTTCCTTGCCTGCTCCGCGCGATAAGCTCCGGATTGAAACGTGGCGAAGACGGGCGGCTCGCCGTCCGAGACAATCTCGGCGTCAATCTTGCCGAGAAAGATGCGGCGCGTAAAAGTGACATTCCCGTCCGAGACGACGGCGCGAATGCAATCGCCGATCAGCCCCTTGCCGAAACGGGCCGCGAGCTTCGGCGCGTAATCGCGTACCAGATAAGTGTGCGGCATGATGACATACTGCGGGTCAACTGCCCGCAACACGTGCTCCATCGCATCCGTGTATCCGTCCGGAGTGTATTCAGCAAGCTTCTCATGGTTAGCATAAATAACCCTGCCAACATCAAACGCGGCCATCTCCTCGGCCAGACTGTTCATCGCTGAGCCGAGCACGACGACCGTCACGGCCTGGCCCAATTCACGCCCCAAACTCTGCGCCGCAGCCAGAGCCTCAAACGTCGTTTTATTAAAACTCGCGGCCCGATGCTCTGCAAAAACCAGTATTCCGTTGCTCATATTCCCCTCGTGACAGGTGACGGGTGACAGGTGACAGGATCAAAGCTTTCTCTTGTCACCTGTCTCTTGCCACTAAAAAATTCTTGCTTCAGTATGAAGTTTCTCTGCGAGGGCTGCCGCGCCCGCTTTGGCGTTGCCGTCGCCGAGAAATTGCGTCTGTTTTGTTTTTTGCGGCAGGTAAATCTTTTCGATGCGCTGGTGGCCCGGACGCCCTGCGGCTTCGGCTGAAGGCGCGACCTCTTTAATCTCCTTCTTCTTGGCCGCCATGATGCCCTTCAAAGATGCGTAACGAATCTGGCTGATGCCAGACTGGATGGTGAGAAGCGCTGGCCTGGGCATCGAGTACCACTGATACCAGCCGTTTTCCAGCTCACGCTTGACCCTCAACTGCTCGCCCGAAGCGTCAACCTCTATGACAATCGTCGCGTGCGGCAAACCCAGCAGCTCCGCCATGATGACGCCCGTCTGCCCGTAGCTCACATCATCCGATTGAAGACCCGTCATCAACAGGTCGGCCTGCTCCGTGCGAATCGCCTCGGCCAGAATACTCGCCGAAGGAAATGGACCAAGCTGCGTCAGATTCTCCACCAGGACGTGTATCGCGCGGTCAGCGCCGCGCGCCAGCGCATCCTTAATCACGCTCTTCGCGCGCTGCGGTCCCATCGAACAGACGATGACTTCGCCCCCGTGCTTCTCCTTCAAACGCAGCGCCTCCTCCAGCGCGTAGCCGTCCGATTCGTTGACCTCGTAGGAAAGGTCGCCCTCTTCAATCCACGTCGCATCCCTGTTGATACGCAGGATCGCATCCTTGTTCGCCACCTGTTTCATCAAGACAATGATTTTCATAAAGCAGTTTTCAGTTTTCAGTTGAAAGCAACTGGTCCATGCTTAAAACTGAAAACTGTTCTATTCCTCGAATCGTTTAAAAAGTAGTGCGGCGTTTGTGCCGCCGAAGCCGAAGCTGTTGGAGAGCGCGTAGCGGACCTGTGCTTCGCGCGGCTCGTTAGGGACATAATCCAGATCGCATTCGGGGTCGGGGTTGACATAATTAATCGTCGGCAGCAGCGTGCTGCGATGGATGGACATCACGGAGAAGACCCCTTCGATGCCGCCAGCCGCGCCGAGCAGATGGCCCGTCATGGACTTGGTCGAGCTGACGGCCAGCTTGTAGGCGTGCTCGCCAAAAGCAGTCTTGATAGCCGCCGTCTCAAACTTGTCGTTGTAGGGCGTGGACGTGCCGTGCGCGTTGATGTAGTCAACTTCCTGGGGCTCGACGCCCGCGTCCTTCAAAGCTTTCTGCATGACGCGGATGGCGCCAGACCCGCTCTCGTCCGGCATGGTGATGTGGAAAGCGTCAGCCGTCATCCCGTAGCCGACCAGCTCCGCGTAGATACGCGCGCCGCGCCTGCGCGCCGTCTCCAACTCTTCAAGAATCATGATGCCCGCACCCTCGCCTATGACGAAGCCTTCGCGGTCGCGCTCGAATGGACGCGAGGCGCGCGTGGGGTCGTCGTTGCGCGTCGAGAGTGCGCGCATGGCCGCAAAGCCCGCGACGGACATCGGCGTGATGGCGGATTCCGCGCCGCCGCAGATCATCACGTCGGCGTCGCCGCGTTGAATAATCTTGAAGCTGTCGCCGATGGCGTGAGCGCCCGCCGCGCAGGCCGTCGCCGTGGCGGAGTTGGGGCCTTTCGCGCCGTGGCGTATGGAGACCTGGCCCGCGGCCAGGTTGACTATCGCGGAAGGGATAAAGAAGGGAGAGACGCGACCCGGCCCGTCGTTCAAGAGCTTGGAATGCTCGCGCTCGATGGCCCAGAAATCGCCTATTCCGCTGCTGATGTAAGTGCCGACCTGTTCGGAAATTTCGTCCGTGATGACGAGGCCGCTATCTCGCAGGGCTTCGTCCGAAGCGGCGATGGCGTAATGAATAAAGGCGCCCATCTTGCGCGCCTCTTTCTTTTCGACAAAGTTCAACGGGTCAAAGTCCTTGACTTCGCAGGCAAAGCGGACGGGAAACCTTTCGACGTCGAACTTCTTAATAATATCAGCGCCGCTGCGGCCCTCCATCAGCGCAGACCAGGTAGTCTCGACCGTATTGCCGACAGGCGTCACCAGGCCGAGACCTGTGACTACGACGCGACGTTTCAAGATGACTTACTCCTTCTTTAAGAGTCTGAGAGTCCGAGAGTCGTGAGTCAAAAGCAAAATCCAAAGCTTATATCCTTTGACTCCTAGACTCCAGACTCTCGGACTCTGAGACTATTTCTTATGCTGGTCGATGTAGTTGTAGGCGTCACGGACGCTTTGAATCTTCTCGGCGTCTTCGTCTGGAATCTCTATCCCGAACTCCTCCTCGAACCTCATGACCAATTCAACCGTGTCGAGCGAATCCGCCCCCAGATCATCAATGAAACGCGCGTTCGGCGTGACTTCATTCTCGTCCACGCCCAGTTCATCAACGATGATTTGTTTTACTTTAGCTTCGATCTCTGGATCGGGCATTTCGTTTTGCTCCTCTGTGAATAATAAAAAAAGCTCTCAAACTTTTAAGCTCCGGCCAGGGCTTCTCCGGCAGCCTTGAGGCTCGCTCCGTCTTCAACATTGTGCAGCCGAGCCTCGCGCTTAATCTGCCGGACGAGGCCGGAAAGAACCTTGCCCGGGCCAACCTCCACGAAAGCTTCCACGCCCTCGCGCATTAAAAGCTCTACGGATTCGAGCCAGCGCACGGGCAAAGAGACCTGCCGCACAAGTGCCTGCCGCGCCTCTTCACCTGTCTTGATGAGCATGGCATCAACATTCGTCACCAGCGGCACGCGCAGGTCTTGAAATTCAAGATGCTCAAGATGCGCGGCCAGCCGCTCCTGCGCCGGCATCATCAAGGCGCAGTGAAACGGCGCACTGACGGGAAGCTTGACGGCGCGCTTTGCGCCGCGCTCTTTCAAGAGGGCCATCGCACGCTCGACCGCCGCCGCGTGACCCGCGATGACGACCTGCCCTGGCGAGTTGATGTTCGCCGCAGAGCAGACATCATCATGTTGAGCTTCGATGCAAGTCTGCGCGATGAGACCGGGGTCTGCGCCGAGAATCGCGGCCATCGCTCCGGTCCCGACGGGGACGGCCTCCTGCATAAAATGTCCGCGCAGCCGAACCGTCCGCACGGCGTCGGCCAGAGTCAAAGCGCCCGCCGCGACCAGCGCGGAATATTCACCGAGGCTGTGACCGGCGACGAAATCCGGCGGCGGAAAGCCTTCGGCTTCGAGCGCGCGCAACGCCGCAATCGAGACGGTCAGGATGGCTGGCTGCGTATTCTCCGTCAGTTGCAGCTCTTCTGCGGAGCCTGCGAAACAGAGTTTCGAGATAGAGAAACCGAGCGCCTCGTCCGCCTCTTCAAAGACCCTGCGAGCCTGCGGGGAGGTATCCGACAAGTCCTTCCCCATCCCCGCATACTGAGAACCCTGTCCGGGAAAAATGTAAGCCAGCTTCGCGCTCATCTTTAGTTTGCTGTCCCGCGAGGCTGCATCGTAAAGGCTACGGCTTCCGCCTGTCCATCAAAGGCCACTTCCCTTTTCTGCGCTTCGTAACCCGCGGCCTTGACGACCACGCGATAGCGGCCCGCCGCGATATGATTAAGCCTGACCTGTCCTTTACGGTCGGCCTTGCGAAAAACAATCTCGCCCTCTTTCGGAATCAGCGTCACACAGGCATACCCTACGGGCTGGCCGCTCGCATCTCTGACCTCGACGACAAACGCGCTATCGCCATGCTGGCTGAACGCCGCGACACAGAGCAGCAGCAGCGCGAAGATGGAAGACAGAATCCGCCCTTTAATCATCCGAAGACTCCTACCAGCGCAGCAGCACTCCGCCCCAGGTCACGCCGCCGCCGAAAGACGCCAGCAACACCAGGTCGCCCGCCTCGATGCGACCCGCTTCGACGCATTCATCCAAAGCAATCGGAATCGAGGCCGAAGAAGTATTGCCGTGCTGCGAGATGTTGGAATAGATACGCGCCTCTTCAACCTTGAGCTTGCTGGCGACCGAGTCCGTGATGCGCTGGTTGGCCTGATGCGGGATAAAGAGCTTGACATCCTCAGCCTTTAAGCCAGCCTCTTCGAGCACCTCGCGCGAGATGTCGGCCATCGAGCGCACGGCCACCTTGAACAGCTCGTTGCCCTTCATCTTGAAGAAGTGCTCGCCCGCCGCAATCGTCTCGGCGGTAAAGCCGCGCCGCGTCCCGCCGCCCGGAGCATAAAGCTGTTCGGCGTATCTGCCGTCCGAACGAATCCGCGCGGCGAGGATGCCCCGCTCGCCATCAACCGGACCGAGCAGGGCCGCGCCCGCGCCGTCTCCGAAGATGACGCAGGTCGAGCGGTCCGTATAATCAACGTATTTGGTCAGGACTTCCGCGCCGATAACCAGAGCATAGCGGGCCTGTCCCGTGCGTATCATCGAATCTGCGAGCGTCAGGCCGTAGAGAAAGCCTGAGCAGGCTGCGGCGAGGTCGAAGGCCGCCGCGCGGTTCGCGCCTATCTCGGCTTGAATCAGGCAGCCGGTCGAGGGGAGTATCTGGTCCGGCGTGACTGTGGCGCAAAGGAGCAGGTCAATCTCGGCGGGGTCTATCCGCGCGCGCTCGATGGCCTGGCGCGCGGCGCGCACGGCAAAGAGCGAGGTATATTCCTCACTGCTGGCCTTGCGTCGTTGCTTGATGCCTGTGCGCGAAGTAATCCACTCGTCGGAAGTCTCGACCATCTGCTCAAGCTCTGCGTTGGTCAGGATGCCTTCCGGGTAAGAGTGGCCCGTGCCCAGTATGCCTGCTCTTTGGTCCGCCATCTCTTTTCCTTTCGTAAATAGTAAATCGTAAACCGCGAATAGACAAATGGCTCGTCTCTCTTCACGATTTACGATTCACGATTTACCGCCTGCGACCTCTGCGAAGATGTGCGCGTTTGTTTCGGCAATCCCCTGCTCGATACGCTCGCTCGCACGATTTTCCGAGAACTCTTTGGCGCTCCGAATAGCATTGCGAATGGCGCGAGCGTTAGAGCTGCCGTGACCTATCAAGACAATCTGCCTCACGCCTAAGAGGGGCGCGCCGCCGTATTCGGAATAATCCAGCCGCTTCTTGATATTGCGAAAAGCAGGACGGGCCAGCATCGCTCCGGCCTTCGTCATAGCCGAAGAGGTCAGCTCGCGCTTAATCATCGAAAGCATCGCGTCCGTCAGCCCTTCCGAGAGCTTGAGCATGACGTTGCCTGTAAAGCCGTCCGTCACGATGACATCCACCTGCCCCGTAAAGACATCGCGTCCTTCGACGTTGCCGACGAAATTGAGGCTCCCGATCTCTCTCAGCAGAGGAAAAGCTTCCTTCGTCAGATCGTTCCCCTTGGCCTCCTCTTCGCCTATGCTCATCAGGCCGACCGAAGGCTTGTGTGTGCCGAGGACCGCGCGCGCGTAAGCGTCGCCCATGATGGCAAACTGCGCCAGGTGGTGCGGCTTGCATTCGGCGTTCGCGCCGACATCCAGGAGCAGCGTAGGCTTGCCGGATTTGGTCGGAATCATCGCCGCCAAAGCCGGACGGTCAACGACGGGCAGCATCCCTATCACCATCTTGGCCGTAGCCATCGCCGCGCCCGTGTTGCCCGCAGAGATAAAGCCGTCGGCGCGGCCTTCCGTGACGAGCTTGCAGCCGACCCTCAAAGAGCTTTTCTTCTTGCGCCTGACCGAAGTGGCGATAGGCTCGTCCATGCCGATGACCTCTTCGGCTTCGACAAACTCTACATTGCGGTCGCCCTGCCTGCGCCAGCCGCAACGCTCCAACTCCGGGACGACCCGTTCCTTCTGGCCTACAAGAATAACGCCGATTCCGAAATCGCGCGCGGCAGAGAGCGAGCCGTCAATCTCCGCGTGCGGCGCGTGGTCCGACCCCATCGCGTCCACGACGACTTTGCCGGTCAGTTGTGGCTCATCCTTCATCCAGGTTCGTGCCCAGGAAGACTGAAACGTTCGCGTCGCGCTTTAGGACTCTTCGCCGACCTGCATCACGATGCGGTCTTTGTAGTAGCCGCACTTAGGGCACATACGATGCTGCATGCGCGGCTCCTGGCAATTCGGGCAGGGCGTGGTTTGCGGCGCGCGCAGCGCATCATGCGCACGACGCTTACGCGTGCGGGCCTTTGAATGACGACGTTTTGGATTTGGCATGACGATTATTCCCTTAAATCAATTTTTCGATCTTAGATTTGAAGAAGGCAGATGCTTTTCAATCGCAAATCTAAAATCACAAATTCTTCAAAGCATCCCAGCGCGGGTCTCTCTCTGCTGTTTGGCAGGCGCAGGGCTGCACATTTCTGTTTGTGCCGCAGACAGGGCAGAGACCCTGGCAATCTTCCGTGCAGAGGGCGCGAAGCGGCAAAGCCAGCAGGATTTGCTCGCGCACCAGCTCGTCTATATCTATAGTCTCTTCATCAAAAACCGAGACGCTCAAGTCCTCTTCCTGAAGCTCTGCCGTCTCCGCTGCCCTGTAATCAGCCGCCGGCACGTAGGTCACTTCAAACTCTGTCCGGACCGGGACGGCGATTGGCTTGAGGCAACGGTCGCAATCAACTTCGGCCTCAGCGCTGATGCTCCCGCGCAAGCGAACTTCATGGCCGCTGCGTTTGAGGCGGCCCTGCACGCTGGGCGGCTCGGTCAGCCGAGCATTCTCTTCATCAAGCGAAAGCTCGCCCGGCTCGTAAATGTACGAGAAGCTGTCGGCGTCGCCCTCTAATTTATCAAGCTCGATTCGCATCGCTCACCCCCTTGTCTGGAATTGCCGTTTTGGGCAAGAGGCGCGCAAAAGGTTTTATTATAGCGGCCAAAGCTCAGGTGTCAACGCGCCAGCCCGAAGAGCACGACCGGCTCGCAAGTCAAGCAGGCCGCGGCCTGCTACTGCTTGCCCGCAGAGAGCATAGCCTTGAGCGCGTCATCTTTAACCATTTCGGCCAGCCGCTTATCCGCGCCCGTGAAGAGATGCCCGCGAGCCTGCCTTAAAGAGTCAAAGAGCGGCGGCACATCCGGCGCAGCACCGGCACGCAGCACGCGACGCGAGGCCGCGCGATAAGGCGCATCCGGCTCGCTCCGACTGGCCGCGTGCGCGGATTTGAAGGCGAGCCGTGCGCGCTCACGCTCGCCCGCGCGCAGGTAAACCAGCCCGAGCGTATAAAGGGCCGCAGCGTATCCTTCATCAAGCTTGACGGCACGGCGCAAGTGCTGCGCCGCGAGACGGTCGCGGCCCAGCATGTAATAAGCAGAGCCGAGCACATAATGCGCTTCCGCCGAGGGCCGCAAGGCCAGCGCGCGCTTAAACTCTCTGAGCGCTTCGGTCCAGCGCTCGTCCGCCGCGAGCAATCGGCCCAGCCCGTAATGCGCGGCGAAGGATTCGCGGCCCTGCCCGACCAGTTGGCCGAGCAAAGCTCTGGCGCGCTCTGTCTCGCCCTCCTCGCCGCAGGCGATGCCGAGCAGCAGACACAGCCCCACGTCATCCGGCGCGCTCTGGAAAGCCCGCGCCAGATAGCTGCGGGCCTCTGTCATACGGCTCGCGGCAAAGAAATGCTGGCCCAGAAAGCTGAGGAGCGGCGTGTTATCAGTGGAGAGGTCTGCGGCCAGCTCAAGACGGCTGATGCCGCGCAGCGTCTCTTGCGCTTCGAGCAGGTCCAATCCTTCGCCGACCAGTTGTTCAAAACCTGAGCGCTCGGTCCCGCTGTAAGAGGCTATAATCTTGCGGCGTAGGGCCAGGCGTCGCGTCTTCTCATCCTGCTGCTCTGTGTCCCTGCGACATTGCTCGCGCCAGAGCTTGCGCAGGCCCTCGGCTTCAATCGCTCCGGCCTCGCTCAGCGTGGCAATCAGCGCCTCGATTAAGGTGTGGTCGAAATATGAGTTCTGTGCCTGCTTTAACATCAGGTCGAGCGTCTGTTGCAGCTTGTCCGTCAGACGCGAAAGCCTGTTCTCAAGCGCCGAGACCCGCTCAAGCAAGTGCTCTCCGCGGACGGGCGCGGTATCCTCGGCCTCAAAGCGCGCGGCGGGCGGCTCTATCACGAGCATCAAACGCGTCCCACACTCCGAACAAAACTCCTGCCCGAGCGCGTTGGCCGATGAGCATTTCTGGCAAAAATGTGGAACAGTCCGCATAAAACAGTCTGAGAGTCTAAGAGTCCGGAGTTTCTGAGTCAGAAGCTAAGAATCAAAAGTCTAAAGTCCAAAGTCAAGAATCATGAGTCTGATTGAAGACAAGAATCGAAGCCAATCTCTTGTCTTTTGACTCTGAGACTCAGGACTCCAGACTCTCAGACTCGTTGAATCAGTATGCGTAAAACCCGCGTCCGGTCTTTTTGCCGAGCCAGCCTGCATCGACGTAGCGTTTGAGCAGCGGGCAGGGACGATATTTCGGGTCGCCCAGCCCGTCGTGGAGCACGTTCATGATGGCGAGGCAGACATCTAGACCTATGAAATCGGCGAGCGCGAGCGGTCCCATCGGATGGTTCATGCCGAGCTTCATGATGCCGTCTATACTTTCGCGCGTGGCGACGCCCTCGTAGAGCGCAAAGATAGCCTCGTTAATCATCGGCATGAGGACGCGGTTAGAGACAAAGCCGGGCGAGTCCTGGCATTCGAGAGCGGTCTTGCCCAGCTTCTCCGTCAGCTCGCGCGTCTTCGCGTAGGTCTCATCCGAAGTCGCCATCCCGCGTATAATCTCGACCAGCTTCATGACGGGCACGGGATTCATAAAGTGCATGCCGATAACTTTGTCCGGCCTGCGTGTCGCCGCGCCGAGCCTGGTAATCGAGATGGATGAAGTGTTCGAGGCGAGAATGGCCGCCGGTTGGACCAGTTCATCGAGCGCGCGGAGGACTTCAGTTTTGACACGGAGGTCTTCGTTGACGGCTTCGATGACGAATGAAGCCTCGCGCATCGCTTCCAACTCCGTCGTGGCGCGTATGCGATTAATAATCTCTCGCTTCTCTTCCGGCTGTAAGCGTTCCTTATCAACATCGCGTTGCAGGCTGCGGTCAATGGCCGCCAGCCCGCGCTCTAAGAATTCATCTTTGACATCGCGCAGGATGATGGCGTAGCCGGCGCGCGCAGCCACCTGCGCGATACCATTGCCCATCGTCCCTGCGCCTATGACCCCGATTGTCTCGCTCAATTTAAATCAACTCCAAAGCTATTCATCATCACGCCAGTTCGGCATCTGCGGCGGCGGGACATAACTCTTTTCCCTGTCGGCAGAGCCGGAACGCTGCCAGTCTTCCGGCACACCCTCCGGCAAAGTGCTCTGTTGTCGGTTGGACCAGCGCGAGAAAGTTTGCGTCTCAGAGTCGGCAGCCGTTTCCGTGTAGAACTCCTTGCCCTTGTCGCCAAGCAGAAACCAGACGGAGTAGATACAGACAGCCGTCCCGATGGGAAAACTGGTGGCAGCCAGGATGCCCGAAATGATGCCCCAAATCTTGGCCCAACGCTTACGCTTTAAGAGTCCGTAGCCCGCGACGAAGGCCGGAATCGTAAACGCCGCGAAGAAGACCAACATGAAGATTCCCATCAACAGGACGAACCCATCGGGCGGACCGCCGCGACCATGATCCGACATTCTGGAGATGGCTATGATAAAGACCGTCGTCGCCAGCATGATGAGCGCGTAAATCCCGCCGTAAACGAGATGCGCGATGCCCAGATATTTATTGTGTTCTTCCGGTGTCATTAATCTTTCACCCGCTCAAACGTGTCCGCGAGGAGCCACGATGCCGATAGTTATCCTTGACGCCAGCTTTCGGGCGGAGGCGGAGGCAGCGGTGTTTGCTCGCTGCCGTAAAGGTAAAAATGTTTTCCCGGCTCGCTCAGTGTAAACCAGAAAGTGTAAATGCCGAGCGCCGTTCCCATGGGGATGCTGAGCAGTGCGATAGCCCCGGCCACCAGCGCCGCCATTCTGGACCAGGACTTGCGCTTGAGCATCCCGTATCCGGCCAGAAAAGGTGGAATCGCAAACAACGCGGAGAGAGCCAGGGCGAAGATCATGATGCCCCAGAACATGCCTGAGAATTCCGAAGAAGCGAACTCGGGGATACCGGAAAAGATAACCGGCATGATAATGGCCGAGAAGACCAGCCCGAGCAGTTGCAGCCCGCCCCAGACGAGAAAGAGTATGCCCAGCAACCTGTTGTGTTCTCTGGCTTGCATCAAGCTCCTCGCAAGGGGGCCGACAACTTTAACGCTCGACGGCCAGCGCCACGGCATTACCGCCGCCCAGGCAGAGCGCCGCCAGACCTCTACGCACATCGCGCCGCTTCATCTCGTACAGCATGGTTGTCAGCAAGCGCGAGCCGGATTGCCCTATGGCATGGCCGAGCGCGACCGCGCCGCCGTTGACGTTGACTCTGTTCGGGTCAAGCTCAAGCTCTTTGATAATCGCTATGGCCTGGACCGCGAAGGCTTCGTTCAGCTCAATCAGGTCCACCTCGCTGAGCGACCATCCGGCCTTACGCACGACGCGGCGAATCGCTTCGACCGGAGCCATCATCACCAGCTCAGGCTCTATCCCTGAGGTAGCCTGCGCGACAATCCGCGCCAGAGGCTCTACGCCTAGAGAGCGAGCGCGTTCGAGCGAGGTGACGACCAGCGCCGATGCGCCGTCGTTGACGCCCGGAGCATTCCCCGCCGTGACCGTCCCGCCCTCTCTAAAAGCCGGCTTGAGCTTGCCCAGAGCTTCGAGCGAGGTATCTTCGCGCACGGATTCGTCAGCCTCGAAGATGAGAGGCGCGCCCTTCTTCTGCGGTATCTCGATGGGGAGAATCTCTTCCTTGAACTTTCCGGCCTTCATCGCGGCCACAGCCTTACGATGAGAGTTGAGCGCATATTCATCCTGCTCTGCGCGCGTCACGTGATAACGCTCTGCGACGACCTCTCCCGTATTGCCCATGTGATAATTTTCAAAGGCGCACCACAGCCCGTCGTGAATCATCGCATCAACCATCACGCCGTTGCCCATACGGTAGCCTTCGCGCGCTTTCGGCAGCAGGTATGGCGCATTGCTCATCGACTCCATCCCGCCCGCAACGACTATCTCGGAATCACCGAGCTGTATGCCCTGCGCAGCCATCATCACGGATTTGAGACCGGAACCGCAGACCTTGTTAATCGTGACGGCTGAAACGCCGAAGGGAATGCCGCCCTTGAGCGCCGCCTGCCGCGCAGGATTCTGGCCGAGGCCCGCCTGTACGACGCAGCCCATAATCACCTCGTCAACATCTTCAGGACTGACGCCCGCGCGCCTCACGCTCTCGCGCACCACCATCGCGCCCAGCTCCGTTGCCGCAAACCCCTTGAGCATCCCCATGAACTTACCCGTCGGCGTGCGCGCGGCGCTAATGATGACGGCTTCCCTTGTCTCAGGCATAACTGCTCCTCCCTTTTACTCGAACCGTAGATGCTTCAACGCATCAATGTATAAAACCTTTCTGCGACCATTTGCGATTGACGCGTTGAAGCATTAACGATTCCATTAACTTTTACTATTCGAGCATAGGGGTGTCAAGCAGGGCACTGGAATCAGAAAGGGTGAATTGATAAGGCGCGTGTGCCTCTGTTAGACTCACGTGTTATTCGATTCCGACTCTCTTGACGATCATCAAATATGCAAGCTCTGATACTCGCGGGCGGGAAGGGCACAAGGCTGCGCCCGCTGACCGTCTATACGCCCAAGCCAATCGTCCCGATCTGTAATCGCCCCTTTCTGCTTTACCAGATTGACACGCTCAAACGCGCGGGGATTACGGACATCACGCTCTCGCTCTCCTACCAGCCGCACAAGATAGAACAGCAGCTCGGCGACGGCTCGGAGTTCGGCGTGCGCATCAAGTACACGGTCGAGCCGCAGCCGATGGGCACGGCGGGCGCTTACAAGTTCGCCGAAGAGATGCTGCGCGAGCCGACGGTCGTCTTTAACGGCGACATCCTGACGGACCTTGACCTCAAGGCCGTCCTACGCGAGCACGAAGAAAGAAAGGCGCTGGCGACCATCGTCTTGACGCCGGTTGATAATCCGACCGCTTACGGGCTGGTCGAAACGGAAGAGGACGGGCGCGTCCGTCGCTTTCTGGAAAAGCCCAAGGCCGACGAGATTACCGTCAACACGATCAATGCCGGAACTTATGTCTTAGAGCCTGGCATGCTCGACCTGATTCCCGCGGGCGAAAACCATTCCTTCGAGTACGGTCTATTTCCTGCCCTGCTCGAACGCGGCGAACCCTTCTACGCGCATATCCCGCAACGCACCTACTGGCTCGACATAGGCACTCCGCAACGTTACCTGCAAGCTCACGAAGACCTCCTCGCGGGCCGCGTCGGGCGCATCAAGATTAAGGAGCGTCGCGGCAATTTCGATTCGGCGACGACAGCAGAGCTTGATGAGCTGTCCATCATCGCTAACGATTGCGTCATCAAGCCCGGCGCGCAGATTATCAACTCGGTCCTCGGCGAGGGCTGCTTTATAGAAGAGAAGGCGCGCGTCGAAAACTCCGTCATCTGGCCGCATACGCGCATCAGCACGGGCGCGCAGGTGCTCAACTCGATTGCCGGGCGCGGCTGCCACATAGGCCGCTCCGCGCAGCTTGGCGCAGGCACTGTGCTCGGCGATAAGACCTCGCTGACAGATTACACACAGACCGGAGGGCTGTCGTCTTGAGCCTCGAAGCCTTGAGGACCGAGATTAAGTTCGGCACGGATGGCTGGCGCGCGGTCATCGCGGAAGGCTTTACGTTCGCCAACCTCGAACGCGTCGCGCAGGGCTATGCCGCTTATCTTCATCAAGAACGACCCGATTATGCTGGCATCTCAACTGCCGGGAAACAATCTTCTTCCGAGCAATCATCAAAGCCCCTCGTCATCGTCGGCTACGACCGCAGATTTCTCTCCGAGCAGTTTGCTCTTTGCGCGGCTCAAGTCCTCGCGGGTAACGGTTTCAAAGTGGCCCTCTTTGATGAAGCGATGCCGACTCCCTTAATCTCCTGGGCCGTGCGCGAGCAAGCGGCTGTCGGCGGCGTCGTCATCACAGCCTCGCACAATCCGGCACACTTTAACGGCTTCAAGATCAAAGCGCCCTGGGGAGGCTCTGCCTCGCCCGAGATGACCGCGCGCGTCGAATCTCTGGTTGATACTCAGCCCGTCAGTAGAGCAGATGTGATTGAAGAGGGCGGGCGCGAACTCCTGCTCGATGCCGTCGGGAGCTATCGCCAACAGGTCGCCTCTTATGTTGATCTGGACCACATACGCAGCCTTCCCTTGCGCGTCGTCATTGACCCCATGCATGGCTCCGGCGGGCGCTGGGTAGAGAGTTTCCTTGAGGGCTACGAGATTAAAGCCGAGACGATTCGCGCCGAGCGCGACACGCTGTTTGGCGGAGTTCACCCGGAGCCGATTGACCGCAACCTGGGCCTCCTGAAAAAACGCGTCGCCGAGACAAAAGCTATCGTGGGTCTTGCGACAGATGGCGACGCTGACCGCCTCGGCGCAGTCAACGAGCGAGGACAAACGATGACGATGCACGAGGTCGTGCCGCTCTTGCTCTTGCACTTGGCGCGACGGCGCGGGATGACGGGCGGAGTCGTCCGCACCTTCTCGCAGTCTGTCCTGACCAAGCGTATCGCCGCCGCACACAACCTCAAGCTTCACGAAACGCCCATCGGCTTTAAGTACATCGCGGACCTCATGCTCAAAGAGAACATACTTATCGGCGCGGAAGAATCCGGCGGGATAGGCGTGCGTGGGCATCTTCCCGAACGCGACGGCGTGCTCAATTCCCTGCTCCTGCTCGAAGCCATCGCCAGCGCGGGGAAAGCGCCTTCCGAGCTGGTCCGAGAGATGCACAGAGAGTTTGGCGAGTTCTATTTCGACCGCCGCGATCTTCAGATGGAAGTCGGGCGCGGGCAGGATTTCGTCGCGGCTCTGGCCTCGCTGCCGCCGCTCAAAGTCGCAGGCTTTCCGGTCGGCCAGGTCGAGACAATGGACGGCACGAAGCTGCTTTTCGCCGATGAATCATGGCTGCTCTTTAGACAGTCGGGGACCGAACCCGTGCTCCGCATCTACTCAGAAGCCACCTCGCGCGAAAAAGTCTCGGCGCTTTTGAGCGAAGGCGAACAGCTCGCACGCCATCTCTGATTGATCATTTGCTATTGACCGATCGGCCCTTCAGGCATTAATAATCAGGCGACTCGGCAAGCTTATTTCCCTGTTTGAAAATTAAGAAGCGCGCTCGACAGCGTGCTTTCAAGCCGACTCAAAGAGGAGGTTAGCGTATGGGAATCGGAACTATTCTGATTATTATTCTGATCCTGCTGCTGATTGGCGCTGCTCCGGCATGGCCCTACAGCCGCGGGTGGGGTTATGGACCAAGCGGCGGACTGGGTTTGATTCTCCTGATTATCATTATCCTGGTCCTGCTCAAGATGATCTGAGAAACTCTTCAGCACCGGAGGTCGCCCCTGCGACCTCAAGATGACCGGCGCGGGAGTCTTTGAAGAGCAGTTCGCGTCGCCCTTTGACATCTGCCCGAAGACTCCCGAAGCCCTTCCCTTATGCCTGAGCTACCCGAAGTCGAGCTTGTCGCTCGCGCCCTCTCCAAGCTGATTGAGAATAACCTGATTGTCGCCGCAGAGCTTTTGCGTCCCCGTCTCGCGCCCGATTCGACGCCGAAGGAGTTTGCCACGCGGCTGCGACATGCTCGCGTAGAGGTTGTCAGACGACGCGGCAAGCACATCATCGTCGAACTGGACAACGCGCACGCCCTCATCACACACCTGCGCATGACCGGAAGATTCCTCTACCTGCCTACAGACGCTCCGCTGCCCAAACACACGCACGCCATCTTTTATCTGGCAGATGAGCGCCGACTGGTTTTCACGGACCAGCGCCATTTCGGGATGATGAAAATCGTGCCCAGAGCCACGCTGGACCAGACAAAAGAACTCCGCTCGCTCGCGCCTGAGCCATTCTCCGAAGAGTTTACGCCCGACTATCTGCGCGATGTGCTCTCGCGCTCGCGCCGCACGCTCAAGGAGACGCTGCTGGACCAGACGAAAGTGACAGGACTAGGCAACATCTACGCCGCCGAAGCCATGTTCATCGCACGCGCCAACCCCTTCATACCCTCAGCCGAATTCTCTCGACGGCGCGTTCGCAGACTTCACCGCGCCATCCTAGATATTCTCGCCGAGTCCATCGCTCACGGCTCGACGCTCAACGTTGACCTGCAAAATATCGAGGCCAGTTATTACGGCGGGGCTTTTGAAAGCCACTGGCGCGTCTACGACCGCGAAGGCCAGCCCTGCCCGGATTGCCGCGCCACGATACGCCGCATCACGCACGCCGGGCGCTCGACCTATTTCTGCCCGCGCTGCCAGAGAAGATAAGAGGGTCGCTCCGCTAATCCTGACGACAGCGCGTTCGAGGCCGAAGCTATCCGATGAATTGGAAGAAGAGGAGCAAAAAGGAGAGAGGGTTTGTGAATCGTCCTTGAAACCGCGCGCGCGACCGTGATGAAGCAGCCAGAGGCAAACTGCTTGACCGTCCGCCTCAAAAGGCATACAGTTTTCAAGCCTCTGTCAGAGACGCGGGCGGGCCTTCTGTTGAGCCTCAGCTTGGCCCTTCCGGTCTCCCGTCCTTAATGGCGCACACGAAGCTGAGAAAGCTGCACCTCATAGCGAAAGGCAAGAGATAAGATGAGCACGCCGAAGAAACCACAGTTGAGTGGCCGCCCTGCCTCACAGCGAGTCACACAGCCGACTGCACAAAAGGTGCAGAAACCGGTCGTCGCTCAGTTGAAACCCGCGCTCCTTCAGCCCGCGCCAAGGCGTACAGCCTCTCCGGCTGTCTATCGCCCGCACCCGATTCCCATAGTCCTGCAAAGAAAAACGGCGATGAGTCCGGCGGTCATGGCAAAGGCCGGTCATGGACCTCTCGCGCAAACAAGGCCGCAACCGAAGATTGCCGGGGCTTTGCAGCCGGTCAGACAACCTACGGCTCAGCCCGTACATGGTTTTCAGCCGGCGTCCAAATCCTTGCAGCAGAAAACAGTCAACAGCGGAACGGGATTAAAACGCGCCGCGACGAAGTTTAGTGGACCGTTAAAGCCGACTGTCTATCGCCCGCAGCCGACTCCGAAAGTCCTGCAAGCGAAGATGACGACCGGACAGACCTTGAAGCCGCAAGCCGCGCGGCAGACCGCAACGCTTCAGAGGCAATCGGCTGTTGGTCAGAAAACAGTCCCCGCGCATCACGCGTCTCAACAGGTCTTACAGGCGAGGCTACGCTCTTCAGGCTCGCCCTCCCCGTTTATGTCACGCCGTCCCCAAAGCGTTATTCAGAGACAAATCTGCTTTGTGGATACGCCGACTCCGGATGCCGGGCAGATAGTTGGCCTCAACGCATTGCTCAAAAAAGTACCGGGTGATTCGATTGGAGATTTAAAGAGCGCCGACCTTGCGAATATGAATGTGGATTCGGGAGAAGTGCTTTATCTGCTGGCGCACGGGAATAGAGACAAGGTAGGCAATAGCGGCCCTGGCGCCCTGGCCGACATCTTGCTCAAACGAGGTTTGAAAAACGGAACAAAGATCATGGTCGTCTCCTGTAAGAGCGGCGTCGTGAAACCGAGCCGGGGAACGACCTACGTGACAGAGCTGGTCAGGGAGATAGCCACCCAAAGCAACCGCGCCATCACGGCGCATGTCGCGGGCCTCACAGGGTCAGGAGTGATTATGGAAGATGGCACCATCGTGGCTTCCGATGATTCAAAAATGTCAGCCTCGAAGATGCGCGAGTATAAGGATATTCGCAAGCCCTTTGAAAATTGGAATCAGACGGTCGAGGAGTTTATCAAGATTACGCTCCGGCAGGACTTCAATTTAAAGAAAGCTGCAGAGATCGTCGCGGCGGCCACGCAAGTTGAGTTCAGCCAGCTTTATGAGTATATGAAAACGGTCACTAAAACGCCGGAGGACAGTATCGTCACAGGCTAAGCCAGGCGCGGGTCGAGGCCCGAAGGACGAGCGCCAGGTCTACTGGAAAGCGGGCGTAAATGCCTTTCAGGCCAGCAGCTTCGCATCGAAGGCTCTTGACAGGCAGGCTGGCGGGGCGTATAAGCACCTGAGAGAAACGTGGTGAGTTAAGGCGACTTGCGGCCACGAAAAAAAATCCGCTAAACAGCTCGGCGAGCCTCCCGCGAGAGGGATTGGCCCCGCAAAACTTCAAGCTCTCCTGAAGTCCCGCGTTGTTTAGCGCGGGATTTTTATTGAGCGAAGGCAGGCGGTTTTCAGTTTGAAGCACAGACAGTTTGCTTTTGCTGAAAACTCAAAACTGAAAACTGTTAAAGATTATGGACCACTTTAGAACTCTGCTGGAAGATGACGGCGTACACGTCTTTGACGGGGCGATGGGGACGATGCTCTATGCCAAGGGCGTGTATATCAACCGCTCTTATGATGAGCTGAACCTGACCAACCCTGATCTCGTGCGCGAAGTTCACCAGGAGTATGTGCGCGCGGGCGCGGAGGTGCTTGAGACCAACACGTTCGGCGCGACGGCTCATCACTTGCAGCAATACGGGTTGGAAGGAAGCCTGCGTCTCATCAATATCGCGGCGGCGAGGCTGGCGCGCGAGGCCGCCTGCGACCGCTGCTATGTGGCCGGAGCGATTGGTCCGCTCGGACTGCGGATAGAGCCCTACGGCCCGACCTCTTACGAGGAAGCGAAGGACATGTTCAAGGAGCAGGTCGCGGCGCTGCTCGACGGCGGCGTGGACCTCTTCATGCTCGAAACCTTCTCGGACATCTCCGAGATGCGACAGGCCATGCGCGCCGTCCAAGAGCTTTGCGATCTGCCCATCATCTCGCAGATGACCATCCTGCCCGACGGCAATACCTCTTTCGGGACCACGCCGGAAGTCTTTACGGCGCGGCTCGACGAATGGGGCGCGGATGTCATCGGTCTCAACTGCGGCGTCGGTCCGGCGATAGTGCTCTCGGCGATTGAGAAGATGCGAGGGGTCACGACGAAGAAGCTCTCCGCCCTGCCCAACGCAGGGCTGCCGCGCGACGTGCAGGGCAGGCAGTTCTATATGTGCTCGCCCGAATACATGGCGAAATTCTCCAAGCGTTTAATCCAGGCGGGCGCGAGATTCGTCGGCGGTTGCTGCGGCACGACGCCCGCGCACATCAAGATGATCTCCGACGCCGTCCGCGCGGCCTTTCCGCGTAAGCAGCAGACAGTTGTCAGCCTGCCCGTGCATGTTCAAGAGTTGACGCCCGGAGACATCAAGGTCGTCCCGCCAGAAGAGCGTTCAAAGTGGTCCGCCAAGATTACGCGCGGCGAGTTTGTGACCTCCGTCGAAGTGCTGCCGCCGAAAGGGTGCGACCCGCACAAGACTCTGGCTTCGATACGTCTCTTAAAGGAAGCGGGCGTTGATGCCGTCAATATCCCTGACGGTCCGCGAGCGCAGACGCGTATGGGCGCGCAGGCGACAGCCGTCCTCGTCGAGCGCGAGATAGGCATCGAAGCCGTGCTCCATTACTGCTGCCGCGACCGCAACCTTCTGGGCATGATGTCGGACCTCTTGGGCGCGGCGGCTCTGGGCCTACGCAACCTGCTTTTAATCACGGGCGACCCGCCGAAGATGGGTCCCTACCCGGATGCGACAGCCGTCTTCGATATTGATTCCATCGGTCTGACGAACATGGTCAACAAGCTCAATCACGGGCTTGACCTCGGGAATAACCCGATTGGCAATCCGACCAGCTTCTGCATCGGCGTGGGGGTCAATCCGGGCGCGATTAATCTGGATGAAGAGATTAAGCGTTTTGAGTATAAGGTAGAGGCCGGGGCGCAGTATGCCATCACGCAGCCGGTCTTCGACACGGAGCAGCTACGCTATTTCCTCAAGCGCATAGAGCACGTGCGCATCCCCATCGTCGCGGGCATCTGGCCGCTGGTCTCTTATCGCAATGCTGAGTTTCTGCACAACGAAGTCCCGGGCGTGCGCGTCACGGCTTCGATTATGGAGCGTATGCGCTTGGCTTCGGAAAAGAGCAAGGAGGCTGCGCGCGATGAGGGCTTGAAGATTGCGCGTGAATCCTTGCAGGAAGTGCGCGAGTTGATACAAGGCGTGCAGGTCTCGGCCCCCTTTGGCAACGTCAAGTATGCGCTGGAAGTCTTCGACGCGCTCGAAGAGTTTGCCGCGCGCCGTGCAGCAAATATCGCCGTCTGATGCGGCGCGAAAAATCAGGAGTCCCGAATCAAAAGCACGAGCCGCCTTTTGATTCGGGACTCTATTTTTTCAGGACGTGCCGGAGCGCGCCTTCCAGCTCCGGATATTTGAAAGCATAATCGGCCTGCTGCAACCGCGCGGGCTTGACGCGCTGGCTGGCGAGCAGCGCGGCATCTGCCATCTCTCCGAAGACGAGCCGCAGGGCGAAGGCCGGCACCGGAAAGATGGTCGGGCGAGAGAGCACGCGTCCGAGTGTCTTTGTAAACTCAAGGTTGGTGGCAGGGGCGGGCGCGACGGCGTTGAGAGGTCCGCTCAGAGTCTTGTCCTTGATGGCATGTTTGATAATTCCGACCACGTCGTCAATCGTAATCCAGCTCATATACTGCTCGCCGCTCCCGATTTTGCCGCCGATGCCGAGTTTGAAGGGTGTCAGCATTTTCTCAAGCGCCCCGCCGGAGCCGCTCAATATGACGCCGAAGCGCAGCATCACAACGCGGATTCCCTTTTCCTCGGCAGGCTTTGTCGCCGCCTCCCACTCGCGGCAGACATCCGGCAGGAATCCGCGCCCCGTGGCGCTCTCTTCAGTCAGTATCTCTGCGCCCCTGTCGCCGTAAAAGCCTATCGCGGAAGCCGAGACCAGGACTTCTGGCGGGCGACTCAAACGCGCCAGCGCCTCGCTCAGAACCCTCGTCCCGACGGTGCGGCTTTCAAGGATTCTTCTCTTCCTCTCAACGGTCCAACGCCCGCCAGCGATATTCTCTCCGGCCAGATGCACCGCCGCGTCAAGCCCTTCAAGCCTGCTCTCTTCATTAACTCCTTGAGCCGCGTTCCACTCTATCTCCACCTCGGACCGCGGCGCATGGCGGACCAGCCGCAGCACTTCCTGGCCTTCCTGCCTGAGACTTGAAACCAGCGCCGAGCCGACCAGACCCGAAGCTCCCGTCACGAGCACCTTCATCAAACTTGCCTCCGCCGACAAACTCTCCAACCATCTCCGAGCTTAGCAAGCACTTTAGCAAACTATTTATCCAGGCCCATAGAATTCCGCCATGCTCTTTGAATATTTTTCTTGCCTTTGACCACAAAAGTTGTAGAATGCCGCGCGACTCTGAGGGGAAACTGATGCGCGCCGGCGATTTCCTCAAACTGAATTGAGCATCTCACACAGGGCCGCGCATCAAACTCAAGTTAGTTCACTCTTAACTCATCGGTTCACTTTTAGAATTTGGCTGGCCGGTTGCCGACCAGCGCGCGCTCTCTATTTGCGGCCTCTGGCTTTTTCGGTCGCCCTCACGTATGCGCGCCAGCCCTCGCCGTTTGACGCGCATGAGAACGGAGCACTCCTCATATGCTTCGCGCCAGACTCTTTCCGCCCGTTGTTTTCCTCGCGGCTGTGGCCTGCCTCTGTCTCTGCCATCCGCGCACAGCCCCTGTCCAAACCGGCTCTTTACGCCGCATCACAAGCACTTCCGAAGAGAGCCTCAATCTTAATCCTTCGATTAGCGGCGACGGGCGGCGCATAGCCTTTGAAACGACGGCGAACCTCGTGGGCGCTGGCCCGCACAAAGGTTTTCAGGCAATCAACGCTGACCTTGCGGGCGAGCCGCCATCCTTCGCTTTGGTGGGCCAGACGCGAGCCGTCGCACCCGCCGTCTCTGAGGACGGCTCGCGTCTGGCTTTCGCCTCGACAGACAATCCTACCGGCGCGAACCCCGACGGCAATTCCGAAATCTTCTTTTACGACGGCGACCATCTGCGCCAGATAACGGACACGTATCCGGGCGATCTTTCGCAAAGACTGCGCAACGGAAATTTCCGCCCCTCGATTTCAGATGATGGTCGCTTTATCGCCTTCACCTCCAACCGCGATCTCACAAATCTCAACGCCGACGCCAATCTCGAAGTCTTTATCTATGACACGCTGGCGCAAACTTTCAAGCAGTTCACGGACCAGACCGGAACAACCGGAGCAAGCGATGTCAAGATCAGCGGCGACGGTTCGCGTCTGGTCTATCTGTCCATCAACACGCCTCAAGACGAGGGCCAGCCGGACCTCTTAATCTATGACCGTCTCTCGGAAACCGAACGCGTCATCGCAAGCGCCGTGCGAGGACTGGCGCTCACGCCCGGACGCGCTCTCAGCAAGGATGGCACGCGCCTGGTCTATTCAGCCATAGACGAAGAGAATGCAAATCAGGTCTTTCTTTATGATGCCAGCAAGAATCTCAGACGGCAGATTAGCAGGGCGGGAGCTGTCTCCGAAGATGTTTCGCCGAACCCTTCGATTAGCGGCGACGGCAAGCGCGTCAGCTTTGCCACACGGCGCAACCTGAGCGGCGGAAACACTGACCGCAGCGTTGAGCTTTATCTTTATGATGCGCCGACAGACAGGCTCACGCGTCTGACGGATGCGCCAGCCGCGGCCAACGCCGAAATCATCTCTTCCCTGAATGAAGACGGCTCGCTCGTCGCCTTCAATTTTCCGCGCGTTCTTTCCGGCCCGGTTTCATCAAAGGAATTCAATAACAACTCGGAGATTTATCTGGCACAGGTTGCGCCGCGTCCTTCTTTCTCATCCGAGCTGCATCTGCTCAACGCGGCCTCGCTCGGCCATGAGCCGTCGCAGCTTAAAGCAATCGCCCCCGGCAGCATCGCCATCGCTGGTGGAGAAGCGCTCGCCTACGCTTCCGCACAGGCTGCGCGACAGCCTGACGGTTTATGGCCGCAAAACCTTCTCGGCACATCCCTGACAGTCAACGGCCACGCGGCGCAGCTCTTTTATGTCTCACCGACGCAGGTCCATTTTCTCTTGCCCGCCGAAACCGAAACCGGACCAGCCGAAGTCATCGTCACCAACTCCGAAGGCTTTCAAACGCGCGGCACGATAGAAATCCTGCGCGCCGCACCTGGCCTCTTCACTTTAAGCGCCGACGGTCGCGGCCCGGCCCTCGTACTCGATGCGGACACGCTGGCCGCCGGTCCATTCGACCCCTCAAACGGCCAGAGGCGTTTGATACTTTTCGCCACCGGATGTCGCTTTGCCTCGCAGCTCTCGGTCAACATCAATGGACGCGAAGCCCTGGTTGAATCCGTCAGAGCCTCTACGGACCTGCCGGGTCTTGACGAGATACACGTCCTCGTCAACAGGGACTTGCGCGGCGTCGGAGCGGTTGACCTAGCTTTGCGCGCAGACGAACGCGCGAGTAATCCGGTCATCGTCACTTTTTCAGGCGCAGCTCGCCACGACCTTATCATCAATGAAGTGCTGGCGGATCCTCCTGAAGACATCGCGGGTGACGCCAACCGCGACGGGACACGCAGCGCCTCGCAGGATGAATTCGTCGAGCTGGTCAATTCCACAGACATGGATGTTGACCTCGGCGGCTATCAGCTCGTCACACGCTCCAACAACGCGGCCTCCCTGACGCGCAGACATCTTTTCGCAGAGGGCACGATTTTCCCCGCGGGCACGAGCATCGTTATCTTTGGCGGAGCAAACATCCAGACCTTCAAAACGGACGACGCGGCATTCGGAGGAGCAAACATCCTGCTCGCCTCTACGGGCAGCCTCTCCTTGTCCAACTCGGGCGGCATAGTGGCTTTGCTCGAACCGGACCAGAGCCTCGTCAGCCAGCTCTCTTACGGCGGCTCGTCCTTGCTCAAAGCAGAGATGGACCAATCGCTCACACGCTCGCCTGACGTGAGCGGCCAGTTCGCGCCGCACAAATCAGCAGCAGGCAGCGAAGGCCGCGCCTTTAGCCCAGGCACGCATCTGGACGGACGCCCCTTTCATCCCTCGCCCGCCATCTCACGCATAGAGCTAACCGGCGCGTCCGGCCAGCTCATCATCGGCGCCCGGCTACAACTCAACGCACGCGCCTTCGATTCAAACGGGCTTGAGTTAAGCGGAGTTATCTTTCGCTGGCAAACGAGCAATCCGTCAATCGCCGCAGTGGACCAGAACGGGGTGGCTTTCGGAATCGCGGAAGGCACGGCTCACATCAAAGCTCTCGCACGCGGGATGGAGTCCGCCCCACTTCTGCTCGACGTGCGCCCGCGCGAGCGCATCCTGACGCGCATAGAGGTTGCGCCGTCTTCTGCCACCGTCTATCTCGGCGGGACACATCAATTCAACGCGCGCGCCTTTGACCAGGATGATAAAGAGTTAGCAGGCATCGCCTTCGACTGGTCTTCAAGCGATGCGAGCGTTGCGACCGTGAACGAGCAGGGTCTGTGCACGACGCTCAAAGCCGGTTCTGCTATCATCAGGGCCAGCGCCAAAAATATTGAAAGCTCAGCGACTCTCAACATCATCGCGCCAGCCGTCATCATCAACGAATTTCTCGCAGACCCTGCGGACGGCGCAGCAGGCGATGCGAACCGCGACGGCCAACGCAGCGGCACGCAGGACGAGTTTGTCGAAATAGCCAACTCTTCATCCGCGACCGTTGACCTCTCCGGCTGGACCATTCGCACAAGGCCGCTCGACGGCACGAGCGAGATTATCCGCCACACCTTTGCGACTGGCACTCTCCTGCCGGCCAACGATGCGCTCGTCATTTTCGGAGGCGGCCAGTTTGACCCTGACCATCCGGCTTTCGGCGGCGCTTCTGTCAACCCGGCCTCTTCAGGCGGCCTCGCGCTCTCGAACAACGGACTGACGATTATCCTACGCGATGCGTCCGGCAACTTCCTCAACGCAATTTCTTACGGCATCTCGGGCGACAACTTCGGCGGCGATGCCGTGAACCAATCCATCACGCGTTCCCCGGACATCAGCGGCAGCTATACCCATCACAAAGCCGCGATTGGCGCGGGCACGAGGCTCTTTTCGCCGGGCACAAAGCTTGACGGCTCATTCTTTGCTCCGCGCGCCGGAAAGCTGATGGCCGTCCATCTCACGCCGCTCCTCTCAAATATCTTTGTGGACCAGACCGCGACGCTCACGGCGCAGGCTCTGGACCAATTCGGTCGCCCACTGCCCGGCGTCCAATTCACTTTCGCTTCGGACAATACACTGGTCGCTTCGGTCGAGACCGTCAACGCGAATGCGGCTCTCGGGAGCGCCACGGCGACGTTGCGCGGTCGCGTCGTAGGCACTGCGAAGATTACCGCCGCGGCCACGACGGGGGACGCAACGGCCACGAGCGAGGCCGCGCAGTTAAAGGTAGAGCCCGTCCCTCAACGCGTCACGCGCGTCGAGGTCTCGCCTCTTTCGCTGACCATCAATCGCGGCGGCACGCAGCAATTCAAGGCCGCTGCCTTTGACCAGCATAACCAGCTCATGACCGGAGTGGTCTTCAACTGGTCTTCCGATAATACGAGCGTGTGTGTGATTGACTCGAACGGTCTTGCGCGAGGCACAGGTAAGGGAACGACCGTCATCAGGGCCGCAGCCGTTGCCGGCTCAGGCGGGACCGTGAATGGCGCTGCGCAACTGATTGTCCAGGTGCCGCTCGTCATTAACGAGCTGCTCGCGGACGTGCCGCCCGATAATCTTTCGACCGCCAATATTATTGAAGGAGACGCCAACCGCGATGGCATACGCAGCGCAGACGATGATGAGTTTATAGAACTCTTCAATCCTTCCGATGCTGCCGTGGACCTTTCGGGTCTGCGTCTCTACGATTCCGGCACGGCCACCCCGCGTTTTACTTTCCCGGCCAACACTTCGCTCGCACCCGGACGCGCAGCCGTCATCTTCGGCGGCGGCCTCCCTCCCGCAGGCGAGACGGCCTTTGGCGGAGCGCTGCTGCTGACGGTCGCCAACTCTTCAACGCAGACCAGCACTTTGAGCCTCAATGACGCTGGCGATACCGTCACGCTCAGGCTGTCGGACGGCAACGCCGAACTGATACTGGCATCCCTCACCTATGGCTCGGGTGGACCAATCGCTGCTCCGTCGGACCAATCCCTGACACGCTCGCCCGACGCAGAGGTCAACCACTTGGTCGCAGACTTTGGTCCACATGCTTCTTCAATCAACTCTGCGGGCCGCATCTTTTCGCCCGGCACGCGCTCGGACGGAACTCCCTTTGGCTCGCCCTTCATCACGCGCCTCGAAATCCTGCCGCAGTCGGCCAGCCTCAACCCGGGTCAAACACAGCTCTTCACGGCGCGTGCCTTCGCCCAAAATGGCGACGCGGAAATTGAGGTGCGGAACGTTTCATTTATCTGGGAGACAAGCGAGGCGAGCCGGGCCGTCATCGCTCCCGCGACTGGCAACCACACGCAGGCCAGCGCCATCGCCGCCGGAGATGCTACCATTCGAGCGAGCGCCGGAGGCCAACAGGCTGCGGCGGCTCTCAAGGTAAATCCGCCGCCGCCCGTCTTGAACAGCGTAACGATTTCGCCCGCGAGCGCCACCGTCAACGTGGGACAGACAACGCAATTCACTTCGCGCCCCCTGGACCAGTACGGCCACCTGATGCCCGGCGTGAGCATCAGCTTCGCATCCGGCGAGACCACCATTGCGTCCATCGAATCCGTCAGCTCGGATGCCGACACGGGCATCACGATGGCTCTCGTCAGGGGGCTTCATACCGGCTCGGCACAGATTACTGCGACGGCTACGAATAGCGCGCAGACTGTCATGAGTGCTCCGGCTACTTTGACAGTGACGCCAGTGCTTCCCGCTATCTCTCGTATTGATGTCGCTCCATCTTCGGCCCTCATCGGCATCGGTGCGTCAAGGCAGTTTACGGCACGCGCATTCGATCAACATGAACAGGAGATGGCGGGCGTTTCCTTCAACTGGACTTCGAGCGCGGCGGGCGTGGCAACAATCAATTCAACCGGGTTGGCGACAGGAATTGGTCCAGGACAAACAGAGATCAGAGCTTCGAGCGGCGGAGTGTCGAGCGCGGCGGCGACGCTCGTCGTGGCACGAAAGCCTGCGCCACATGAATTGATTATCAACGAAATTCTCGCCGCGCCAGCGTCGGACGCAAATCGTGATGGGACGGGCGGCGACCAGCGAGACGAATTTGTCGAGCTTATCAATCTCGCAGCCGTGCCCATAGATTTGTCAGGGCTGAATCTTTATGACAACTCGACTGCGACGACTACCACACTGCGACATACTTTTCCGACGGGGACGATTCTTCAGCCTGGGAGGGCCATTCTCGTCTTCGGAGGTGAGACGGGCAATCGCACGAACTCTAATATACCGGGTATGCTCGGCGGGGATTCGCGCTCTTCGACTGCGACCAACGCGGAATTCGGCGGGGCTATCGTGCAGGTCGCCAGCAGTTACAATCTTCTCAACACGGGCACGTCAACCAGCACATCAAGCGGGCTGTCGTTGAATAACTCGGGCAGCCCTTTTGCCGATTGCATGCGCCTCGTTGACGGCACGATGACGGGAGCCAGCCCGGGCATCATCAACGGAACTCTGATTGCGCAGTCCTGCTTCTCGACGGCGACGACGGATAAATCCTTCTCGCGTGCGGATCAGGAGACGGGCGCGAACAGGGATTTTACCGGCGTTGATTTACATCCGCAGGTTAATCATCCGGCGAGCCTGTACAACGGCAGATTTTATTCGCCAGGTTTAAAGCGCGATGGCACAGGCGCGTTTCCGTAAGTTGTCCGATAAATTCGCGCAGCCATCCTCGCTCTGCGTCGAGCTGGCTCAGGCTTGATCCAACTTCGGGCATTGGTCCAGATGCCTTGATGCTCAAGAGGGTTCTATCTAATCACACCTGCGAGCGGGCTGGAGGCGCTGGCGTAGAGACGCATAGGCATACGGCCAGAGAGATATGCGAGCCGCCCGGCCTGAATTGCCAGACGCATCGCGGCGGCCATCTGCGACGGATGCTGCGCTTCCGCAATCGCCGTGTTCATCAAGACGGCGTCCGCGCCCAACTCCATAGCAATCGCCGCATCGCTGGCCGTCCCGACTCCCGCATCAACGATGATCGTCGCGGTCGGAAGCTGCTCGCGCATGATGCGCAGGTTCGCCGGATTCTGTACGCCTAGACCTGAGCCGATGGGCGCGGCCAGCGGCATCACCGCGGGGCAACCTGCGTCGAGCAGCTTCTTTGCCATAATCAGGTCGTCACTAAAATAAGGGAGCACGACAAAGCCTTCTTTAACGAGCACGCGCGCGGCCTCCAGCGTCTGCTCGTTGTCCGGGAAGAGCGTCGTCTGATCGCCTATAACTTCCAGCTTGATGAGGTCTGTGCCCAGAGCTTCGCGGGCCAGGCGCGCAGTGCGCACGGCATCCTCAGCCGTGTAACAGCCAGCCGTATTGGGCAGAATCATAAGCGACGGGTCAAGGTGGTCCAGAAATGATTCCGCGCTTCTGTCGAGCGGGACGCGACGCACGGCGACCGTCACCATCTCCGCGCCGGAAGCACTGTGCGCGGCCTTCATCTCTTCAAACGAGCGATACTTGCCTGTGCCGATAATCAATCTTGAAGTGAAGGTGCGCCCGGCAATCTCAAGGCGGTCGCTCGTTTGATCGGTCCCGGGTATCGTAGCAGTTGACATAAATTTTTCCGCTTCTTTAGATATAAGCTCACAAACCGCCGCCGACAAAATGGACAATCTCAAGGCGGTCGCCCGCTTGGATTTGCGTCTGCGGCCAGTCTGCGCGACGCACGACTTCTCGATTGCGCTCGATGGCGAGTCTTTCGGGCGCGAGCGCTAGATGGCGTACAAGTTCGCTGAGCGTTACAGGCTCCGGCACATCGCGCGGTTCGCCGTTGATTTCAATGCGCAAGGCTTGCCGTCTGGACCTCCTTCAAGCAGGCTGGATGATTCGTCTCAATTCGACTTCGCGTGCCTGTGCCGTGGCGCGAATCAGGACGGCGGCGCGACCCGTCGTAAAACGCGGAAGAGAGGCAAAGAGCATGGCAATCCCGTCAGGGTCGGTCCTCGCCGAAGAGATTTGAGGCCGAAAAGATGTGCCGAGCACCTTTAGCGTCACCTCCGCATCTGGCACAGCATCCCTCTCCTCGACCGTCCCGCTGCTGACGCGTACCCTGAAGATGACCATCTCGCCCGCACGCAGCAGCCTGTCCTCAAGCAGGTCCAGATACAACTGGCCCTTGAGCGCGCCCGTCCGCTGCGTGCCGGTCCGCTCCGGCGTGATCGGAGCCACGCCGGGCGTGTTCGCTGGCAGCGTCTGTGATTCAGACAGAGCGGGCGGCGCGACTGTCTGCTTGAGAGGCTGGCTGGCGTCCGTCTCCTTCTGTTCCTGTCTGACGGGGGGCGCGGGTTTTTGCTCTATGGGTCTTGCCGCGCGCAGCGTTTCCTGCTCGCGCTGGCCCATGCGCTTGAGGTCTTCGATGCGGCCCGAATGAATCGCCGCGCAAATCAGCTTGTGCTGGCGCTGTAATCTTTCAGAGAGCTTGTGTTCATCGAAACCCGCAGAGATCAGATCGTCGTAGGGCGAGCGTTTGCTGGCGAGGATGGCGCCGCCCGTGTAGACCAGCGAAAGAATCAAGGGACTGTCGAGACCCTTATCCTCCGTCTGCACATGGTAGACAACCCCGCCGTGCTCGACATCTGTATTGTATCCAGTAATCACTACGTTGATTCCGATGCCCCGGCTGATGCTGGCAAAGCAAGCAAAAAATTATCTTTGGTGAGGCCCGGATTGAACAGTAGCACAGCCATTTTGGGACGGTCAATCTCCTTGGCCGGAGGGGGTTTCGCGCCGCTTGAGAGATGCTTGACAGCCTTAGTCTATTGGTCTACGATGACTTTGTACAATGATTCTCAAACTCTGAATATGAGCGGTGAAGCTGCCTTCAAAGGGAGTTTTGCCGCACGCTTGACGCGGTCTGGACCGGCGGGAGGCGCTGTGCCCGAGCAAAAGTTTAACCTGATCGCTTATTTGCCGATTCTGCTGATGTTCGTCGTGGCGGCGGGCTTTGCCGTGACCAACGTCCTGCTCTCGCAGATGGTCGGCCAGCGTAAACGCACGCGCACGAAGCTGATGCCGTATGAGTGCGGCAAAGACCCTGTCGGGTCGGCCCGCGAGCGTTTCTCCGTCAAATTTTATCTAATCGCGATGCTCTTCATCCTCTTTGATATTGAAGCCATCTTCCTGATTCCCTGGGCCGTAGTCTTTAAGGGACTGGGCGCGACCAGCAGCGCGATGAATAACCTGCTCTTCGTCGAGATGATGCTGTTTGTGGTGTTGTTGTTTGTCGGCTACGTGTATGTGGTCAGGAAGGGCGCGTTCGATTGGAGCGAGAGGGCGCGCAGGGAGGCTGAGGCCGAAGCGCACGCGCTGGCAGATATGGAGCAGCGCCAGCCCACGCCGACGCGACGCGCAGCTTAAAGAGTCTGTTTTGTCTCAAGGGGGTTTGTTTTATGGGACTTGAAAATATCATCTCCGAAAGCTTGCCGGAGGTCATTACGACGCGGCTCGATGCGCTGGTCAACTGGGCGCGCAAGTCTTCGCTCTGGCCCGCGACCTTCGGGCTGGCCTGCTGCGCTATAGAGATGATGAATGCCACCTCTTCGCGCAACGACCTGGCGCGCTTCGGCTCTGAGGTCTTTCGCGCCAGCCCGCGACAGGCCGACGTGATGATCGTTTCGGGACGCGTCTCGCGCAAGATGGCCCCAGTGCTGAGACGTATCTACGACCAGATGCCCGAGCCGAAGTGGGTCATCTCGATGGGCGCGTGCGCCACTTCGGGCGGCGTCTTTGACAACTACGCTATCGTTCAGGGCGTGGACAAGGTCGTGCCCGTGGACGTGTATATCCCTGGCTGCCCGCCGCGTCCGGAGATGCTCATACACGCCGTCATGATGTTGCAGGATAAGGTCATGAAGGAGACCATGAGAGACCGCCGAGATGTGCCGGAAGAGGAAGCGCGCGAGGCCGTGCCGCCGGGCACGCTCCCGGCCTCCGGCGTCTCTGCCACGAACGAGGCCGCCGCGCAGCAGTCGCGCCCCTACACGATTGCCTCGCGGCACGAGCGCCGCCGCTCATCATAAACGTTCATCAGTCGGCAGCGAGCAGTCGTCAGTAGTTTCCGCTTCTCTGCTCAAAGCTGACTGCTCACGGCTTAGTAAATATTATGTCGAATGAGATCGAGCGCAAGCAGGGTTCCGAAGATCAGCCTCTCTCTACACCAAGCTATGCGACGCCGTCTACAGCAATGTTGACGGCGTTACAGCAAGAGCATCCGGGCTGGATTAATGAAGTCAGGGATGCTTTTGACGAAGTGACCGCTCTCGTCCCGCGCGAAAGCATCGCTGAGATTTGCGCGTATCTCAAGACCGCGCCTGATTTTCATTTCAACATGCTCTCGGATATTTGCGGCGCCGACCGCGGCCCCGAGGAAGAGCCTCGTTTTGAAGTCAATTATCATCTCTTCTCGACCAGCAAGCATCATCGCCTGCGCTTGAAAGTTCTGCTTAATGAAGAGGACGCGCATCTGCCGACCGTGACCAGCGTCTGGAGGACTGCCAACTGGCACGAGCGCGAAACCTATGACATGTTCGGCGTCATCTTTGACGGTCATCCGGACCTCAGGCGCATACTGCTGCCCGACGACTGGGAGGGCCACGCCCTGCGCAAAGATTTTCCGCTGCGCGGCTACGAGCCGTACAGCTTAACGTAAGTCATCAGTCCAGAGTCTGGAGTCAAAAGACAAAAGACTTTGACTCCGGATTCTGGACCACGGACTCCAGACTCTTATTTATGAGTTCATCGACCGTCAATCTTCCGCAGCAGTTCGAGGTTATTGATCGTCCGCTCGATACGCAGATGACCATCTCGTTCGGGCCGCAGCATCCTTCGACGCACGGCGTGTTGCGGCTGGAGCTGGTGCTTGATGGCGAGATGCTGGTCAAGGCTACGCCCGATATAGGCTATCTGCACACGGGGATGGAGAAGCTCTTCGAGTACAAGAAGTGGCAGCAGGGCATAGTCATCACGGACCGCATGGATTATCTGAATCCGCTGGGGAATAACCTGGCCTACGTGATGGCCGCCGAAAAGCTCCTAGGGTTGGAGATTCCCGAACGCGCGCAGGTCATACGCGTGCTGATGTGCGAGTTGCAGCGTATCGCCTCGCATCTGGTCTGGCTCGGCACGCATGCCCTGGACATCGGCGCGATGACCGTCTTCTTCTACTGCTTCCGCGAGCGCGAGAAGATTCTGAACATGATCGAGGCCGCATCGGGCGGACGCTTGACGCCCTCTTATTTTCGTATCGGCGGGTTGATGATGGACCTGCCCGCGGGCTTTGAAAGGCGCGTCCGGCAGTTTATTGACGGATTCCCAGGCTCTTTGAAAGAGTTTCACACGCTTCTTTCGGGGAACACGATTTTCCAGAACCGTACACGCGATGTCGGCTATATCTCCGGCGAAGATGCGATTGACTGGGGACTGACTGGTCCATGCCTGCGCGGGAGCGGAGTTGACATAGACGTGCGGCGCGTCAATCCATATACGGGTTATGAAAAATATGATTTCGAGATTCCGGTCGAGCAGGGCGGCGACGTCTGGGCGCGTTACATGGTTCGGATGCGCGAGATGAAGGAATCGCTGAGGATAGTCGAGCAGGCTCTGGCGCGTCTGCGGCCCGGCTCGATCAAGGCCGACGCGCCAAAGGTGGTCCTGCCCGACCGCGAAGCGATGAAGACGCACATGGACGCGCTGATTCATCACTTCCTGATTGTCGCCGAAGGCTTCGACGTGCCGCAGGGCGAAGTCTATCACCCGATTGAAGGCTCGAAGGGCGAGCTTGGCTGTTATGTCAAATCCAACGGTGGACCAAAACCTGACCGCGTACATTTTCGTGGTCCAAGCTTCGTCAACCTCTCGGCCCTGCCCGTCATGGCCGAAGGCGAGATGGTCGCGGACGTGGTCGCCATTATCGGCTCGATAGACATCGTGCTCGGAGAAATAGATAGATAGTTTTTAGTTTTTAGCGAGAGGCTGATAGTTAAAACTGAGAACTGAAAACCGAAAACTGAAGACTATGAGCAGTCAGTTCACGCCGAATAATCCTCTGCCGCAGGAGGCGAAAGTCCCGCAGGAGATAGCCGTCTTTTCGCCCGAGGTGGAGGCCGAGATGGACCGTCATCTGGCCAAGTATCCGCCGGATAGAAAACGCTCCGCGATGCTCCCCTTGATTTTCATAGTGCAGCGCGAGCGAGGCTATCTTGACCCGCCGGGCGTCGCCTACTTAGCCGACCGTCTGGGCGTGCGGATTACGGATGTCTGGGAGACCGCGACCTTCTATTCGATGATTAACACGGTGCGGACCGGCAAGTATCACATACAGATTTGCAAGACGCTCTCGTGCAGGATTATGGGCGAGCCGAAGATTACCGAGCACGTTTGCCGCAGGCTCGGCATCAAGCCGGGCGAGACAACCGATGACGGACGCTTTACGCTTTCGCTCGTCGAGTGTCTAGGCTCTTGCGGGACCGCGCCGATGTTTCAAATCGGGTTTGATTATTACGAGAACCTGACGACAGAAAAGGTTGACGAGATTCTGGACGCTTTGCCTTAAAGGGTAAGCGGGCAAATAAGAGTCAAGAGAAGATTATGTTTATCGGAGCTATCGGTTGCGAACCTCTTCAGCTCGCGCGTGTAGGGCTGGAGAATTCGCACACCCTTGAAGTTTACAGGCAGAACGGCGGCTACGAGGCGCTAAAGAAAGTGCTCGATGGCATGTCGCCCGATGATGTGATTGGTGCGGTTAAGAGTTCCGTGCTTCGCGGTCGCGGCGGCGCTGGCTTTCCGACCGGGATGAAGTGGAGCTTTGTCCCGAAGGATTCTCCGAAGCCGAAATATGTCGTCTGTAATGCGGACGAGTCCGAGCCTGGCACTTTCAAGGATCGTTACTTGATGGAGCGCGACCCGCACATGCTTATAGAGGGCATGTTGATTGCCGCTTACGCGCTCGGCTCGAAGGTGACATACATCTACACGCGCGGCGAGTATCGCTATCTGATTGAGATTATGGACCGGGCCATAGCGGAGGCGCGCGAGGCCGGACTGGTCGGCGACAAAATCCTCGGCACAGACTTTTCCTGCGAGGTCTATACGCACACGGGCGCGGGCGCTTACATCTGCGGCGAAGAGACCGCGCTTTTGAATTCGCTCGAAGGCTTGCGCGGACACCCGCGCATGAAGCCTCCCTTCCCCGCCATCGCAGGGCTTTACGGCTGCCCGACCGTCGTCAATAACGTCGAGACGCTCACCGCCGTCCCCGACATTATCAAGATGGGCGGCGAGGCCTATCATGCTCTCGGAACTGAAAAGAGCGGAGGCACAAAGCTCTGGTCTGTTTCGGGCCATGTCAATCGTCCGGGCGTTTATGAATTGCCTATGGGCTACGATGACATGGAAAAGTTCATCATGGAAGACTGCCAGGGTATGCTCGGCGGCAAGCAGCTCAAGGCCGTCATCCCGGGCGGCTCAAGCGTCTACATCATGCCTGCCTCTGACATCCTGGGCCGCGATGTCAAGATGGATTACGAGGGCCTCGTCGCCGCAGGCTCTATGGTCGGCAGCGGCGGCTTTATCGTGATGGACGAGACCGTGGATATTTTCGAGTCAACGAAGAATCTCATAGAGTTTTACAAACACGAGTCATGCGGCTGGTGTACGCCCTGCCGCGAAGGCACGGACTGGCTGGTCAAGGTTTTCAAGCGCATCGCACGCGGCGAAGGCCGCCCCGAAGATGCGCAGCTTATCCTGGACGTCTGCGATAACATCGAAGGCAAATCCTTCTGCCCGCTCGGTGACGCAGCCGCCTGGCCCATACAGTCTGCCATCAAAAAATTCCCCGAAGATTTTAAACGCCATCTCACGCCACTGGTCCGGATGGAGACGGCTAATGCATGAGTAACGAGTGACAGGTGACAAGTGACGAGAAAAATGTACTTCTTGTCCTGTGACCCGTCACCTGTTACCTGTCACTGATTAAAGATGTCTACAGAATTAGTCAAAGTTACGATTAACGGAAAAGAGTTGCAGGTCCAGAAGGGCGCGCGGCTGATTGATGTCTGCCGCGAGGGCGGCTTTGACATCCCCTCTTTCTGCTATTACGCGGACCTGGCCTTGCAGGCTTCCTGCCGGATGTGCCTGGTCCGCATCGAAAAGATGCCGAAGCTGCAAACCTCCTGCACGATTACCTGCACGGACGGGATGATCGTCACCACCAGGAGCGAGGAGATTGAAAAGGCGCAGCGCGCGATGGTCGAATTTCTGCTGGCGAACCACCCGCTTGACTGTCCTATCTGCGACCGCGGCGGCGAGTGCGAGTTGCAGGAGATGGCCTTTGATTGGGGCGGGCTGGAAGAGCGTTTCGGTGAGCCGAAGAATACAGCGCCTGAGAAATATCTTTCGCCGATTGTCGCCAACGACCCGCAGCGCTGCATCCTCTGCAAACGCTGCACGCGCGTCTGCGACGAATGGATGGGCGAGGACGCGATTGAAGCGGGCGGGCGAGGCGCGCACACGGTCATCGGCACATACGGCGGCTGGCTCAACTGCTCGCAGTGCGGCAACTGCATAGAAGTCTGCCCGACCGGCACGCTCCTCGATGCAACCTATCGTCATCAGGCAAGGCCCTGGGAACTGGCCCAGACCGTCTCGACCTGCACCTATTGCTCTGACGGCTGCCAGGAATCGGTCGGCTCGCGCGCGGGCGAAGTGATGCGCGTCGTCGCGCGCGACCGCTATGTCAACGGGCACAACGGCGAATTCTTGTGCATCAAGGGCCGCTTCGCGCACAACTTCGTCAACCATGAAGAGCGTCTGCGCACGCCCATGATTCGCTATAAGAAGGGCGGCAAGCTGATTCCGGCGACGTGGGATGAGGCCATCAAGTTTGTCGCGTCGAGGCTGGACCAGTTGGCGGATGCTCATGGACCTTCGGCGATAGGCGTGGTCGGCAGCCCCCGCCTGACTAACGAGGCTCTTTACCTGCTTCACAAATTTGCGGTGGAGCTGGTCGGAACAGAAAACTTTACGGCCACGGATGCCTTTAGCCTGCAACCCTTCTTCGACAATCTTGGCGGCCAGCTCGCCACGCATCATGATATTCGTCATGCCAAAACCATCCTGCTCATAGGCGGCGAGCCTGAAGAGCTTCAGCCCCTGACGGGCAAGCAGATGCGGCAGGCTGTACGCAATGGCGGCGCTAAGCTCATCATCGTCAATAGCGTTCCCATACGCTTAAAAGAGCAGGCTTCGCAGTTCATACACATACGCCCGGGCGCGTTGGATGCAGCCGTGCTGGCGCTCGTCAATACTGAAACGGCGGAACTGGCCGCGCGCAAGATGGGTGTTGAAGCGAGCGAGATTGAAGCCTTACGACAGGCCATGCTTGAGGCTCAGGGCGACGTGGTTGTCATGTTCGGCGGCGAGCTAAGCCGCGCCGCGCAAACGGTCGTCGCGCAGCTTCCCTTTTTCTTCGCAGCCGAAGGCCGCCGCATCCTGCTGCATCCGCTGCCGCTTTATAACAACAGCATCGGCGCGCACGACATGGGCTTGATGAAGGGCGCGCTCAGCCCAACTCAGATGCTCGACGCGGCGGGAGGTGGGATTCGCGCGATGTACGTTGCCGGCAGCTTTCTCCCCGCGCATCTTCATGGCCGCGAAGATGCCCTCGGCAAGCTGGACTTTCTGGTGGTCCAGGAGCTTTTCGAGACAGAGACGACGCGCTTCGCAGACGTAGTTTTCCCCGCAGCCTCTTTTGCCGAGACGGACGGGACCTTTACAAATAACGGCGGGCTGGTCCAGCGCGTCCGCCAATCCATCCCGCCCGTTCATCAAGCCAAGCCGGACTGGATGATTATTGATCTGCTGGCACGCGAGTTGGGCCTGGATTTCGGCTACCAGATGTCTGCCGGCGCGGTCTTCCGCGAGATTGGCGAAAAGGTCGCGCCTTACGAGGGCTTGCGTTATCCGCTCTTGAAGGACGAGTCGAAGCCCGTGCAGGTCAGGCACGCGGTTGCCCCTGAGCGCGATTTGTCGAAGGACGTTGACGGTGTGCGTCTGGGCGTCGAGAGCCTGAGCGAGACGGCGGAGAAGATAACGGAGACGCCGGAGGTGGGCCACGAGCTATTTAAGATTGGACCATTGACGGATAAGACTCCGCAATTCCACTTGCTCGCGGCTGGCAATCCGCGACCCGAAACAGTGGGCATTTCGCCGCTCTACCAGATTACCGTTGACGAGAGCCTGCGGCGCGAGGCCACAGCCGTCGGAGACTAGGAAGATTTTTTGATTTTGGATTTCGATTTGAGAAGCGAGGTCAAGCTTTAATTCTCTTGCAATCGAAACTCAAAAATTTAAAATCGCAAATCTAAAATCTCATCATGGACTGGAACGATCTGACATTTGCCGGACTCAAACTGGTAGGCATCATCGTTGCCTTCGGGCTGGTGATGACGGTTGTGGCTTACACGGTGCTGGCCGAGCGCCGCGTGCTGGCTTTTATACAGGGGCGGCTGGGGCCTAATCGCGTCGGCTACGGCGGGATGTTGCAACCGCTCGCGGACCTCTTGAAGTTTATCTTTAAGGAAGACATCGTTCCAGACAAATCCACGCGCTTTGTCTATATCCTCGCGCCCATCATTGCGACCGTCGCCGCGCTCATGACGATCATCGTCTACCCTTTCGGACCGAGAGTTTATCTTCCGTTTCTGGGCGACGTGGAGTTGGTCGTGACCAGGTTCGACGTGGCGCTGCTCTATGTGCTCGGCATCACGTCTGTCGGCGTCTACGGGATTGCGCTCGCGGGTTGGTCTTCAAATAACAAGTACAGCCTGATGGGCGGGCTGCGCTCTTCGGCGCAGATGATCTCTTATGAGCTGAGCCTGGGCCTTTCGCTAATCGGCGTCATACTGATGTCGGGCACGCTGGACCTGGCCGGAATCGTCGAGCTGCAATCGGGCTGGTCCGGGATGAAATGGAATATCTTCTTTCAGCCTCTCGGATTTCTCGTCTACCTGATTTCCGCCATCGCTGAGACCAACCGCGTTCCCTTCGATTTGCCGGAAGCCGAGACGGAGTTGGTCGCGGGTTTTCACACGGAATATAGCGCGATGAAGTTTGCGCTCTTTTTCATGGCCGAGTACATCAATATGTTCACGGTCTCGATGCTGGCTTCGACCCTATTTCTGGGCGGCTGGAATGGTCCGGGCGTGGCGCAGTTCCCCTATCTTGGACCAATTTACTTTCTCGCTAAAGTCATCTTTTTCCTTTTCCTTTATATCTGGCTGCGGGGCACGCTCCCGCGTTTTCGTTTCGACCAGTTGATGGATTTTGGCTGGAAGTTTTTACTGCCGCTGGCGCTCATCAATATCGTCTTGACGGCGACGCTGGTCTGGATGGGTTGGATTTAAGCAGGCAAGTTAGCCACAAAGGCACAGAGACACAGAGCATAAGAAAGATGAGTTGAACAGTCTTATCAATTCCTGATTTATCTTCTCTCTCTGTGTCTCTGTGCCTCTGTGGCTGTTGCCGCCGGATATTTTGTTTATGTTCACAGTTCTCTTTTTCATCATTTTCGCGGGGATGGCTGTGGGCTGCGCCGTCTCCGTGGTTTACCAGCGCAACCCGCTTTATAGCGCCATCTCGCTGATAGGCGTCTTTATCTCGCTCGCCGCGCTCTACTTGATGCTCGCCGCGCCTTTTATCGCAGCCGTGCAAGTTATCGTCTACGCGGGCGCGATTATGGTGCTGGTCATCTTCGTCATCATGCTTTTAAATGTCGAAGAGGAAGCACGCGGGCGCGTGCGTCTGGGCTACTTGATTCCGGTCGGCCTCCTGATGGCAGCCGTGCTCATCGCGGAGACCTCTTTTATCTTTTACTTTGTCGAGACGGTCCCGCAGCCGCTTTCCCCTGCGGATTCAAACGTCGGTTTGACGGCTTCCATCGGGCAGGGACTGTTCACGAAATACCTGCTCCCGTTTGAAATCACTTCGCTGCTCTTGCTGATGGCGATTGTCGGCGCGATGACGCTGACCCGCCGCGCTTTCACTCTGCCCGCGGATGCACGAGTTATTCCGGGCGCGCAGGTGCTGCCGCGTCGTCTGGTCCAGCCGCTGGCGGTCGGTGATGCCACGCCCGTCGAGACTGGCAGCACGACGGAGGCAGCCGAGCTGCTGGGTCAAAGGGACGCGGGCGGCTCGCGCGAGATTGATGATTTAGGTTGATATGGCTCCACATCTCTCATGGTATCTGGCACTTTCTGCCGTCTTGTTTACGATTGGCGTGGTCGGCGTCATCGTCAAGCGCAACGTCATCTCGATGTTCATGTGCATAGAGTTGATGCTTAATGCCGTGAACCTGACCTTCGTCGCCTTTTCGAGCTTTTTTCACGATGTCACGGGCCAGCTTTTCGTCTTCATAGTGATGACGGTCGCGGCGGCTGAAGCGGCTGTCGGTCTCGGTATCATCATCGCCATCTTCCGCAACCGCGAATCGCTAGACGTTGACGATGCGAACATCCTTAAACTTTAGCAGCGTCAAACAAGGGTCATGGCTGAAAACAACCTTTTAAGCATCATCATTTTTGCTCCGCTGGCGGGCGCAGCCATCAACTGGCTTGTCGGTCGCCGCGTGCGCCATGAACTGTTTATCGGTCTTGTCGCCTGCGGCGCGGTTGCCGTTTCGACGATTGTCGCCTTTATCCTAGCTTTTGGTCCGGGTGGCGCGCTTCATTCAAATGCTCCCGTGATGGACCACCTCTGGACCTGGATTCAGGTGGGCGGCTTCCGCGCAGACTTCGGTCTGGCGATGGACCGCCTGAGCGGTATCTACGCGCTCTTCGTGACCTTCGTCGCGCTACTAATACACATTTTCGCGACCGGCTACATGCACGGCGATAAGGGCTTTTATCGCTTCTTCGCGTATCTCAATCTCTTCATGTTCTCGATGCTGACGCTCATCCTGGCGGACAATTTTCTGCTGATGTTCGTCGGTTGGGAGGGCGTCGGCCTCTGCTCTTACCTGCTGATAGGCTATTACACTGAGAGGCAGGAGGCTGGCGACGCCGCGAAGAAAGCTTTTATCGCTAACCGCGTCGGCGACTGGGGCGTCGTGATGGGCATCATGCTCATCTTCTTTATGACGGGTACGATCAGCTTCTTCCCCAAGATGGTTGACGGCGCGCAGGTCCAGAGCGCTTTGCAGATTATCGGGAGCATGGCCGCAGACCCCTTCACGGCGAAGGCGATTATCGCGGGCGGCATTACTTCCATCGCCGTGCTGCTCTTTATCGGCGCGACAGGCAAGAGCGCGCAGATACCGCTCTATGTCTGGCTGCCGGACGCGATGGCCGGACCGACTCCCGTCTCCGCCTTGATTCACGCGGCGACGATGGTCACGGCTGGTGTTTACATGATCGTTCGCTGCTCTGCCATCTACACGCACGCGCCAACGGCCATGTTCATCGTCGCCATCATCGGCGCGGCGACGGCCCTCTTTGCCGCAACCATCGGTCTGGCCCAGAACGACATCAAGAAGGTGCTCGCCTATTCGACCATCTCGCAGATTGGCTATATGGTGCTCGCGTGCGGCGTCGGCGCATTTGTCGCGGCGGTCTTTCACGTCATGACGCACGCCTTCTTCAAGGCGCTGCTCTTTCTAGGCTCAGGCTCTGTCATACACGGTATGCATCACGAGCAGGACATGCGGCGGATGGGCGGTCTTAAAAAGTATATGCCGATAACTTTCGCGGCGATGAGCATGGGCTGGCTGGCAATCTCAGGCTTTCCGCTCCTCTCAGGATTTTTCTCGAAGGACGAAATTCTCTGGAAGACCTGGAGCACGGAGGCCGCTGGCATCCCGCACGGCTTTGGCAAAGTCCTCTGGGTCGTCGCAGCTTTGACCGCGCTCCTGACAGCCGTCTACATGACGCGCCTGATGGTGATGACCTTCTGGGGCGAAGAGAGATTCAAGGATGCTCACGCGGGCGGGCAGGCGGACGAAGCACATGCGCAGGCCGCTGAGGAAGGCGAAGCGCCGCACGATGCCACGCTTGAATCAGGCGACGACCGCCCGCATCATGCCCCCGGCGAGCACGTCCTGGCCGCAACGGAAGAGCATGACGAGCACGCTCATCATGGTCCAATCAGCCCGCATGAATCGCCCTGGGTGATGACCTTGCCGCTCGTCGTGCTCGCTCTGCTTTCGGTCTTTGGCGGTCTGGTCGGCGTTCCTTATGCGCTCAGCCTGGGCGGGCATCCTGAAAACTATTTCGAGCACACGCTTGAGCCTGCCATCGCGCACATGCCGGAAAGTGCTGGCGCGCACGATGAAGGTGGACCAGCCGCTGTAGAGTTTCTTTCGCATCCGCCGCAGCCTGTTGACGGGGCAGCGCCGCTCTCGGTCGGTGAAGGCTCGCAGCAAGAGCCTGCGGCTGAACGGCTGCCGACGGCTGAGGAGGTGAATGCGGAAAGGCTCTTTACGCTTATCTCAGTAGCCATCGCGCTGGCGGGTCTCGGCATTGGCTTTATGATCTTTAAGAAGAGGCCGCTTTTGAAGATGCCGCGACTGCTCGAAGAGAAATATTATGTAGATGAAGTTTACGATGTAGCGATTGTCAATCCTCTGAAAGTCGGGTCGCGCGAAGGATTGTGGAAGCTCTTCGACATCGGCGTGATTGACGGCATCGTCAACGGGCTAGGCAGAGGCATCACGGAGATAGGCTCTGTCGTGCGCTATGTGCAGATGGGTTTTGTCCGCAGCTACGCGGCGATTATCCTGCTCGGCGCGCTCGCCATCATCGGCTACTTCGCCTATTACGGACTCCAATCTTTCGGTCGCTAGTTAAACTATGCAGCAGTATTTACTGACCATCTTGATTCTTCTGCCGGTCGTCGGCGCGATTGCGACCGCCGCGCACGCGCTCGCGCCCTGGAAGCAGGAGACGCATTATCGCTGGATTGCGCTCATCGTTTCGCTTATCACCTTTGCGCTCTCGCTGCTGCTGCTCGGCGGCGGAGGGGTGAGCGCGGGCGCGTTTCGCTTTGTCCAGGACGTGCCGTGGATAGGAGTTATCGGCGCGCGTTATCATGTGGGGGTTGACGGCATCAGCCTCTGGCTGGTCCTCCTGACGACGCTGCTGACGCCAATCTCCATCCTCTCAAGCTGGCACTCCATCGAAAAACGTCAAGCCCCCTTTTACACCTTCATGCTGCTCATGCTCGGAGCGATGATCGGAGTCTTCGTCGCGCTCGACCTGCTGGTCTTCTATCTCTTCTTCGAGGCGACGCTGATTCCTATGTTCTTCCTGATAGGTATCTGGGGCGGCGAGCGCAGGATTTACGCGGCCACCAAGTTTTTTATCTACACGGCGGTCGGCAGTCTCCTCATGCTGGTCGGCATCATAGCCCTTTACTATCTACACTCATCGCAGGTCGGCTTCGGAACATTCGACTACGTGACGCTCTTGAACTCGCTTCGCACAGGCAAGATGTCTTTTGCCTCGCAGCAGAGCACGGCCTACTGGCTCTTTCTGGCCTTTGCCATCGCGTTTGCGATTAAAGTCCCGCTCTTCCCTTTTCACACTTGGCTGCCTGACGCGCACACTGAAGCGCCGACCGCAGGCTCTGTGATTCTGGCGGGCGTGATGCTCAAGATGGGCACATACGGGCTGATGCGCTTTAACTTCGGACTCTTCCCGGAAGCGGCTAGACGCTTTGCCACGCTCTTTATCGTGCTCGCCATCATAGGCATCATCTACGGCGCGCTGGTCGCAATGGTCCAGCCGGATGTCAAAAGGCTGGTGGCCTATTCTTCAGTCAGCCACATGGGATTCGTCGTGCTCGGACTCTTCTCTTTTACAGAGACGGGGATGCAGGGCGCGCTCTACCAGATGCTCAATCACGGAGTTTCGACGGGCGCGCTCTTTCTCTTCGTCGGGATGATCTACGAGCGACGGCACACGCGCCAGATTTCCGACTACGGCGGGCTGGCTTCGTCCATGCCGCTGTTTTCGACCCTCTTCGTCTTCGCCTCGCTCTCGTCCATAGGACTGCCGTTTCTCAACGGGTTTGTCGGAGAGTTTCTTATCATGCTCGGGATGTGGACCTCTCAGGCTATTCAGTATCCGTGGTGGGCCACGATGCTGGCGGGGACTGGCGTTATCTGGGCCGCCGTCTATATGCTCTGGATGTTGCAGCGCGTCGTCTTTGGGCGGCTCAAGAATCCTGAGAATGCGCGGCTGCGAGATTTGAACCTGCGCGAGATAGGACTGGTCCTGCCGCTGCTCTTTTTAATGCTTTACATGGGCGTTTACCCGCGCCCGTTTCTGGACCGCTCGCGCGACAGCGTCAACGAAGTGCGACAGCGCGTGCTGCGGCCAACCGGAGGCTCTTTCGCTCGTAAGTAAACCTTCGGAGCGTTCAAAGTTTATGAAGATATTACACGGATTCCTATTGTTATGCGGCTTTGCTCTGGCGGGGTTGATGATGCCTTTGCGTGCGGAGGCTCAGCAGCAGCCGGAGGTCCAGAAGATACCGCAGGAAGCGGTCCAGATCAGGCTCAAGGGGATTGACGGCAAGACGTATGACGTGGCGGAGATGCGCGGCAATGTTTTGCTCGTCTCCTTCGGGGCCACATGGTGCGTGCCGTGTAAGGATGAAGTAGTGGCGCTCGAAGAGTTGAAGAGAGAGTATAAGGATCGCCCCGTCAAATTTATGTGGGTGAGCATTGATAGCGAAGATGAGATTTCGGATAAGGCGCTGGGCGCGTATGCGCGCAAACAGAAGCTCAGCTTTCCGGTCCTGCGCGATACTTTGAAGCTCGCCTACGCGCAATTCACTTCGCGCGTGCGCGTGCCTCTCGTCGTCTTCTTCGACAAGGAAGGCCGTCTCTCTCTGCCGAACCACTTCGGCATGTCTGCGTCCATGGATTTGTATAAGAACACTCTGCGCGCCCGCCTCAACAAACTTTTGGAGGAGCGGGCAGGGGCGCAGAACGCGCCGGCAAACTGAGTTCAAGGCCGCGCTGAATTTTTTCAAAGATGAACGCTTTATTAGCTTTTCAGAATCTGACAGCCGACGTTAATTTCACGATTATCCTGCCGGAGTTGATCGTCGGGCTAGTCGCCGTGCTGGTCATGGTCGCGGACATCATCGTGCCTCGCCCCGGCCAGCGTTGGTTGACGGGCGGGCTGTCTCTGGCTGGCCTTCTGGCGGCGGCTGCCGGCTGCATTTGGCTGTGGTCCGTCTGGTCCAGCGGAGGAGGCGACCCCCTTATCTCTCGCGGCACATTTCACGGGATGATCGCGCTCGACGGGCTGCGTCTGAGCTTTACGCTCATCGTCCTCTTCGTTTCCGCCCTGACCATCTTAATCTCAATGGTCTGGATTAAGGGCGAGCGGCTTCCGGCGGGCGAGTTTCATACGCTCCTGCTCTTTGCCACTTCCGGGATGATGTTGATGGCTTCGGGCAACGATCTGGTCATCATCTTTCTGGGCCTTGAGATTCTCTCTATCGCGACCTACGTGATGGCCGGATTTCGCCGGACGGATGTACGCTCCAACGAATCGTCGCTCAAATATTTTATTCTAGGCTCTTTCTCTTCGGCGTTTCTGCTCTACGGCATCGCGCTCGTCTACGGTGCGACCTCGCTTGGACCAAATCAAGGAGGCACGACCAATATCACGGAGATTGCCGCGCGCGTCAGCGGCGACAGCCCCATGTATCCTTCGCTGCTCATTGCGGGCGCGGCCATGCTGCTCGTAGGCTTTGGCTTTAAGGTCGCGACAGCGCCCTTTCATGTCTGGACGCCGGACGTGTACGAAGGCGCGCCCTCGCCCGTCACGGCCTTTATGGCCGCTGGTCCAAAAGCAGCCGGGTTCGCTTCCTTCCTGCGCGTCTTTATCTTCGGGTTTCCCTTCGTCGCGGCGGCGACAGGCATCTCGGGTATGGCCCACGCGGCCTGGGTCAACGCGCTCATCGTGCTCGTCATCCTGACGATGACGGTCGGCAACGTCGTCGCCATCGTGCAGAACAACGTCAAACGCATGCTGGCCTATTCTTCAATCGCGCACGCCGGCTATGCAATGGTCGGTTTTATCGCGGCGGGCGCAAGCGGCGAGGCGGTGCAGAGGAACGAGGCGCTGGCGGCGGTCGCCTTCTATATGCTGACCTACGCCGTGATGAACCTGGGCGCTTTCGCCATCGTGACGATTATCGCGCGCGGCAATGACCGCCGCACGGAGGTTGAAGATTACAACGGCATAGGCTTTCGCGCGCCCGCGCTGGCCTTCGCGTTGGCAATCTTTCTGCTGAGCCTGCTCGGGATGCCGCTGACCGCAGGCTTTATGGGCAAGATTATGGTCTTTCGCGCAGCCCTCAACGCAGGCTCGGCGACGCAGAATTCCATCTATTCCATCCTCGTCATCATCGGCGTGCTCAATACGGCCATCTCCGCTTACTACTATCTGCGTCTAATCATCGTCATGTTTTTCCGCGAGCGAACGACAGAGTGGAACGCGCCGCGTGTTCCCGCCAGCCTGACGCTGGCCCTCATCATTACCCTGCTCGGCACTTTTTATCTGGGCCTCTTTCCTGGCCGCGTGCTCAATGCCTTTCAGAGACAACCTCCCGTCGCAGAGGCTTCACGCTGAGATGTTTTTGCTTGAGAGGACATCAACGCCGCGCTTGTCGGTGAGCGCGAAGCGGTCTTTTTTGTTATCATGAATCCTGTGACAGCAACGAGAACCAGCCAGAGTTTTGGACCGCCAGCCGGAGTCGCTCCGGCGGCTTCGCTCGGCGCGAGTTCAGCCGCGAGTCTGGTCGAGCAGATCAGGGACTCGATGGGCGAGCAATGGCTGCCCTGCATTTACATAGAGCGTATCATGCCGATGCGCACGCGTTCGCATAAGCTTGAGGCGGCGACCAGGCAGGACAGGGTTTTGGTCCAGCACACGTTGCTCGGAATCGAGCTGCAAGTAGGCCGCAAGCGCATGTTGTGCCCTGACCTGGCGACGGCTCGTTATCTATCGGTCTTTGCGCGCGCAGGATGCACGGAGGTAGCCGTGCCTTATGACATCACGCGGATTTCGGTGCTCGCCGACGAGCTTGAATCGTCATGGCATCGCATGTTACTACTGGTCGAGCATCTGGGAGATGCGCGGAGCGCTGGCTTTCGTTCTCGCGTGCGCTCTATGCTGACCGCGAGGGTGCGTGAAGAGATAGGGGCAGCGGGAGCCGGAACGGCCATCCCGAAATTTAACCAGAACACGAGGCAGAGACGGGGTTAACCAGTTTTCCAGACCCGATTCTTTATTATCTATGACACAAGAGTTACAGGAATTCATCGACTCGGAACAGAGAACCATCACAGCCCCCGACCCGCTCCCCTTTCCATTCAACCGCAGCACCTTCTGCCGCTTCGAGTCAATCGAAAAGCGCATAGAGGCTGTGCGCGTGCTCGTCGTCAACGACCTGCTGCGACATGAGAGCGACCTTTCCGAGATAGCTATCAGGGAGATGGGCCGGACCGCCCCGCTTGAGCTTCAACGCGAGAGAAAAATTTCGGCGCTGGCGATTGAGAATATTCTTAACAACATAGAGCGGCTGGTCAAAAACCCTGAAACGCGCGTCACGCATCTTTCGGAGATTGAAGAGGCTGCACGCGAGTTTGAACCCGATGCGATTGTGCTGAGCGGCACGCTGCGAGATTTCGATTACTACAATCCTGAGATAATCTCGAAATTCGGCGAGTTTATCAGACGGACAAAGATTCCAGTGCTCGGCATCTGCGGCGGTCATCAACTGGTCGGTCTCAGCTTCGGCGCGCGCATCGTCACGCTGGACCACCACGAACAACACGAGCGGCGCGTCGGGCGTCCCTATGAATACCAGTATCGCTTTATACGCATCAAAGACGCGAGCGACCCTATCTTTGAGGGAATCAGCGACGACGAATCCGGCATCTGGCAGGATTACACACGCGAAGCGCGCATCCTTCGCGTCTGGCAGAATCACGGGCTGCAACTCGATGCCGTGCCCGATGGATTCAAGCTGCTCGCGACGGCCTATCTCTGCCGGATACAAATGCTCGTCCGCCGCGCAGCAGGACAGCTCATCTACACGGTCCAGTTTCATCTGGAAAAATCCTTTGAAGACTGGAACAAGAACCGGACGCGCTGGGAACATCCGAACGAATCACGCGACGGGCGCATTATTTTTGAGAATTTCCTGCGCGAAGCCCTCAACCACAGCGCTTCAAATTAAAAGCCGCGGGTCAGCTTGAGAAAAAGGATGAGGATGAAGAGTTAACTCTTCATCCTCATTTCTTTTTGTCTTTTGCATTCCGGCTCTCTCGCTACACAGGTTTTATCGCGGAAGCATTCTCGATGTTGGTCGGAACATTCTCCATCGTCCTTTCAATCAGGCGGTCCACGACCGTCTTGAGATCGTGCGTCTCCTGGTAAACCTGTAGCTGCTCGTCGGCTGAAGTTCCGCGCTCAAGAATCGTGTGGATGTGCTCGACCTCATGACGCGAGCCTAGCTCGTCCAGCACGTCGTCTACGAATTCCAGCAGTTCACGAATCAAATCCCTGACGGGCACTTCCTTTTGCTTGCCGAAGTCAATCATCTTCCCGTCCAGCCCGTAGCGCACGGCGCGCCACTTGTTCTCCTGGACCAGCATCCTTCGGTAAAGACGAAAGCCCAGATTCTTCTCAATCAACTTGGTGAGCTTGGCAACGATGGCCTGAAAGAGCGCGGCGATAGCGATGGTGTCATCCACGCGCGTCGGTATATCGCAGATGCGAAATTCCAGTGTAGGGAAAAAAGGATGCGGGCGCACATCCCACCAGATTTTTTTGCCGTTATCTATACAACCAGTCTTAACCAGGAGGTCTATATAACGCTGAAAAGCCTGGTGGGAATCGAAGTGGTCCGGGATGTCCGTGCGCGGAAACTGCTTGAAAACTTCCGAGCGATAAGATTTGAGACCCGTGTTAAAGCCCATCCAGAAGGGCGAAGAAGTGGTCAGCGCCAGCACATGCGGCAGGAAATAGCGCGCCGCGTTCATGATATGAATGGCGCGGTCAGGGTCCGCTATGCCGACATGCACGTGCAGCCCGAAGATGAGGAGAGAGCGAGCCACCTGTTGAAGCTCCTGGACCAATAGTTCGTATCTCTCATCGTCAAAAATCTTCTGGTCCTGCCAGCGCGAGATGGGGTGCGTGCTGGCGGCGACAATGACCAGCCCGTTCTTGCGCGCGAGGCCCGAAATAATCCCGCGCAGGCGAGAGATGTCCGCGCGCGCTTCCTGTATGTTCTTGCAAATGCCAGTTCCTACCTCAATCATTGATTGAATCATCTCAGGCTTGATTTGCTCGCCGAGCAGCATCTTGCCTTCGTCCAGGAAAGCTGTCACATGCGAGCGCAGCTCGCGCGTCTGCGGGTCTACAATCTGAAACTCTTCTTCAATACCGAGTGTGAATTGATCAAACATAAAGAGAACCTCAAGGGGAGCGATGAAAGCGGCGACCGCGACGAAGGGAAAGCTGACCGCCCCTCCGCTCATTGCTTGATTGGTCTAATGAGCAGATGAATCAACGAATCAATTTTTCAGCTTATCTCTCATCGCTCATCGCTGCCGCGTTCATCGTTGCTTTAATTGTTCGCCAGTCGGGCGTCTGGCCGCGCAGTTTCTCGTACCAGAGATGCCGCCAGGCGTTGAGCGGCGTGGACCAGGGATTGTAAAGATCAAAGTGCGCCATCCAGCAGCACGACTCCTGTTCAACGTAAAGCAGATGGAGCGCGGCGCACGGTCGGCGTCGTTCGCGAAAGCCGCCTGTGGTCCGGCGATGCCGCGCAAAATGTCCTGTGAAGGCCCGGTGATTTACGAGGCTGGATTTGAGTCTGGGCCGGGCAATAAAACTCATGCCGACGCCTCCCAACCCGTAAACATTCTCTACGCGCTGCACGCCGTCCCACAAATCAAGCTCAAGAAATCTTTGCGCGAGAAGAAGCAGCGCCTGCTGCTTGTCAACCGCCAGAGCGTCGAAGGCGTCTTCGTCCCCCGCTTGCCCGTAGAGGCCCGCGAGCCTTTGGTCCAGCGCTTCGCGCATGGCTGGCGGAAGGTCTCGCCAGCGAAGCGGCGAAGCATCCTCTGCGGTCCGCATAGCAGCTCAGGGAGTCGGCAATTCTCGCTGCATCAGCTCGCGGTCTTTTTCCGTCAGTCCGTGAAACCGCACGCCGACGCCGCGCCCAGGGTTGCTGTAGACGACCTCCGCGTTGACGACGACCTGCTGTCCGCCAGCGAGCGGCAATCGCAGCGTCAGCAAAGCGCCTTCCGGCAACTCTGCCTGCGTGTTCATGTAGAGTCCGCCGAGGCTGATGTCCTTTGTGCTGGCAACGCCGGTCGCATCCTCGCCATTGAAATAGACATCCACGAGGAGCCTTGAGCGGTCGTGCCTGCGGCGCTCATTGTCTGGTCCATTGAGATCAGCATCCATCTCGTCAGCCACTTTTTTGTGTACCTCGAATGGTAATCAAAAGCTTTTCAGCCAACCTTTATCCTCGTACTCGGCCCCCGCGTGCGCGCTCTCCGCTCTCAAACGTTTTATGTCTTCTCGCTGATAATAAAAGTCGGGACCATGCCGCCGCCCGATGAGACGTTTGCCAACTCCGTAAAGGAGAGCCGCGTAAAGGCCGAGCCGACCTTGCCGTAAAAGAGCAGCGGGTCAAGATCAACGAGCTGTTCGGCAAACCGGACGGAGCCATCGTCCTGCAATGCCGGAAAGACTTCGCGCGCAGTCGGCACGCGCTCCTGGACCAGATAATCTCCGTTGCCGAGCGCGCCGTGTATCGCCTCGTCCCATCCAATCTCGTCCGTATTCCAGCCGATATAGATGCCGTGCCCGCCGTAATCATCGTTAGGTTTGAGCACGAGCCGGTCTCGACGCTCCGCGATGAATTCGAGCAGGTCTATCTCCCGCCCCGCGTAGGTCGTCTTGCCCGCGCGCACCATTCTGGACCAGGGCACGTGCGCATGGATAGCATCGCTCTCTTCATCGCTAAAGAGATGCGAGTGCCGCTCGTCCGTGAGCACGGCGAAGAGAGCCTTCTTGTGTATGAGCTTGGAGCGAAAGCTATTGACCATGCAGATTGCGCCCGCGCGGTAAGCATCAAGGAGCGCCGGGCTTTCCTTGATAATCGGTAGATACTCGTTGACGAGCAGGCGTTTATAAACGATGTCAATCTCGAACGCGCCAGCGCGCAACCTGCCGCCGGACCACTCCAGCTCGTCAGGCGAGGCTATCATCGAAGGACAGCCCTCCGCTTCAAAGAACTCTTTGAACAGCTCGAACTCTTTCTGAGTCGGCATCCCCTTCAGATCAACGATGGCGATTGATGGCGCGCGTTCCGGTTTGCGCCCCAAATATTCTTCGTAAGCGCGAAGCAGCACGTCTAGCATCAGGCGGCGACCGTAGAGCGGGCGCACGTTGTAGTTTTCACTGAAGCGCCGCATGACCGGCAACGCGGAGAAAATATCGTAAGCGGCATCGGCGTAAGCTATGCCTGCGGGACTCTCGCCGTTTAGCTCTACGAAGCTGTAGGCCGCCTCTGTCAGAAAAGAATCGAGCCTCGCGGTCGGCGAGACGGCGCGATAGCCAGGGTCAATGCAGACCAGTTCTTTTTCAATCTCGGTCAGGCCCAGTTCTTTGAGCAAAGCCTGGTCCAGAACGGCTGCATCCTTGACCTTCTGTATCGCGCTCCAGACCGTATCACAAATCCTGCGCACACGCGCAAAGTCGGTTTCAGTGACAAAATGCGGGCGCAGGTAGGGCGAGAGGCGACGGCCTCCGAAGATGAGCCTGGAACGCTCTAGTCCTTCATCGAGCATGGCCCGCGAAGATTCCGCAAGGTCGCCCTCGCCGAGCAGTTCGTGATAGCGCGAGACGGCTTCGTGCAACATCGTCGAGACGCAGAAATTTTGCCGGGCAAGATGATAATCGAGCTTCTGTTGGACTTTAGAGTAGCACAATTCGGCGGGCCGCGCTGCATGAAATAAGCTTTAGAGCAAATTTCAAGAGAGTCTTTCAGACCGAGACATCAGCCACCGCAGGCACGAGAGACACAGAGAGTAGCTGAATCAAGATGTGATAAGACTTTCAACACATCTCCTTCTTACTCTCTGTGCCTTTGTGTCTGAGGTGGCTGGTTTTGAGATTTGCTATTTAAGCTCCAGGCGGATTTCCATCTTCTGCCGTTGACGCACGATGACGAGCGCAAAGGTAGCGGCGTTCTTTGAAGAGAAGCCTGGACTGCTGCCGTCCAGAAGCCGTCCGTCCACGGATTCTATGACATCGCCCGGACGCAGGCCGGAGCGTGCGGCGGCGCTTCCAGGATTGACGAAGACGACGAGCCGCCCTCCCTCTGCGCCGAAACGCGCGGCGGCGTTATGTGAGAGCGCCAGCGTCTCCGCCCCGTGTGCCACCAAAGGGTCTTCAAACATCATGCCTTCCGCGCTTGCCGCGTTAAAGTCCAGCGCGTTGACATGACCGGGCAGCGTGTTAAAGGGGATGCTCACGGAGAGGGGCGCAAACTGTTCTGGCCGCAGCAGCGTGAATCTCAAAGGAGTGGCAAAGTCCGTGTAATTCAGCATGAAGCTGAAATCCTCTGCTCTCTTCACGTCAATATCGTTGACGCGCATGATGACATCGCCCGGGCGCAAGTTGGCGAGCGCAGCCGGAGTCCCTGGGACAATCTTCGTCAGCAGAATGCCCTCCTGCCTGCTCAGAAGCGCGGTGGCCCTAGCATCGGACCAGCCCATCTCTTCCAGTTGCAAATGCGAAAACCTCATCAGGTCGTCGCCGCTGATACCGAGCCAGGGACGCGGAACGCTCGCCCTGCGAGCCAGTATGCGCTCGGCTGCGCGCCGGACCAGAGAGGCAGGCATGATGATGGCGACATTATTCTTGCTCGCCTCGACGACGCCTATCGTCTCGCCCGCGTCGTTGAGCGCAACGCCGCCGACCATCTCGGAAGGCAGACTGTCGGCGCGAACTTTTAACCCCGCCACCTGCCCGGAAGAGACGCGCGTGACCTCTGTCAGTCTGCCTTCGACCTCTCCGACTTGCAGATAGAGCGTCCCAGGCGCGGCTGGTCTTTTTGGTCCAGCGGGGCGCGGCGCGAGCAGCCGCACACGCTGGCCCACTGCGAGCGCCTCTTCGTTAACCTCGCGCGGAGGCGGAAGTCCCCTGCCGCTGACGCGCAAGAGCGAAAGGCCCGTCAATCCGTCCAGGCCCACGTAATGCGCGGCCATCTGCTCGCCGTCGCGCCGCACAATCAAGAGGTCCGCCTGGTCTGTTGGAGCGCCGGCGGAAGCGGGCGGGGTCGGTCCGCGTCCAAGCGTATTCATGGCCGGACCCGTCGGAAGCGTGGGCCACTGAGGCGCTGGACCAGCGGGAGCGGGCGGTCCTGCGAAGGCTTCGATTTCGGCTTCGGCCTGCGGCAGCCAGGCGATAATGCTGCGGCCATCGCCGAGCGCGAGCCCTGCTATGACACGCGTATGCAGACCCTTTGTGGAAGTAAACTGATCGTCAAGCTCGACCACGCCGGAGGCTTGCGCGGTTGAACGACGTAGCAGGCGGAGCAACTTTATCCCGCTCAAACGATGAACGACCGTCACGACCTGCGGCGCGCCGCGCGAGACCTGCGAGATAACTGGAGCAGTCGGCGGCGTCGCGGCGGGACTCCTGCCGGAAGGCGGAGCGGCGGGCTGAGCAGCAGCAGGGGGAGCGGCAGGCGCACTAACAGGCGATGGCGGAGCACCGCTGCCCTGCGCGTGCGCGGAGAGGGTCGCCATGATAAGGCAGAAGATAGCTGAAAGATTTCGTTTAAAGCTCATGTCAATTAGGATGCGCCAGTTTTTGGACCACAGCCTGAGTGAGAAATCCTCTACAGACTGAGAGTCTCTTACCAGATACCTTTCGTGTCGGCAGCGGGGATGCGCGAAAGATTGCTGCGCTCGATCAACTCGTGCGAGCCGAAAGTGACAGGCTGCACGGAGACTGTACGCGTCGCCCCGCGCCCGTCATCGAGCGAGACCTTGAGAGGCTCGCTCGTCGCAGGCCCCTGGACCACCATCAGCGTCAGGGCAGGGGCACTACTGCCGCTAAAATCTATGGAGCTTGGACGCTTGACGGCGGCCAGCGTAGTTGATGGCAGACCGCGCTCAGCCTCTCCCCTGGCCTGTCTGTTTGAGCGCCCGCGCGAGTGGTCCACCGCGGTCGAACTGTGCACCGCAAAGGGACCGGCTTCGTCATCCTGATCCTGACGCAAAGCCTGTTCAGGATTATCGGAAGTATGTGCCTCGGAGTTGCGTGCCGCAGTCTGCGTGCGAGACTCAACGGCTGGCGATGTCTGAAGCGCCTGAGCCTGTGGTGCGAGGCTGCTGTGGTCCGGTTGAATCTGCTTGAAAAATACTGCGGCGGCGACGAGCAGCGCGAAGCAGGCCGCGATGGCGATGGCCGGAGTGCCGGGAGCGGATTGGAGGCTCAAGAGCCTGCGTCTGCGTGTAGATTCCGCCGTCGCGAGGCGGGCGCGCAGGCGAAACTCGAAATTGGCAGGGGCGCTGACGGTTTCCAGCGAGCCAATCAGATTTTGTAGCGAGAGCTGCTCTTGAAGAAAAAGGTGGCAGGGCCGACAGGCTTCCACATGGTCCAGCGCAGGCTGGCTCAAAGGCTGGCCCGGCCCGGCCTCTTCAATCTCTCTCTGTATGTTACGGCAAAGCTTTGACTTCATCTTGCTCCCTTACAAATATGCCTTTAGCTTATCGCGCAAGAGTCCACGCGCGCGGCTGATGCGCGACTTAATAGTGCCTTCGCTGGTCTGGAGGATGCGCGCAATCTCCAGATAGCTTTTTCCTTCCACGTCGCGCAGGACCAGGGGCGCCCTGTATTTTTCCGGCAGCGAGGCGATGCTGCGCGAGACGGCAGCGCGCCGCTCCGCATCAATCAGCGTCGCGTCCTGCAAAGGATTCAGGTCGGGCGGATTAAACTCGCGCGGCGGCCCTGAATCCGGGGTTTGAAAGAGGCCCGTTAATGAGACCAGCCGCCGCCTCTTCTTCTTGCGCAACTCGCTGATCGCGAGGTTCGTCGCGATGCGATAAATATAGGTCGAGAAGGCATAGCTGTTCTGGTATCGATCGGCCGCGCGATAAACTCGCACGAAAGTCTCCTGTGCCAAATCCACGGCCTCTTCATAATCGTTCGTCAAGCGATAAATGTAGCCCGTAATCTGGTTGCGGTAACGCGAGACCAGCTCTGCAAAGGCCGCCTCGTCGCCCGTCCGCGTCGCTTCCAGCAGAGCATGGTCCGACACTACCGCCGACGATACAGCAGTACCGAAAGCAAGCTCGTCAATGGAAGTCAAGGTGTCCATCAAGGCAGGTGCAGGCTCGAAATGCTCTCTTGCTCAACCAAAAGGCCGGACCGCTCTGCGGTCAGCCTCGCCGCGCGGCTTCTCGCGCCACGCATTATACACCGAAGAGGGGAAGCCGCCCGCACCCGATACACGCCAGGCGGCGATAAAAGTTCCCGAAATTCTCTTTGAGGAGACGAAAAACGCCGCTTCCAGGGAACTTCGCAGGAGCGGCGTTTTCGAGTTCTAGATTTTCCGGGCAATCCTTTAGGGCTGGAGTGTGGAAGCCTGCGCCTCAGGGTTGCGGAAGAAGGAATCCTCCATCTTGACGCCGAACGTGACGGTCTGAATACGCATCTCCTGCGTCTGCTTGCCGTCCTCGAACATGGTCGTCTTGAAGGGCACGAGCGTTCCCTGCGCGTAACGATAATCGGCAAACTTCTTCATAAACTTGACAGGCTTGCTGCCCACGCCGACACCCGGCTGCTCGTATTCGAGCCAGAGGATACGCAGTGTCTTGGCGCTGATGTAATAACGAGTCTTCCGCTTCTCTTTATCCGTCAGGTCCATGACGTAGAGGTCCAGCCCCTTCTGTGTGTCGCGGTTGATGAAAGCGACTGTCGAGCCGTTCTCTTTGTAACGCAGGAACGCATCTATGCCGTGCCACATCTGCGAGAGAAAGTCTTCGGAAGCCTCTTGTCGCGGCGTGAAGGCAGCGCCGTTGATGATGCCCCAGGTGCGGCCCTCGCCGTAGACGAGCGAATATTCCGCCGCAGAAGTTTTCTGGTCCAGCCGCATCTTGTCTTTATCGGAGCTTTCGCCGCGTATAAAACGGCGCTCGTAGCTGGTCTCTTCCGTGCGTCCGTCCTCGCCGATACGCGTCACTTTTCCTCGCTCGATGCCGTTGCGGCGAATCTGCTTGAGCTGCTCGCGGCTGCCATAAATGAAGATGACGGACTCGGCAATCTGCTCTGCCGTCGGATTATTTTTATTCTGCTTACTGTTTTTATTATCCTGGCCTTTGTCCTGTGCGACGGCAAGAGAGAGGGCTGGAAAAATTCCGGCCCCGCCGCACAAAGCCAGCAGGAGGGCAAGAGAGGTTAAGCGTCTAATCACGAAAGGAGTGCTCCTTCGGGTCATTTCAGTTGGTTCAGTGGCTTGAATGGCGCGAGTCGTCGGGGATAGCGGCCATTCTGTGCGATAATTGTAACATACGAGAATCTAAAATTCGCTTTCCGGCCTGGGTCTCGGACCAGATTTTATTGATGCCCGGCGGGGGTTGGCGGGATGCCCGCGAAGCATTTGACAAGGCCGTGCGGTGAAATGTAGATTGCTTGGTTTTCAAGAGCCACCAGAGAGCCGCTATGGGCCATCAGCTCAAAGTTTCCCCTGCGGGCTGGCCTCTGGACCAGCCTCTTAATCTGAAAGGATAGACCACATCATGAAGAGAGTAGGCATACTGGCGGGCCGCGAGCAATCATTCCCGGAAGCACTGATAAATCGCATTAACGAGCGCGGCCAGGGCGATGTCACTGCGGAATTTATCAAGCTCGGCGGCGTTCATCACGACGAGCCTAAAAAGTACGATCTGATAGTTGACCGCATCTCACACGAAGTCCCCTTTTATCGCGCTTACATGAAGCATGCCGCCCTGGAAGGAACAGTCATCGTCAACAATCCCTTCTGGTGGTCGGCTGACGATAAGTTCTTCAACTATTCGCTCGCCACAAAGCTCGGCGTCGCCATCCCGAAAACGGTTCTCCTGCCGCAGAAGGCTTACATCAAGGGCGTCACCGAAGAGAGCCTGCGCAATCTGGAATTCCCGCTCGACTGGCAGAGCATAGTGGACTACGTCGGGCTGCCCGCTATACTCAAACCCTTTGACGGCGGCGGCTGGAAAAACGTCTCGCGCGTCAATTCGATTGAAGAGCTGTGGTACGAGTATGACCAGACGGGGACGCTCTGCATGACGCTTCAGGAGTTCATCAACTTCGACCAGTTTGTGCGCTGCTATTGCGTCGGGCAGGAAGAGGTGATGATTATGCCTTACGACCCGCGCAAGCCTTATCTCTCAGGCGAGCAGTATATCAACGACCCCAACTATCTTTCGCCTGAATTGACCGAACGCGTCGTGCGTGATGTGCTGACGCTCAATCGCGCGCTCGGCTACGACCTCAACACGGTCGAGTTTGCCATCGCTGACGGCATCCCTTACGCTATAGACTTTATGAACCCCGCCCCCGACGCTGACCTTCATTCGGTCGGCGAGTTCTATCACAACTGGGTGACGAACGCCGTCACCAACCTCGTCTTCAAAAGGCTTGGGGAAGAGCGCACGGAGTCTCGTTATCGCTGGGACGCGCTGCTCAATCCGCAGACGACCGCAGAGCCTTTGCGAGCCGCAGCGGCGGCAGCGACCGTCAATGCTCCGGCGACGGAACAGTCCAACAGCTCCGGCGATACCAAGCCTGTACGCGAATTTGGCTCTGATGTGATTGAAGAGGTGACGGAGGCTTTGAGCGGCGCGGCCTCTTCCGTCGCGGAAGCCATCCAGTCCGTCGTTGCTCCTTCTGCCTCCGACGAGCAGAAACCGGAGACCGCCACAGGCAGCAAGCGCGCCAACAGCACGACCGCGACGCGCAAGACCGCAACCAGAAGAGCCACCACCCCGCGCTCTAAGAAACCGACGCCCGAAGCTTAGAGGTCAGCGCTAAAAGCAAAAGTCAGGTCACAGGCAAGAGTTCGGTGGAAGCCACTTTTATCAAGTCCAGCTTCCACCGGACTCTTGCCTGTGACCTTTTTACTTTTGCCTTTCGACAGGAATCTCCAGCGAGAAGGTATCGTTTCTGCCCCGGCCCGGTTCGTTAAAACGAGCGTCCGCGAAATCCACCAGCATCTGGTCCAGGCAATTACCCTCGACACGCACCAGCGGGAAACGCGCGAAGTCCAGAAATACTTTTGCGCGCTCATCCTGAGAGGCCAGCTCTAAGGCTTCGGCCTCGCAGCCCTGCGGTTTCTCCAAACGATGCGCAGCCCCTAAAGCTTCCCTCTCATCCTCGTCCCACAGCGAGAGATTAAAACGATAAGTGGCCCTCTCAGTCTCTGCCACGCAGAGCCAGTTTGAAGCGTCTGCCAGGGTCGGCATGGCCGCGACCTTTTGTATCGTCTCATGGTTCTGCGCGGCCAACTGGTCCGCCGTCTTCTGCGCACGCTGGAGCGCGCGGCGATGAATGGTCCACAGCCCGCCCCAGTAGACGACCACGAGCGCCAGGGCGATGAGGGCGAGCCTGCTCCCAAACTTTTGCGGGAGCTTTCCGAAATAAGCGAGCAGGATGAGGACCAGTCCCAGGACCCACAGGCCGCGAACAAGGTTGGCATGCGCGAGGCCAAAGCGGTCCAGGGGCGCGACGAAAATCAACGCCGTCAGGATGATTGAGAGCGTGGCCCAGAATGCTCTCCGCCATCTGGTCTTCGCGGCCAAGAGAAAGACCGCGCCGCCGAGCGTGAGCCAGAGCCAGGGATCGACGATGAAGACCAGATCGCCGTAATACCAGCGCGCGCTCCAGGGCAGGAAAGGTCGCAGGCCATAGTTATTGGTCCAGTCCATCAGGGGATGAGTCGCCGTGACTATCAGCGAGGCCAAGAGCAGCCCGCCGGGTCGCACGCGCACAGCCCTGCGGCGAAGACGTGCATATACGAGGTCTCCCAGATAGAACAGCAGCGGGACCAGGATTGCCAGCGTGAGCATGCCGACGATGGAATGCGTGATGCCCCTGTGATGTTGGAGTGCGAACCAGCGCCCGCCAAGACGCGCCAGGACATCCGCATCCGGCACGTTCGCGGCCAGCACGCAGAGGGTCGTGGCAGCGGGCGACCAACGCTCGATTCCAGCTTTCGCAGCAGCCAGCCCGACCAGCGAATGCGTCAGATTATCCATTCAACTCAAGGAGTCTGAGAGTCCGAGAGTCTGGAGTCATGAGTCAAAGGCCGAAAGACAGTTCTGTTGCTTTTGACTCCAGACTCTCAGACTCCAGACTGTTTATGACGGGAATCCGCTGAGCGGAGCATCTGGCGGAAGTTGTGCGAAGCGGTCTGGGTCCAGCTTTTGCAGCTCTTGGGCGGCCTCGCGCGCGGCTCCGGTCTGTGGCAGCGGCTTGTTGTCTTTATCTTTGGCGTTGCGCGCGGCGTTGGCGATATTGAAGAAGATGTCCGCGGCCTCTTTTTTCTTGCCCTGCTTTTCGTAGATGAAGGCGAGTCGCAGATTGGCTACCTCCGGCGTGATGAGCGTGGAGTTCTGCCTGGCAAGCTCGCTATAGAGGGCCGCCGCTTCGTCATACTTACCGTCGGCCTCCTTGGCCTGCGCGAGAGCAAATCTGGAGAGCGTGGCGACCTCAGGGTCACCGCTTTTGGCTAGAGCTTCGAGATCGCTGATGCCCTTGTTGCGGTCCAGCGATAATTGATTCGTGGCGATAAAGTAGCGCGCCGTTTCGCGGTAGGGGTCGCCGTACTTATCCGCGACCTTCTGAAACTCTTCGACGGCCCTCTGCGCACGCGCGCTCTCCGTCGGGAAGTTGGGCGCGGTCGAACCAGGGAGCGGCGCGGGCGAGACGGGCGTTGTCGCAATCTCTATCGCGCGACCGAGGGCGCGCCGTGCTTCGTCGGCCTTGCGTGCGCGCCAGGAGCTAAAGACACCGATGATGATGGCGAGCGCGATCAAGGCCGCGATGCCGTAGAGAATAGTGCGCCCTTTGCCTTCGAGCCTGTCGCCGAGACGGTCCAGGAGGCTCATCGTCGTATCGCGGAATTTGTCGTGTTTGAGTTCGCGTGCTCGTTTCTTGTTGTACTTAGCCACGTCTTTTCCTCTTGCAAGTCTGCACAGACTGGTGCGTTCATTTTACCGGCTGGCGGGCGAAAGAATCACTCTAACGGCCCGTCTCAGAGCTTGTCAAGCAAGCGAATCGGAGAAAGGTTTGACGGCCCGCGGGACGCATGCTACGCTCGCGCCAACGTGCCCGCGAAACGTGCCTGACAAGTAGATTTATTAACCTGATGAGCCGGATTCATCATCAAAGGTGTAGAAACCCCCGTCTGGACCAGAACCATGCCGGGGCTGTGGTCCGCTGGCTTTAACTGATTAAAGGCAGCGCAGGAGGCTTCCCTTTGGATGAAAATAATTTCGGGAACATTTGGGCGCGGGCAGTGTCTAAAGTGTCGGCTGCTCGGGGAGCGACGGGGTCTCGGCAACTGTGGATCGCTCCCCGCCGTCGGGGGTAACGAGTGAGCTTCGGAGAGCCAATCGCCCTCCGCGGGCAGGTAGAACTGGAGCAGGCCGCTGCGGCGACCCCGGCAGAAGCCCGTTCGTCTGCCGAGGCGCAGTTCATTGAAAGATTACGCGCGGGCGATGCGGCTGCTTTCGACCGCCTGGTGCATGAGCGCTCAGGCGAGGTTTACGCGCTGCTGTATCGGCTGACGGAAGATGCTGAGGAGGCGCGCGATTTGACGCAGGAAACTTTCCTGCGCGTCTTCCAGAACATCGAGCGGTTTCGCGGCGACGCGGATTTGAAGACCTGGATTTATCGCATCGCCATCAACCAGGCGCGCAACCGCTGGCGCTGGTGGCGCAGGCGACGACGCGAGGCGACTGTTTCGATTGATGCCAGCTTTGGAGAGCGCGAAGAGCCTCTCTCCGACAGCCTGCGTGATAGTCAGCCGGACCCCGAGCAGGAGACGCTGGCACGCGAGCGTGAAACCACTTTGCGCACGGCGCTCCATTCGTTGAGCCGCCCTTTTCGCGAAGTCTTAATCCTGCGCGATGTCGAAGGGCTAAGCTATGAAGAGATTGCCGTCGCCCTTGACATGAGCCTCGGGACGGTCAAATCCAGGCTCTCGCGTGGCCGATTGGAGCTGCGCCGCAGAATCGGTAGCTCTTTGTAAATTTTAGATTTTGGGCGAATGGCTGCCCCGCCCCGGCTTCACCAAAAACTCGGTGCCATTTGGGTCGAAGTGACGAAAGCGGTTCGGGACGTTGGGTGACATTCGAGGCCATACGGATTTCCGCAGGCAGGCGATTTTGAAAACGCGGCCAGCAACACCCGTTGAATAAGCTTCGCCTGCATCAAGAGCCGTCTGGTCCACCTGAAGCCCGCGCCGGAGTTGCTTCCTTCATTAAGGAGGAAGCAGCCGGGGTCGGCCAGCCATTCGCCCGAAAGTAGAGGACGGAAGATTAGTGAAAAGCAAAGACTACACACTAAGCTTTCATCTCTGACCTCTGGTCTTCAGAATTTTATGTCTTGCCAGGAAACACAACAGGCTCTCTCGCTTTACGCAGACGACGAATTGGCGCTCTCAGCGCGCCTCGCCTGCGATGAGCATCTACAGCAGTGCCCCCTGTGCCGCGCGCATCTGGCGGAGACGCGCGCGCTCAGGAGAAGCCTGGCGATGCTTGAGCGCCCCATAGCGCCGGCAGGTCTCGCTTCCTCCATCTCGTCGCGGCTGGCGATAGAGGCCGCCGCCCGTCAGAGACAGGCTATGCGCCCGCTCGGCGTGCGTCTCTCGCAGTGGGTCAAGCCCTGGGTGATGCCCTACACGATTGGCTCGCTGGCCTCCGTCCTGCTTTTCTTTGTCATGTTCACCAGCCTGCGCCCGCATCTGCGCGCGCTGCGCGAAGCCGAAATGGCAAACCGCGAGCAGGAGGAAGTGACCCTCACGATTATCAATCTCAACCGTGCGAGCGAGCCTCTGGATATTACCAAGCCCGTCGCCGCCAATGTCTACGCCGCGCTGCGTGGACCACTAACGGTCGAATCGCCAAGTCTAGACCCGGGCGGCGCGCTCGCCACACTGACGCGCTCGACCTCTCACGGCCACACGGAAGATGCTGACGATGATATGCTGGTCGTGACGGATGTTTACAGCAACGGGAGCGCATCGCTGGCGAGCGTCATGCAAGCCCCGCGCGACAGCCGTATGCTCGAAGATTTTGAATCCGCCCTGCGCAAAGACCCTGCCTTTGTCCCGGCTGCCTTTGACCGCCGTCCAAAGACTATGCGCGTCGTCTTTCGCATACAGAAGGTGGATGTCATAGACCGCGGATACTAAAGGCGCGCTCGGCCCTCAAGATATAGTCTCAACTCTCGAAGCCTGGGCCTTCGAGTCTTCTCTTCCTCCAAACGAAATCCATTATAAAAGAAGCCGAATCATCCACGGCTACTATTCCCGCAACCCGCTTGACGCACTGCCTGCGCCGTGCTAGTTTGCGGTTTCATTCAATTCATGATGTACAGAGCCGGATTAACTCACCCGAGAGGTGTGTAGGAGGCCAAGCTTGACCACTGCACCGACGACGCTCAAACAGACGCCCTTGAATACTGCGCATCGCCGCCTGGCCGCGCGGATGGTTGATTTTGGCGGGTGGGACATGCCGGTCCAGTATCCTTCCGGGACGGTCGAAGAGCACTTGCGCACGCGCACGCACGCGGGCCTCTTCGATGTCTCGCACATGGGCGAGATTGACGTGCGCGGCCCCGATGCCATCCCCTTCGTCAATCGGCTCTGCTCGAACGATGCCTCCAAGCTCGTTGACGGGCAGGCGCAATACTCCGCTCTGACGACGCCCGCGGGCACGGTCGTTGACGACCTGCTCGTCTATCGTTTCGCCGAGGACCATCTGCTGCTCGTCGTCAACGCCTCAACCACGCCGAAAGACTGGGAATGGATTACCTCTCATCAAAAAGATGAGCTAGTCCAGCTTCGTAATGTCTCGGCAGATTATTGCCAGATTGCGCTGCAAGGCCCTGACGCTCTGAGCATCCTCCAACCGCTGACGGATGTACCGCTCGAAGAGGTCAAGTATTACCATTTTCGCGAGGGCACGGTTGACGGCATTCCTGCGATTGTCTCGCGGACGGGCTATACGGGCGAGGACGGCTTTGAAGTCTACGCCGCTTCGGACAAGGCCGAGCAACTCTGGGACAGGATGCTCGATGCGGGCAAGCACGGGACGCCGGAGGGTGTGCTGCCCTGCGGGCTGGCCGCGCGCAACACGCTCAGGCTCGAAGCCGCGATGGCTCTCTACGGCCACGAGATTACGGAAGAGACGACGCTTTTGGAAGCCAACCTCGGATGGATTTGCAAGTTGAACAAGGGAGATTTCAACGGGCGCGAGGCGCTTGCCAAACAGAAGGAAGAAGGTATTAAGCGCAAGCTCGTCGGCTTCGAGATAACGGAGCGCGGCATCGCACGCGACGAGCAGGATGTGTTAATCGAGGGCGAGCGCGTGGGCCGCGTCACTTCGGGCAGCCCCGCGCCCTTTTTGAAGAAGAACATCGGACTGGCCTATGTGCCCGTCGAATTTGCCGGCGTGGGCCAGCAGATACAGGTTGACGTGCGTGGCCGCTCTATCGCCGCGCAGATTGTGCCCACGCCATTTTACAAAAGAACAAAACAGTGATGAGTTGAGACGCGATAAGAAGAGACTTGGAGCGTCAATCGTCAATCAGAGAAAAGCTATTTGGTCCACTGACGATTGACGATTGACGGACCTTTTATCGCTGATCTCTCATCGCTCTCGAAAAGGAGATTCATGGCAAACGTTCCAGAGGATTTACATTACAGCAAGGATCACGAGTGGGTCAGAGTTGAAGGCGAAGTGGGCGTCGTCGGTATCACGGACTATGCGCAGAATTCGCTCGGCGATGTCGTCTACGTCGAACTGCCGAAGGCCGGAGAAACCTTTACGGCCAACGAATCAATCGGCAATGTTGAGTCTGTTAAGGCCGTCTCGGAAATTTTCACGCCCGTCTCCGGCGAAGTCCTCGAAGTCAACGAGTCTTTGCAGGATGAGCCTGAGAAGGTCAACTCGGACCCCTATGGCGAAGGCTGGATGATGCGCATCAGGCTCGGCGACGCGGGCGAGGTTGATAGCCTGTTGACCGCCGCCGAGTATGAAGACTTTACGAAAGCGGAGTAAATAGAAATTGCGCTATATTCCAAACGCACCGGAAGAACGCGCCGAGATGCTCCGTGTGGTCGGCCTTAATTCGGCGGCAGAACTCTTCGATTCAATTCCGGCAGAACTCAGGCTTCTGGACCAGCTCAAGATTCCCGCTGCCATCTCTGAGATGGAATTGCTGGCCCGCTTTGAAAGCCTCGCCTCGCGCAACCGAGCCGCGCGGCGACCGAGCTTTCTGGGTGCGGGCGCTTACTCGCATTATGCGCCGACCATCGTGGACCATCTCATCCAACGCTCGGAATTCTTTACGGCCTACACGCCCTATCAACCGGAAATCTCGCAGGGCACGCTCCAGGCCATCTTCGAGTTTCAAACGCTCGTCTGCCAGTTAACGGGCATGGATGTCGCCAATGCTTCGATGTATGACGGCTCGACTTCCGTCGCCGAAGCCGTGCTCATGGCCGAGCGCGTCACGCGGCGCAGCAAAGTTATAGCCTCCTCGGCGCTGCATCCGGAATATCTGGAAGTGGCGGACACATACGTCCGGCACGCCGGGATAGAGTTGCAGCGTGTGGATTTCGACCCGCAAACGGGGCAGACCTCCGCGGAAGCCTTAGAGGCTCTGGACCAGCAAACCGCCGCGCTCGTCATTCAATCTCCGAATTTCTTTGGCTGCTTAGAGGACGTGCGCGCGCTGGCCGAGCGTGCACATGCTGTCGGCGCGCTGCTGGTCGTCGCAGTGGCGGAATCCGTCTCGCTCGGATTGCTGCGCTCGCCCGGCGCGTGCGGCGCAGACATCCTGGTGGCCGAAGGGCAGTCGTTCGGCGTCCCGCTCTCCTTCGGTGGTCCATACCTGGGACTCTTCGCCACGCGCGATAAGTTTGCGCGCCAGCTTCCTGGCAGGCTTGTCGGCGAAGCCTTCGACAAGGAAGGCCGTCGCGGCTTCGTGCTCACGCTCGCCACGCGCGAGCAGCACATACGCCGCGAGAAGGCCACTTCAAACATTTGTACCAACGAAGGGCTGATCGCGCTGGCCGCGACCATTTACATGGAGACGATGGGACGGCGCGGTCTTCAGGAGGTCGCCACGCAATGCGCGCAGAAGGCAGCCTATGCCGCGCGCAGCATCTCTCAAATTGAAGGCTTCTCGCTCCCCTTCTCTGCGCCGCGCTTTAACGAATTTGTCGTGCGCGCACCCGTCGAAGCCACAGGACTCTTGCAGCGTCTCTCGCGCGAGAAGAACATCACCGGCGGGCTTGCGCTCTCGCGCTACTTCGCGGACAGCCCCCAGGATTTTCTCGTCTGCGTCACAGAGACCAACTCGCGCGCAGAGATTGACGCGCTTGCAGAAGGATTGAGGGATTTAACTATTTAACCATTGGTCCATCCGCTTAGCTGGTCCAATCAGATAGTTGGCTGCATGAAATCAACAAACATCACAAAGGTCACTCCGCACATCTCGCAGAACGAATCTCTCATCTTCGAGCGCTCGCAGCCCGGGCGCATAGGCTACAGCCTGCCGCCGCTCGACGTTGACGAAACGCCGCTCGACGAGATTATCCCGCCGGAGTTCCGGCGCGAAGACGATCTGGAAGGCATGCCGGAAGTGAGCGAGGTTGACGTGGTGCGCCATTTCACGCGTATCTCGACCTGGAATTATTCGATTGACTTAGGCATGTACCCGCTCGGCTCTTGCACTATGAAATATAACTCGCGTCTTAACGAGAAGGTGGCGCGGATTCCAGGCTTTGCCAATCTTCATCCGCTCACGCCCGCAGAGGACGCGCAGGGAGCCTTGCAGGTTATTTACGAGCTTGAGCAATATCTTTCCGAGATTACGGGGCTGGCCGGCATCTCTCTGCAACCTGCCGCGGGCGCGCACGGCGAGATGACAGGCATCATGCTGATACGCGCCTTCATAGACGCGCGCGACGGCGAAGGCGCTTCCGCCAGGCGACGCACGATGCTCATCCCCGATTCGGCGCACGGGACCAATCCTGCCTCGGCCAATCTCTCAGGCTTTACGGTCAAGTCTGTCCGCTCGACGGCGGAGGGTCTAACCGATCTGGACCACCTCAGAGAATTGTGCGCGGTCGGCGATGTCGCCGGGCTGATGCTGACTAACCCGAACACGCTCGGACTCTTTGAAAGAAACATACAGGAGATTTGCCGGATCATACACGAAGCGGGCGGGCTGGTTTACATGGACGGCGCAAACATGAACGCGCTGGTCGGCGTGGCGCGGCCAGGCGACATGGGCGTTGACGTGATTCACCTCAATCTGCACAAGACTTTTTCTACGCCGCACGGCGGAGGTGGACCAGGCAGCGGTCCATGCTGTTGCACAAAAGAGCTTGAGCCGTTTCTGCCCGTCCCGCGCATCGTCAAGGATGGAGACCTTTTCCGCTTAGACTCTGCGCGCCCGCAATCCATCGGTCGCGTCAAAGCCTTTTTCGGAAACTTCGGGATGATGGTACGCGCGCTCGCTTATATCGAAACGCACGGGCGCGAAGGCATACGCGAGGCGACCGAAGCCGCCGTCCTCAACGCGCGCTACGTCGCGCACGGTCTCGCCTCTGATTACGAGAGACCCTTTAACGCTCCGCCGATGCACGAGGTCGTCTTTACGGACAAGCGCCAGTCGCGCAAGGGCGTCCACACGCTCGACATCGCCAAGCGACTGATAGATTACGGCTTTCATCCGATGACCATCTACTTTCCTCTCATCGTGCAGGGCGCTATGCTGATTGAGCCGACGGAGTCCATCGGAAGGCAGGAGCTGGACCAGTTTATTGATGCCATGCGCTCCATCGCGCGCGAAGCGATGGAAAACCCCGAACTCGCACTCAACGCGCCGCACAGCACGCGCATAGGCCGCCTCGATGAAGCCGCCGCCGCGCGCCGTCCGGTCCTTCGCTGGAAACCTCAAGCCAAAGCCGACGCGGCGTAAAAGCCTCTCATCATCAACCGGTCAATCGTCAACGGAAGCTGCTTTCTTCCGTTGACGATTGACGCTTTCCTGGACCCATAAAGAACTTTGCTCGCGCCCGAACGATTAGTGTAATATTGAGCGGTCAGGCGACCGCACGTGAGACCGCAGGAATCCAAGGCAGGCGGTCGCGCGTGCGGTGGCCTGATTTCTTGTGCAGGTGTTTCGGGTTCGAGTTGTTTTATGGCGAACGGGCTGGTCATACACATTGTCAGCGGCGAAGACAAGCACACTGAAGTAGCCACGCAGGACCGCATACTGATTGGTCCGGGTGAGGGCTGCGACCTGCGCTTGCGTGCCTCGGACCTGCCCGCCCGCCAGAGCGAGTCAGCTTCGGTGCTTGAGCTGGCGCGAGCCAACGGGCATTATCGCGTCAAGGATTTCGACCACTCGCTGGACATCAAGCACAACGGCGAGCCGCTCACGCTCAACCACAAGATAGAGGACGGCGACGAAGTGCGCTTCGGCACATCCGAGCTGATGCTGCAATTTTTCCCCATCCGCTCGCTTCCCGCGATTATCGAAGCCACGCACCGCGAAACACACGTCGCTCCCTTTATCGAGCAGGCTGCCATCGAGGCGGCCAACACGCCGCGACGCGATGATGCCAAAGTCTTCTTGCGCGAATTCACGCGCGAGCTAGTCCGCGAAATCAATCTCACCACTAAGCTCATCTCGCTCGCCATCGTTTTAGTGCTCGTCGGCGGCGTGCTCTACATAGGCTACTCGCTGGTCAAAGCCTTGCAGGCCAGCCAGCACCTGATTGCCGAACAGCGTAAACAGATCGAGCAGATGAAGGAGCAGGTTGATAAGACCAACGGCAAAATCTCTGATCTCAGCGAATCAAACAAGGCTATCCAGAATAGCCTCTCTCTGGCGGTCAAGCTGCGCAGCGAGTACGGGCGCGGAGTCTGCCTGATAGCAGGCTCTTTTATCTTTGTCGAAAACGGCACGGGCCGTCCGCTGCGTTATCCTGAAACGCAGGCGACTGAAGACGGCACGGTGCTCCAGAACGGAAACGAGACGCCGCAGCTGACGCCTGAAGGCAAGGGCGCTGTCGCCGAGTTCGAGTTTGTCGGGACGGGCTTTTATGTTGGCGACGGGTTTGTCATCACTAACAAGCACATCGCTCAGCCCTGGGTGGCCGACGAGCGCGCACAGGGACTCGGCAGCAGCGTTTCCGGCAAACCGCGACTCAAAAAACTGGTGGCCTATTTCCCCAACTACCCGCAGCCTCTGCTGCTCAAGTTTCAACAGGCCGCGGCGCGCGATGATCTGGCCGTCTGCACGCTCGACGTCAAGGAGTTGCCGACGGATATTCCCGTGCTCCCGCTTGAGACGAACACGGATGCGGTCGCCACGGGCCAGACGGTCGTGATGATGGGTTATCCTTCTGGTCCAGACCGTCTGCTCGCGCTCCTTGACGATACCGAGGCGCGCAGCATACAGGCGCGCTACGGCTCATCGCTTGAAACCCTGCTCGGCTATCTTTCCGATTCCAAGCGGATTCAACCGCTGACGACGCAGGGACACATCACGGACCTGGATGCGCGGCGTATAGTTTATGACGCGCGGACGGCTGAAGGCGGCTCCGGCGCTCCGCTTTTTGGACCATCCGGGAAAGTTATCGGCATCAACTTTGCCGTCTTTATAGAGAATTCCGCCTCGAACCTGGCCGTCCCGGTGCGCTTTGCCTCCGGTCTGTTGGAGCGCGCCGGCTGGAAGTCTCCGGAACAGCCTGAAGGCGAACAGTCGCAGAATTCCAATCTCTCCCAGACAAATGCGCGCGGCAATACGGCTGCCAACACTTCGCGCTAAAACTCGAACGGCGCGGCCTGCTCTCCCCTGAACTCTCCCCTCAACAAATGACGCCATTGGTCCAATCGAGCCTTCGCTGGCTTTTGACAGCAGAGTTCAAAACGGTATAACCTTTCGCCTTTTGCGGAGAGGCCGACTGGCGCGGGCTATTGCGCGGCGGCAAATGATTATATTTTCTTATTATCAATTTTAAGGGAGCTTGAGAGAGCATTTTGTCAGCATCTGCGGAAGTAGCGACGGCGGGCGTTGCGCGCGAAAAAATTTTGACGGGCAAGGGCTTGCGCTCTCGCACACGGACGCTTGTCATTTCGGCTCTGGCATTGATTGTACTTTGCGGGATAGGCTTTCGCGCCGTCAATCTGGGGGCCGAAGGTCTCAGCGAAGACGAGCTTAACAAGCTGCGTGCGGTCGAAGACTATCGCGCGCATGGTCTGACGGCTGCCAATGGCGAGCATCCCATGTTGATGAAGGCGCTGCTCACTGTCAGCGTGGTGGTCGCAGAGCGTTGGAATGCTTCAGCCCTCGCCTCTCAGCATCCTTCGCGCCGGATTTCCACAGAGACCGCCTTACGTCTGCCTTCAGTCATCTTCGGCGCGTTGACTTCGCTCCTTATCTTCCTGGTTGTCTCGGAGCTTTTCGGGACCGAGATAGCGCTCATCACGGCTGCGCTCTGGGCCATAGACCCGACCGCCATCAGCTTTAACCGCATCGCCAAGGAAGACACTTTTCTACTCTTCTTCTTTCTGCTGGCAAACGTCTTCTGGCTCCGCTCGCAACGCGCAGCGGAAAGCGGGCGCTCAAGTCCTCTGCCCTTTTACTGGGCCACTGCCGCTTCTTTCGGCGCGATGCTGGCATCGAAGTACATGCCGCATCTGTTGGCTATCAGCGTCAGCTATTACTATATCTTTCAGGGCGTCAAGAGTACGCGCTGGCGCGTGGGCTGGCGTCGTTGGCTGATCTTTTTCGCGGTCATGGGCGCGGCCTTCCTGCTCTGCAATCCTACTGTCCTGCTGCCCGGCACATGGTACGAGATGAAACTGTTTGCGGGCGAGCACCGCATCGGCCATGACAGCTACGAGTTTATGGGCAAGCTTTATCGCAACCAGTTTACGCTGTGGCTCAAGGGCGTGCCCTGGTATTTCTATTATGTCTTTATGGGTATCAAGCTGCCGCTGCCAATCCTGGCCGCGTTCATCGTCGGCTTGCCGGTCCTCTTTCTCAAGCGATTAGGCGATGGCCGCTTCTTCATACTCTTCTGGCTCATGTACTGGTTTCTGCCATTCCCGGTGCTCGGCGGTAAATTCACGCGCTACTTTACGATGGCGCTTCCCGTCGTGCTCATCACGGCGGCCATCGGCATACACTGCATCTCGCGCAGCCTGACCTCTATCTTAAAAAGTTTCCTCGATCACAAAAGGGTTGGGAGCTACACACATGCGATGGTCACTATGCTGATGCTGGCTTTCCCCGTCATCGCGTCGGCGAGCGTCTCGCCGCATTACAGGCTTTACACGAACCTGCTCGGCGGCGGGATGGAGCGCGCGGGAAGCTATTTTCCACACGACGAATTTTATGATGCGAGCGTCCGCGATGCCGTCTTTGAGATTGCCGGAAGGGCGCGCGTGGGTGCGCGTCTGGCGAGCGAATCGCCGGCGCTCACGGCTTACTATGCGCAGGTGGCCGGAAGACCCGATCTGGTCTCTTTATCGCTCTCGGATAGGGATGCTTTGAGACAGTTGGAGGTGGGCGATTTTGTTATCTCTGCGCGCGGGCGCAGGTATTTCAGCAACGAAGCCGTCAACAGAATTCTGCAACAGAGGGGCGCGCCCGTGGCGAATATCTCGCTGGGCAAAATCCCTTCGATCAACGTCTATATGCTGGACCAAATATCTCTGGCGGAGATTTCCAAATTTCTCAACCAGTCGCAGTAAAGACGAAGCCTGGGCGATGGAACGCACTCGCGCCGAGGCTTGAGCTTCGAGGCTCTTCGAGCGGACGCTGCTGGATGAAGTGTGACACTTCGAGAAGTGTCCTATGCGGGCCACACTTTATGGCTTTATGGGACCATGATAAGGCTGTAGGATTTGTGCTTGGCGGCAGTCTGGTATAGTGGTTATCATCACACGGCCCTGGATAAAGCGGCACGGTGTTTGCCATTTCACCGTGCGGATTTGAAAAAGCTTTGAGGATTTAAAGGGCTGCGTTAGTTTGATGGCAGGCAAGCGCAGTCATTTCGCTCCAAGAGGAATATTTTTGAGGAGAATGCAACCTCATTAAATATGATTCGGATGAAGAACGTGCTCACTGGGAACCGCTCGCGACCCCTTATCTGTTTATTCTTCTCCCTACTCCTTTCGCTTGCGCCCGCTATCAACTACCCTTGCGCAGCCCAGGCTGTCGTAGAGCAGACGGCTGCCCGGCCCGTCGAGCCACAGGCGACGGCTGCTGCGCTCTTTCGTCTTGAAAAGATGAGCGTCGAAGGCGGGGCCGAGTTGCTGACCATCTTCGGCAATCTGGGCGGGCTTGAGCGCAGAGAGCAAACGGGCGCAGATGTTCCGCTCGTCAGTATTCTGCGAGACACTATGAATGACGCGGACCCTGAGAATGACAGGCTGCGTTATCTCTGGATGCTAACTTACACGAAGCCCGCCTGGTGGCAACGCGCGGCTGCCGCAGTTCCCTTTCTGTATAGCCGGGTCGGCAACAGCAAACGCGCTTCAGGGAATGCGCCGCCCGCGATTATAGATCTCTCCGCGACCGATCGCGAAGTCTGGAACAAAATCTTCTGGGCCGCGCTGCAAAACATCTTGATTGACCCTTACGATTTTCCGGTCAAGGGTTCGTCGCGCAACTTCCGTCGTAATCTGGACGATTATCGCAAGTCGCATTTGATGCGCGCGCTGGCGATTCTCTCTCTCTATCAATCCGAGACGGGTGACGCGCCCGCCCTCACAGAAAGCGAGATGCGAGAGATACAGGCCCGGCTCATGCTCTCGGATAAAATCTTCGGCGGGATAGTGGACCAGACCAGGCTTCAACATGTCTACGATAAGCAGACTGCTTCTGTGCGCGACGTGCGCGGGCACAACTGGGAATTGCTGCGCCAGCGCGCCGAAGCCGAATCGCTTTACTTCGAGCCATTGGAACTACCTGACGGCAGCGCGACGCATGCCCTGCTCTGGATCGCGCGACCCGAGCTGGACCATAAACGCGAGCGCCGCTTTGATGGACGCTTTCTGAATATCTCGGACCCCTGGCGCGATGAATCCTTGCGCCAGTGGAGCGGGTATACGGAGACACGTTACTTCGATGCAGAGAATCGTCAGGTCAGCGCACAGGCAGAGGGCGCGCGCCCCGTCCAGATGATTCCGCTGGCGCTCTACGGGCTGGACCACCCGAAGATACCGATTCTGCTCGTGGACTTTCGCAGCAGCCTCAACCCGAAGGGGCGCGAGATGTCGCGGCGTGTGCTTCAGGATGTGACGCGCAACCTGCTCGCCCTCTCGCGCTATGGCGACCTGCCTTACTTCCTGAGCCGTACGGTCTATGATTTCGTCACGGGCAGGCGCGGGATGGACCTCAACCAGCCTTCACGCCTGCGCTCTTACTCGCAGCTCAAGCTCCTGCTCTCGCTGGATGCGTCGCTCGACCCGCGTCTGCGCGACGAGATCGCGACGAGGTTAGAGCGCGTCTCGCTCAATCCTTTGGAGAATGATTTGAAGACGGAGGCGGAGCTGGCGCGCGTTCAGTATGAGGCGCTCGTCGCTTACGCGAAACGCCCCGGAGGTCTCTCAGCTCGTCTCGACAGGGATCGCCGCGAGGAGATGGTTCCCTTGAAACACGGGCGCGCCGGACAGACGCTTTTCCGTCTCGGCAACATGCTCAGCTTCGGCCTCTACACGCACCGCGAAAAGGCTACGCCGCAGCTCTCGGCCCGCCTTGAGCTTGAGCGCAGGCTTGCCTATCATGGCCGCTTTCTGCGCGAAGTCTCCAGGTCCAGCCCGCAGATTGAAATCGTCTGGAACATAGAGGACGTGCGCAAAAGCCTGCGCTTTATCGCGGAGCACGGGGCGGAGGCCAACGGCAAAATCGCCTCTGCGGCGGCGCGCATCTTCTCGCGCACGGAAGATGCTGAGACACGCGAGCTATGCCTGACCAGTCTCTATCGCATCAACAACGAGACGGCCAAGAACGAGCTGCTGCGTATCTATAGCAACCAGAGCCTTGATGCCAGATGGCGCGAGATGACTGCGGAATATTTGCGCAAGGCCGTGCATGAAGAGCAACGTATTGCTCCGTCTGATGCCAGGACCATCGTGAGCGTGATCGGACAATGAGCAGCGGTCACAATCGGGAGCAGATGCAGAGCCGCTTGCCAGAGACATCCGGAGAGCCGCGCGCGCCGCGCACTCTCCCGTCTCTTTTTCTTCGGGCCTCGGCCTTTCTTCTCTCCTCTTTCTCTGCCCGCTCGCGTCCGGGCATACGCCTTTCATTGATTATCGCGCCCTTGCTGATACTGCTCATGCAGACGGCATCCTTCGCGCAGGCTTCGCGCGTGGTCGTCATCAAGATTGACGGGCTGCCCTTTGACCTCTTGGACCAGTTTGTGCGCGAGCGCAACCCGCGCACCGGCAAGAGCCAGTTGCCCTGGATTGAAGAGGTCTTTTATAGACGCGGGACGCGGCTCGCAAACTTCTACGTGCGCGGGATGAGCCTTTCGGCTCCATCCTGGTCGCTGCTCGACACGGGACAGCATTTGCAGATAAAGGGTAACGTCGAGTACGACCGCCTCACGCTTCATTCCTATGATTATCTGACTTTCATTCCGCTCTATGTGCAGAATGTCGCGCGCCGCCGTGTGGACATGGCCGGGCCGGAAGTGATGGATGAGCTGGGCGTGCCCCTGCTGATGGATGCTTTTCCCAACGACGAGCGCTATATCAGTTTTCAACTTTTCCAGCGCGGGGTTCGCTGGACCACTTTGCAACGCGGCGCGCAGAACCGTTTCAGTCGCAACCCGCGCGAGCTACTGGATGAATGGACGCTCGGGCTGGAGATGCGTAGCCTCATCTTCGACCAGCTTGAGCGCGAACTAATCGAAAGGCTCAAGAATCCGAAGATTCATTACCTGGATATTTACGTCACGGAGTTTGACCACACGGCGCATCATAATCGAGACCGCGAAACACAGCTCAACAGCGTCAAGGAGATTGACAGCCTCGTTGGTCGCATCTGGTCGGCGATTGAACAGTCTCCCCTGCCGGATGAAACTGCTCTCATCTTTGTTTCGGACCACGGCTTCAATTCCGACGAGAAGATTTACAGCCAGGGCTACAATCTGGTCAAGATGCTAGGCTCTGCGGCGGGCGGCGGCCATCACGTCGTCACCAAGCGGCGGCTCTTGATGGACTATGCCGTCAAGGGTATCTACCCGCTCGTCCCGCTGATTACGACGACGACCAGCGAATCCTTTTACCTCAAGGGGCAGAGCACGGACTACCCTACGGCCCTGCTCGATTTCGACGGCAACGAGCGCGCCGCGATACACCTGCGCGATTCCGACCTCAACCTCCTTCACATCATCTTGCAGCAGCTACAGCGTAAGAACCTGTCCCAACCCTTGCGACGCGCTTTGAGCGAAACTTTTTTCAAAACGATAGAGAGAAGACGCGGCGGGTGGGAAAACGAGATGGTCCAGCTCAGGGAAGAGCTGCAAGCCCTTCATCATGAAATCGAGAAGCGTCGCTTGATACTCGAAGGCCAGCCCAAGAAGTGGACCAAAGAGGACACGGAGAAGGGCCGCGATAAGGATGCCCTGCGTCTTTATGCGCAGATGGATTCGTGGATGGGAGATGAGCGAAGCTACATAGAATATTTGCGCACGCTCCAGAATCTGCTGGCGCTCAAGCCTGAGAGCTTAGACCCCTTTCGTCTGAAGATAGAAGATGTCATCGCTAAGGGGGCGATGGGCGACGAGAACAGTATTTACGAGTTGCAGAATTACATCGCGGGTGTTGCGCCGGGCGGGCTGGTCCTCAGTGGCGACGGCTCGCTTGATATGGAGCGGAGCTTTGTGCGCGTCAACTATTTTTCGTTGCTCCAATCCGTGGCCGTGCGTAATAACGTGCAGCAGGGTCTTGATAATCATCCGGTAGATTTTATCGCCACGCGTCTTCCGCGCGAGGCTCTGGAAGCCGCGCTCGGAGAAGAATTGCGGCGCGGCGACGAGGATGATGTGGTCTGGCTCTACGGCGGCCCGGACAGACAGGCGCTGATACTTTCGCGCGAGGAGCGCGACGGCGGCCTCAGCCTGCGCTATCTGCCAATCTCGAATCTGAAACAGAATGCGGACGGGCAGATGAGCTTGAGGCGCGAGGACTGGCGCGCAGGGTTGCCGCTCAAAATCTGGGAAGACAAAGAGCTTCGATTGCCAGAGGGTGCGACGCGCGCCGCCTGGCTCGATGGCTGGCACACGGACCTGGACTGGTTGCGCGCACTACATAAAACGGAATACTCTAACGGCCTGGTCGGACTACACGAACAGATGCTCTATCACCAGCTCGCGAATCTGGCGACCGATGCGCCCGGTCTCTCGACAGATGAACGGCTGATGCGGCGTTTTCGCAACAGGCAGCGCCAACTGGTCGAGCCGGAACTGCTCTTGTTTGCCAACAACCACTGGAATTTCGATGTGCGCGGCTTTAACCCGGGCGGCAATCACGGCTCTCTCTTTCGTATCTCGACCCACTCGACGCTGATGCTGGCGGGCGGAGAGAGAACAGGAGTCCCGCGCGGAGTTGTCGTTGAAGAGCCTTACGACAGCCTCAGTTTTGTGCCGACCGTGTTGGCCTTGATGGGCAAGCTGAGAGATGAGCGCGTGCCCGTGCCGGCGCTCTGGCAGCGCGGCTTTCGCACATTTCCGGGCCGCGTGATAGAAGAGGCCACAGGACAGAAACGCAGGCCGCCCGCGCTCTCTCCGATTGCGCAGGGAGTAGTTAAGTCGCCTTGATGACCACTGAAGAACAGTTGACTAAAGAGCCTCTCGTGACGGATGAAGGGCAGGCTACTTCCGCCGCGTCCGGCGCGGCTGGCAAGGGGCATGTCCGACGCTCCGTCATGTGGGGTCAGATTGTAGCTTTCCTGCTGGGTCTCGCGCTGCTCGTCTATATCATCAACAGGGTCGGCGTTCAGCCGCTCTTCGACGCTCTCAGCGGGATAGGCTTTGGCCTCGTCTTCATCATCGGCATCAGCGGGCTACGCCACTTTCTGCGCGCTCTGGCGATGAGCCGTGCCATCCCGCCCGAGCACAGGCGCTTTGGTATCCTACAGGCTTTCGCCGTGCGTCTGGGCGGAGAGGCGATCAGCTTTCTGACCTTTACTGGTCCACTACTGGGCGAGGCGACGAAGGTCGCGCTCCTGCGTAAACGTGTCCCGCTCATGCACGGCGTTCCGGCGCTCGTCGTTGACAACCTGCTCTATAACTTTTCCGTCGTCTTCTTTATCCTGACGGGCGCGGTCGTCATGCTCGTCTCTTACGATTTGCCGGACCCCGTTAGATATTCCCTCATC
>DASWMI010000079.1:0-19493 GCA_036399835.1 Pyrinomonadaceae bacterium | reverse complement strand
CGGTTTATTTATCGGCATCCTTTTGAAGATGTTCGGCAGTGCGCAGGCTGGTCCGGGTTGTCACGCCATCTTCATCGGGTTCACCGTGTACCTATTTAACGGTCTGGGTGGTAATAGCGAGATCATCTACGGCAATGTCTTGCAAAGCCTGATGGCTGGTTATTTTCTGTTAAGCGTTCTCTGTAAGAAGAAACATGAAAAACGCGCTCTTAATCATGGCCTTCGCGCTTAGGCTCTTGCCTCGTCTGAGCACGCGAGATGGTGATTATCTTGAGACGGGCTACTCTCTCTTTTATCATGTGACCGAAAGCCTCTTGTCGGGGCGAGGATTCTGTGTTGATAACTGGATGGGAGTCAAGTGCGCCCTCTGGCCTCCGGTTTATCCTTTGTTTCTCGCGGTCGCTACATTGGGCGGAAGATTCGGGTGGACCGTAGTTATAGCTCAAGCCTTGATTGGAACAGGCACAGCCTTTATCAGCTATCTACTGGCAAAGCATCTTTTTGGTGAAAGGGTTGGACTGATAGCCCTGCTTATCACTTCCGTTTATCCCTATTACGTTTGGCATGACGCAAGCCTTCAGGAAACATCCCTCTTTACTTTTCTCACCGCCCTCTCGGTCCTGCTGCTAATCGAAACGGGGCTGAAGCGGCGGGCATGGCTCTCGGCTCTAGCTGGCGTTTGTCTGGCCCTGAGCCTGCTGACAAGGGCGAGCCTCGCGCCCTTCATAGTTGTGGCCCTCGCGTGGCTTCTTTACACGGCTGGCCTGCGCAACACTCTCCCCGCGCTCATCGGATTCTGCTTGGTCGTATCTCCCTGGATTATTCGTAATGAGATTTTATTCGGGCGGTTGGTGCTGACATCGCAGGCGGGTCACTTCCTCTGGATCGCGAATAACCCGGATACGTTTTCCCGCTACCCGTCCGCGAGCATTGACGAGAGCGAAGGCGTGGCATGGGATCATCTGAGCAAGGCAGAGCAGGAGAACATCCTAGCACTCGGCGAGATGGAGCAGAGCGACCGATTCAAGGATATGGGGGTTGCGTATATACGCGAGCATCCCACTGAGACCATCTCCAACGGACTAAAGAAGAATCTGGCGGGGTTCTCGCCCGTCGTCAATCCGAGCAAAGGCAGGATGGCGACAATCGTCAACTTCGCTTCTTATTTCCCAGTCCAGATGCTCGGCCTTGTTGGTCTCTTAATGAAACGCAGGAGACCGGAAACACTTCTGGTTCTCGGCCTCGCCCTGTCATTTATGCTGCTGACGGGGATTTTCTGGGCGCACACGGGCCACAGGTCTGTGCTGGATGTTTACTTTATCGTCTTCGCGTCTCCGGTCATACTCAGTCTATGGGAGATGGTCAAAGGAAGCTATGGGACAAAACAAAGACCTGAGATTGAGACCCATGTGCCTGAGTATGACGAGACGCTGACCTGACCCGCTCTCTACTTAGTTTGCTTCTGCAATAACCTTCATCACTCCGCTCGGCAAATCCTGTGTTGAGCCTGTCAAGTTCGTGATAGTCACTCTCACGTCGCCGCCCGTCTGGATGCACCTGCCACTCATCTGCCAGTTTTCATAGCCTAAGCTGGCAACGGTAAACCCTGAGAAGCCCACTATTACGGGGTCGCCAACCGTACAACCGCTAATTGAAACCTGCGTGGTCCACGATGCGCCGTTTGCCAGCGAGGGCGGGTCAACCGTTGCTGAGCCGACATACCTTGTTAGTCTCGGCTGAACGCCAACCCACGCGCCAGCTTCTCGCATGTATAGAGCGGGATTGCCGCCCGCGCCACCGCGATTCTGGATAATCGAGCCATCGGGCGCTGAATAGGTTGGAGCACTCGTGAGGTATGCCGAATCGTGGAAAGGATAGTTAGTATCGTCTGCGCCTCTGATGATGCGCGACTCAATGCCTTCTGGCAGAGTGCTCGGAATATGCAGAAGCTGCACCGCGCCCGAACTACTAACCTTAAAATCTCTTACATCCATAGAATGATAGAAATACCAGCCGGAGGTGTACTCGGCCAGGGTATCCGTCTGCGCGCTGTTCTTAATCGAAAGCTGCTCTTGACTGAGAATGTTTTGAACGGCAAACGTAGACTTGTCAACACTGGAAAAGTAGGGACGCGCAACGACTGCCCCGCTCGCATTATTGACCTGCGTATACCACTCGAAAACATCATTCCCCGTTGTCGGCTCATAATGTGATTCAAGCTGAAAAGCCCAGAATGCAGGCTCTCCTGCCTGCTCTCTGCCGCCGCCAGGTGCAACATTCCACCCAATGCCTAAAGCTTGATTTTTGCGCGATGAGCCAGTGTTTGTCGCTGTGGTCAGGGCCATGTTAAAGCGGCCAAAGCTTAAAGTTTCGGGGTCGAACGTCGCGAAGTAGCCGTCTGAGGGTGCGCTGAAGTGGAGCTGGCGTGCAGGCGCTGATTTCCCCAGCCCCAGATTTCCGGCAAAGTAAGCTGTACCGTCATTATTGAATACGGCTTTATCAACGCCGCCCCGTTGTACGCGCATCACTCCGCCACCGCTCGCATCCGAATCAAAGTTGAACGTCAGGTCGCCAGTCGCAGCCGAGCCGCCGCTGGCAGCCGAGCCGATGCTGGTGCAGTTCATGCAGGTGATATTTGAGAGAGTCCCGCCCGTTACACTGATGCCCGTAGAATTCTGCGTCGCTATCGAGCCTAAGCCCAGATTCGTGCGCGACGTAGAGGCGCTGGTTATCTCTGAGAGGTTATTACCGCCCTGCATCGGCGTATAGCCAAGCCAGGCCAGCAAGTCGCCTGAAGATGGCGCGCTCCAGGCGCTCGTGCCCGTGCCAGTACCCTTCAGAATCGTGCCGCCCGTCGGCGTGCTCGCGCCCGTGCCGATCTTGGCCTGCGTCGCTGCTATCGCGCTCGCATGGGTATTAGTCACGGCGGCCACAATCGCCCCGCGCACGGATGTGTTGATATTGTGCGATGCAGCGGTCGTGCTGAAGGCTCCCCGCCCTAGCCCCGTAAAGGTCGTCGAGGTCTTGGCCGTGTAGGTGATCTGCTCATTGTCAATCAGGAGCACACCAGTCGCGGGAAAGCTCGTCGTGCTATCGACAGTCACCTGGGCGCTGCCCGAAGTCATGCTGACTGTCAGGAGCGCACGCGAGTTATCCTTTGCCCTGATCAGAGAATCCTGGTCGTCAAGATTCGAGGGAAAGCGCACCGTGCCCGGAGTTGACTGACCAAAAGCTATACCGGCCAGCAGAAGCAAAAAGCAAATTGCAAAGAAAATCCTTCTCATCTTTTCCACCTCACTTCAAGTTGAAGTTCTTATTGTGACTAACCTCTATGGGACAAAACAAAGACCTGAGATTGAGACCCATGTGCCTGAGTATGACGAGACGCTGACCTGACCCGCGCCGTTCGTTCCTATATCAATCCTGGCCGGTCCGCCCTGTGATTGTGTGTAAAAGATCATCGCGCTGCCGTAGTATCCAGAAGGCAGAGTGAAGACCGTTGAGCCAGCCGCGCCGCCCTGTATCAGACCTTGCAGGCAAACTATCCCGGCTGACTTTTGATAGGTTGCATTAGCATAACCGCCGCCCGTATTAACCCACGAGTTTTGAAACGTGACGGCAGTTTTAGCCACTCCGGTTAGGTCCAGCGTGGTTCCCGTTGCGTTGCCGATGTTCCCATTCTGGAAGAGGGCCGCGCCTGTGCCTGATTCATCGGTCAGGGTGTCGCGCAGATTGGCGCTCGTATCCGAGAGGCCATAGCCGGAAAAGGTTGTCGGATTAGTCCCCGCCGTGACTCGCCCTTTCGCGTCCGTTGTAACGCTTCTATATGTGCCCGCCGTTCCGACGCTCGCCAGAGTCGTCGCAACCGTTCCGGCTGTCGAGGTAACATCGCCAGTCAGGGCGGGCATCTGCGAAGCGGCGACTGAGCCTGAGAGGTTGCTAAAGGCTACCTGCGCCGCGCTAAACACTCCCTGCGCGCTCATCGAGGTTAGAAATTGATTGGTCGTCGCGCTCTTTGTCTGCGCGGTTGTCGAGTTGGCATCAGGGATATTGACTGTGCGAGTTGTTCCGGTCGCGATACTGGAAGCGTCGAACTGAAACTTCTTGGTTGTATCGGTCGGGTCTTTTAGCTCAAATTTATTTCCCGCCTGGAATGATTGCAGGAAGGCGAAGGTATTCGCCTGGTCTGTGTAAACGGTTGCCGCGTGCTGCCTTGATTTAGCGAGCGTACTGGTCCAGCCAAGCGTCAGCACACCGCCCGCCACAGAGCCAGTGACGTTCGTATCATTAGTGACTGAGAGGGCCGCTTGCTTGCTATTAAAGGTGCTCCAGTCCACCGAAGAGAGATACCCGTTGTGCGTCGAGTCGGACTGAATGATTGAAACGGTATTGACCGAGCGAGAGAGCGGGCTGCTGAAAGTAAGAGGGCTTTCGCCCGCTGCCGCTGCCTGCCAGGAAGTCGTGCCGTCACTCTGTTTGGTGAGCACGTAGCCCGTAGATGCGCTCGCGGCGTTTGACGCGCCGATGCCGACCTTCTTCTCCAGCTCGCGCGCAGCATCTCCGACTGCGTTGACGTGTCCTGCTCCGCTGATGCGAGACATTACCGTCTCGCGCAGCGCGTGCGTCGTCGCAGTCGTCCCGCCGAGGCCGCGCGTGACTCCTGTGAATGTCGTCGCAGTCGTCCCCGTATAGGCAAACAGCTCATTCTGAATCCAGGCCACGCCCGCCGACGGGAAGCCGCTCGTCGAAGCGACCGTGATGGTGGTCACGCTCGCATTGATGGCCGCCGTCAGGTAAGTGCTCTTCAGGTCCGCGAGCTGCGGCAAAGTGGTTGTCGTGTCCAGGCCTGTCGGGTATTGCGATGTGCCTGGCGTCTGCGCGCGCGCGCCAGCCGAGAGCATTATGATGAAGGCGAAGATGGTAATGAAGATGGTAATTAGGTTTTTCATTGTATCGGGTCCTGTAGCTGCACGAGCTTCCTGTTGACGAGCGAATCGTTGGGGTCAAAATCGAAGCCGTCCAGGGCCTCGCCCGGCGTTTGAATCGGATCGCCGATCTTGGCGGCGGTCGCATTGGGAGACCAGTCTGACCAGCCGACACCGTTGCCGGCGTCTTCGGCTGAGCCGTTATGCCAGCGATATTTGATTTCGCACTCATAAGGCTTCTGCGGAATGACGTGCGTCGGCCCGGCGTCCATCGGCCACACCTCGAATGCGTCGGCATCGTCCGATTTCTCAATGTGGATTTCGCCGTGCGTGAGAGTGGCGCCGTAAGCGTCCGGAGCCGGCGTGATGATGAGCCAATCCTCGCGGGCTTCAATCTTCGAGACCATCGCTGCCAGTGTGACCGTCGGCACGTGTTCATCCACGCCCGCGACGCTGGCCGAATCGCCGATGGTCCGCCCGGTCCAGGTGAAGGTGATGGGCGCGGCATCGGCGCGCGCCTGGCCGTTTGTGGGTGCCCAGTAGGTCCGCTCTTTATCCTTCTCTGAGACATCCACCTTGACGAACTTGACGGCAGCATCGAGCAGGCAGACGCGCTCCTCGTCAACGTGGGTTGACGAGGCAGCGCCCGTGCTCTTCAACTTTCGCTGAAGACGGCTCACGGTCCACCTGTTCGGATAGCCGCCCACTTTCACGGCATTGACGAATGCGATGACCTCGTTGCCCCAGACCAAGACATTCGCGCCGTCGAGCACCTCGTCATCGCTGGTCGTCTGCAATTCTTTGTCGCCGAAGAGATCAACCGCTCCGGTGCTCGTATCGTCCCAGTCGCCCTCGCTCCAGCCTCCGGGCACGTCAGGCAACACGCCGACCGCGCGCCCCATCGTCGCCGGCGCATCAAACTCCATGATCTGCTTTGGTCCATCGCCCTTATCAACCCAGAGCGTTGCGCCAGTCCATTCATAAGCGCCGCCCTGCAAGTCTTTCGGTGTTGCGGCCACAAGAAAGCCCGGCACATTCTGTTGCGTCAGCAGGCGCGGGATGTCCATGAAGGTGGCGACCGTGTTGGCCGGAAGGTTGGCGGGCTTCGGCGTCTGTGAACCGCCGCCGGAAACAGGCAGCGTGACCGGGAGCGATTTCTGCGAACGCGCGGTCATCTTTCGAGGGCCGGGCAGGGCGCCGCTGGCTTCCTCGAGCTTGACCGTGCAGAGTTCGCCATCTTTCGGCACGATGATTCGCTGGCCGGGTCTCAGATACGCGTATTTCGGAAAGAGGTTGAAAGAGAAGATGTCACACTCAGCCCAGAGTTTTTGGATGTCGCGGTCAACGGCCTTCTGGGCCTCCTCGAAGGTCATCACGACCTGGAATTCAACCGTCTCGTTCTTCTCCGAAGTCGTGACTTGGCGGAGTCCGGTGGCCTTATTCGGATCGTAATTTTTGCCCGTATCAAGGAAGCGGTAATGGAGCTGCGTCGGCAGGGTCGTGGCCTGCGCCTGCTCAATCGTCACCTTATCCGGTGGAGCGCTGGCCGATGACTCGTCGCCCCCCTTGGCGCGCGCGCCTATCTCGTCATCGTCAATCACGACGACGGTCGAATAGTCCTGATGCTCGCCCGTGATCGTGCCGTCTATGTCCTCGAAGAAATTCGCGTCGAAAACTCTCGCCAACTCCTCCATGTCCGAGCGCGGCGCCTGCTCCTGCGTGATGACGTAGCCGCGCACGGGAATGTCAGAGAGGTCCGCGAAGTTGAGATCGGAAGGGTCAGCGCCCGCGCGCCTCGCCCTGTCTTCCAGAATGGCATCCAGCGTCTTGAGTTCGGCGTGCTCGACGAGCGCGAGCACGATCGGCACGCCGCCGCTCACATCCACATTCTCGAAGACGATATGCGCATGCCCTCGATATGCAATCTGCCCGGCGGGCGCGCCATACTTGGCGTCATTGATGCCAGCAAAAAGCGGGTCGGGAAGCTGCGTCCCAGTGCCCGAATAGATACGGATGGCCGAATAGCCTCCGGCGACGATCGTGCCTTCAATCGTTCCCTGTGGATCGGGCGCAGGGATATGGCTGAAGCGATACTTCGGGTTGTCATCTCCCAGCTTCGGGTCGGGCAGTAAGAAGTGGTCCTGCGGGTCTTCGGCCGGAAAGTCCGGGTCAATCACGCCGGTCTGAGTAAAATCGGTCGTCACGTCGTAGACGAGCTTCATGCCCTCCGATGTGACGAACCATATCTTTTTGAAGACGAGGGGGCCGCGACCGAACTTGATGTCGAGGTCCATGTAATACTTGGTCGTCTTGACGGTCTGAGTCGAGCCGCCGCCACCGCCGCCACCCTTGCCCCTTCCCGTTGATTCCTGCGAGGTCGTGACGATTCGGCGCATCTCGCTCGCATCCTGGATGATGCCCGCTACTTTAACTCCGCCGCCGAGGCCGTCGCCCGGATCGCCGCCGTAGATTTCGTTGATGAACAGCCCGAAATCGGAATCCTGTAGTTGCAGCCCGCCGTTGAGCCTGCCGCGCTCCAAGGGCTTTTGCTTGCCCGCAAGAAGCCGTTGCAGCCCGTATTGGGCCGTGTAGGTGATGGCCGTGATGGCGAGCATGACGCCAATAGAGACGGGGTCTGCGCGCATCTCCCCGTCGCGCGGCAGGCCCATGACATAGTCCAAGGCCCACGCGATAAATAGCGCGATGCCCAAAGCCAGAGTGATGATCTGCTTCCTAATCAACTTTCCCTCTCACCCTGTAGCCGGCAGTTGCTCCCGTCAAAAGCCTGCCGTAAAACCTGTGCTCGATGACGCCGTATTTTCTGCGCGCGTGGACGCCGTATATCCCTGACCAATCAACCTTGGTGACGATCACGCAGTGCTCCGGGTCGTTCTCATACGCGATGCTGACGACATCCGCTTCGCGCGCATCTCTCCAATCTGGGAGCTTGTCCATGTGAAGGCTGAAGAGTCCGTCGAGGGAGAGGTCTTTCGAGAAGTTGGCCCGGCCCTCGAATTCAAGCTCTGAGAGGCCCAGGTCGCGCCCGACGGCGATCAGGAGGCCAGCGCAGTTCACGCCGCTGCGGTCCTGCCCTCCGGCGACGTAAGGCACGCCGATATAGCTGCGTGCGGCCTCGACAATCTGCTTTCGTGTGACTTCCGGCATGCTGCTCCCGTCCAAATCCGTCCAAGTATCTGCCGCCTCACTGCGGGTAGGTATAGACCTTGTCCTTTCCTGGCAGGAATGGCTCCCCGTTGAAATTCTCGATATTCGTTCCCGAAGGATTGTCCGGATTAACGAACGTGACGCATGTCTGCCATCGGCGGTCGCAACCCTTCACGATCTCAATCTCGTCGCCGATTTGCACCTCTTCAATCATCGGCAGAAAGAGGGTGAGCGCTCCGCCCACATGCGAGATGATCTCCTCTTCAAGCTCTTCATTTGCCCCGCTCAGAAACTTGATCGTGCCGCGCACGAAGTAGGGGGAGGCGAGGCTTCCCCCGCTCACGGTGAAGCGCTCGCGGTCCTCGATGGCCGTCACCGTGCCCGCGTGCGTGTAATCTGCCAGCGGCTGGCTGCATCCCGCCCCGCCCAGGCGCTTCCACCGGCAACGCTCGCTCGTCTTCTCGCCGATGGGTTGGCTGAGGAGTTGCGCGAGGCTCCGCAACTCCGGCACGGCGACCCCGTTCTTGATGGACACGGGGCCGATAAAGCCCACATCCCTTTCGGCGATGCCCATCGAGAGGTCCGCGAAGTTGACGACCATTCTCTCGACGCGCGCCTCACGCCACTTGCCCCTGAGCAGGCTCGCTGTCGTAAACGGGTCCACGAGCGGCGTCGGGGTCTGCGTGTTGTTGGGAGCGAGACCTTCTTTGCGCTGCACCTCAGTCGGATTCAAAGGCAGCGCCGTGTAGATTTCGCCGGAGCCGGCCGGATATTCGATGTCCTCGTCGTAATTGCACACGCGAATGACTTCGCCCGCCGTCCCGTCCGGTAGCCGCTGGGCGACTCTCCAGAGCGTGGCGAGGGTCAGGTTCCCTTCCAGGTGTGCAAGCATTTCAAGTGATAAAGGCATGGGTCTTTAAGAGAGGCCGATGGTTTTCGGCAGGACCTCCTCAACCGTGATACCGCCCCACTGGTTGGCGACCTTGTCATAGCGGCCATTGAATGAGCCGGAGCCGAAGCGCACGGGAAGATGAAACTGCCCGGCGAAGACGCGCCACTCGCCCGCCGTAATATTGCCGCTCGTGGGCGTGATGATCCCGGTCGTGTAATCGAGATTAACGACTACTGCTGGAGGCCACTCGCCAAAGACCGGACCGCCGAAGGTCGGCTGCTCCAGCACGCCGTTTTCGTTAATGCAGCCGACGAGCGCGCCGTCCAGCGTCAGCGAGATCGTTCCCCAGGCTGGCTTCACTATCCGCTTGCGATAGGTGTAGAGGCCGTCCGTAAATTCTCTATAAATCGACAAACTCTCTTCCGTGCCGTCGGCCACCGCGATGAGGTCGTTATCGAAGGTGTTAAAGCGCGGAGGAAGGAAGCGGAAGCAGCAGCGATTCCCGCCGCGACAGAGAAAGAAGGAATACAACTGCTCGATGCCAAATGGGCTGAGCAGGTTGAAATCAATCGCGCCGCGCCAGCGGTCTTTCAGACTGTTGGAGGCGAGCTGCTCGATGCCTGATGGAGCGTCGAGCAGTGAGTTGCTGAAGGAGGCTCCGCCCGACGCGCCGGGCGCATACTCGATGTCTAACAGGACTTCATGAAACTCTGCTCCCGCCATCTCTCTTAATTCTCCGCGCTCTTCAAGTGTTCGAGCATTTGACCGACGACCATGCGCTGATTGGGTCCGGGCAGGCGATTCTCAGGCGGCAGCACGAAATTCAGGTTGTAGGTCTTATGGACGATCTGCTCGCCCCCGCCTTTGAGCTTGTGGTTTGGCACAACCACGCCGCTCTGGCTCCCCGTGTAGATCATCTCCTCGCCCTGCTCGCCGACGGGAAACATCTCATTCGGGCCGAAAGAGCCTCCGTTGGCGTGGCCCGGAGTCATGGTTGGCGGGGCGATGGAGTAGCCGACGACTTCACCGTAGCCTCCGCCATCGCTCAAGGCTCCGCCGCCGAAGCCGCCCGAAAGGCCGCTGGACAACCCGCCGCCGAGGCTCCCGATAAGCGCATTCGCCAACCCCGCCCAGTAGCCCCCGCTGATGCCCGCGCTCTGCTGGCCTCCGGGCTGGAAGGCACCGCTTTGGATCGCGCGCGTCAGCGCGTAGATAGCCTGCGTGTTCTTATCTGTCGCGGTCGTATTGGAAGCGACTGCGGTCGTGTTGGCGTCCTCGCCCTGCTGCTGGTCTTTCGGGCCGAGGCCGAGCCAGCCAAGAATCTTGTTGGTAATGGCACCGACCACGCCGCCCGCCTGGCTGCCCTGATGAGGCGCGTCGGGCTTCAGAAGAGTCATGATGGCCGAGTTGAGCAGCTCGCGCTCTATCTTGCGAATAGTATCGAGCGCGCTGCGCTCCAGGCTCTCGAAGAAGCCCTTACCGCCCTTCTCTGCTCCTGCGTCAATCGCATCCGCCAGCACGTCCGTGATGTCGCTGGCAATCTCGCGCCACTTCTGAAGGATTTTCTCCTGGGCCTGCCTGTTGATCTCGGCGATGCGCTCGGCCGTCACCTTCTCGTTGGCGACGATCAACTCGTTGGTCTTCGTTATCTCGGCCTGCTTCTTTTCCGAAGAGGCCTGAATGTCCGCGATCTGCTTATTGAGCTGCTCGCGATTCTCGACGGTGATTTGAGAGGCCAAGCGCGCAGCCAGAGCCTTCTCTTCCTCAATGGCCGCCTGCAGGATTGCCTTCCGCTCTTTCAGGTCTTCGGCCGTGCGCCTGAGCGATTCCTGGGCCTGCGCGACTTCGAGCACGCGTGTGCGCTCGATGGCCTGGCTGCGATAGAAGGAATTATCTTCGAGGGCGCGTGTCTGCAGAGCATAGACTTCCTGGTTGATGTCTATGATCTGCGCGCCGATGGCACGAAGGCCCTGCGCGTAGCGCTGCGCATTTTGCAGGTCGGCGAGGCGAGCCTCCGCGAGATTCCGGAAGTGCTCTTCCTGGCCATCCATCTGCGCATCGTTGATTGCCTTGATCTGGTCGTCGAGCTGTTTATAGCCCGCCGTCTCCGGCTTGAGCCGGTTGCGGGCCTCCGTCAGGGCTTCGGCCTGCGCTTTCTGGATTTCGAGCTGGCGATTGTATTTCGCCGTTTCGGCCTCGACGAAAGTAGTCAGACCCTGCTGTGCCGCGCGCTGCTCTAGCTGGTTCAGGGATTGATAGTGCTGCTCCTTGATACGGAGCAATGCGGCATTGTGCTGCTGCCTGTTCTCAAACTCTTTCCGGTCGGCATCCTTCTGGATTTGGCCGTCCGTCCCTGCCTGCCGCTCATAATTACTTCTGGCCGCCTCCTCTTTTTCCTTGAGCTGGCGCAGGCGCACATCCTTCTCGCCCTGCTCGAGACGGCTGGCGTTAATCAGCGCGCGCTCTTTATCGAAGACCGCCTTCTCTTCCTCGTAGAGCTTTTTGAGCGCGGCGATTCTGTGACTCGTGTAGTCCGAGAGCGTCTGCTGGCTCTCGCGGTAGAGCCGCTCTTCGTCTTCAAGCTTCTCGCGGTAGATGCGCTGCTGCTCCTGGAGGCCGACTTCCTCGATAGCGAGTGCGCGGCGTGCGGCGCGCTGCGCCTTCGATTCGCGGCTCTTGTCCTCTTCGTCGCCGATCACTCTCTTGCCAACATTGCCGGTCAGTTCGCCGCCGACATCAAATTTCCTGGGCTTGAGATTGTCACGAACCGCGTCAGTCGCTGCGTAAATAAGGGCCAGGTCCGGAGAGTAAGAGGCTTCCCTGAATGCTTGCGGAAGATTCTTTACAGTGTCGTAAAGAATCCCAACGGCAACCGTTGCCCCGTGTAATTCCATCACGGCCAGGTGCGCGAATTCGCTAACAGGGCCTTTGGCCCGCTTCATGGCATCGCCAACCAGCTCCATGTCACGCGTTAGTTCCGGCGTGAACTCACGGCCCACCTGAAAACCGAGCGCTTTGAACTCCAATCCTAAAATATGAAGGGTGTCATTGAACTTATCGGCCTCGATTGCCTGCTCCGGTGTGGTGACGAGGCCCAGCTCTTTTGCCGTCTTCTCATAATCGGCCAGGTTCCCATTCATCTCTCTGATAATGCCGTTTAAGTCCTGCCCGTTACGCACGCCGACCTTCTGGAGCGCGTTGAGGCGGTCCTCTTCTGAAGAGAGAGACCCGATGCGCTGGACCAGAATGCGAATGGCATCGTCCGAACTCTTATAGGCATCCTTCATGTCCTGCGCTGTGAAGCCCGCCTGCTTGAATTTCTTTTCAAGCTCGGTGTTGCCATGATTCACATCGGAGACGCCTTTAAGATAGCGGCCTAACGCAGAATTCGCGCCGTCAATGCTGGAGCCGGAGTTTTCCGCCGCCAGTTTGAGCACGCTCAACATTTCGACGCTGATGCCTGTTTTCTGCGCGAGGTCCTGAAGATTTCCGGCATACTCATTGGTGCTCTTGACCAGCGAGTAAGTGCCTTTGGCGAGCGTGCCGCCGACGGCAATGAGCGCAGCATCCAGAGCCAGGGCGCCAGCGACGGCGATGCCCAGCGGGCCGGCCATCGCGCCAAACCCGGTCGAGGCGCTTGCTGCCGCCTTTTCGACCTCTGACAGCTCCTGAGTAACTTTGGAAGACTTGCCGGCGATGAGGTCGAGGGCCTTCCCGCCGTCCCTCTCCAGCTTTGTGAACTGGAAGGCCGCGCGCTCAACCTTGCTCATGTAATCAGAGCTGAAGCCCTTTGAGTGGAGCATCTCCACGCGGCTCGCGTAATCCTCCACCTGCCTGAATTGCTTGAGGAAATTAGTGTCAATCTGCCCGCCAAAGTTAATCTTCAGGGTCTGGTTGAAATCAGAAAAGCGGTTTTTAACTCTGAGGGCCTGGTCTTCGAGTCCGCGCAGTTGTTCGCGCAGCCGCTGCGCCTTCTGCACGGCCTTCTCGCCCGAATCGGCCATGTGCAGGAGGTCGCCGGCGAGAGCCTGGCTTGCACGGCCCGCGAGAGGAAAGCGGCCCGTGATGTCCTGAATGATGCTGCGAGAGCTATTCTGGAAGGATTTAAGATTGCGGTCGGAACGCGCCAGGCCTGCATCGAAGTCTGACGTATCGGCTTTGAAATATTGAATGAGCGTTCCGAGTTCCACTTTTCAAAGCCTCATTTAGAATTCAGGTAAGACGACCAGATGAATCGGGATGTCCAGCTCCCCTGCGATCTCCCTGCGCGCTTCAAACTCTGCGCGCAAAATGGTGTATGCCTCTTCCTGGTAGTGGTCCGGAACCGCTTTCAATGCCGGGACGGATACGCCCAGAGAGCGCGCTATCTTGTGCCTGCTCACATAAGCGGGCTTGCGCGTGTTAAAGAATTTCTCCCGCCCTAATCCCTGGTTGACGAGCCATCTTCTGTAGTCTCTTCGGTCGTCTTGCTGGGACTTGTCTTTCGGGTCGGAAGCTTTTTTACGGTGTCCGCCAGCCTCCTGCAGAAGAGCCACAGCGCACGCACGGCGGGCGTCGGCATTCCCATCAGGACCTCGCGCGAAGGCTTAATGGGCAGGCCATCGAGCTTCACGCCCCAGTCAACTAGAACGGGCGATTGGCCGGGGATGCCCGGCGTCAGCAGCAGGTCCACGTAAATGGTCCGCTCCTGGTCATCCTCAAGCGCCATCAGCTCGAAAGGACTGTGCAGCCCTTTGAATGCTTCGTCAGGCTCTGGCTTAGCAGGCGCGCCCCTTTTGCCCCTCCTGCTCTTCGCAGACTTCTGCCCGTCGGGTTTTACGCCCCCGAGATACCTGTCTCTAATCTGCGCCGAGATGCGACGCCAGAAGACGCTCGTAAAGGCGTCTATGTTGACCGTGATGTCCACGCTCTCGCCCGCAGCCTCAAACTTTTCAGTGACGAGGTTGTCCAGGAATTCGGGAGCGTGAGCCAGCGTTGATAGTTCCATTAGAGACTCGCTATGTCGTTAACGAAGTAGGTGTCGAAGAACGACCCCATGTCGTCATCCTCGACGATCTGGAAAGTGAAGGTGTAAGAATCAACGCCGTCGGAATCGCCGTTCTCGGTCGCGCCCTGAAGCTTGAGGGGCACGTCGAAGACCCACTGGAAGGGGTCCGTGACTCCGCCGCCGATGACGATGCCCTCTGCGTCAATGCGCAGGTACTGCGTCGGCAGGTCGCCGGCCTTGGCCGCAGCGTAGAGCGCATCGCTGAAAGAATTGGCCTCCATCGTCAGCACGCAGGTCGGCTCCATCGGCTGCTCGACCGGCTCTTTGTAAGAGTCCAGGTCGCGATTCATGACGGACTTCGGCCGGTACTTGTCGGGCAGGTTGATCTGGCAGGAGAAGTTGTCCGTGAGCTGCGTCGTGCCGATGTCGCCGTATGCATCATCCAGGAAGAGGCTGACCTGTTTGCCTGCGATGGGCATCGGGGCAATCTCGGTCGCGCCCGCGTTGCCCTGCGTGGTCGTGGTGATGGCGAACGTGCCGCCGGTGACGCTGGTCGAATCAACCGTTATCGCGCCGACGTTCGTGTTGCCGAGGGCGCCCTTGAAGGTGATGACGACCGCCGTATTTGGCAGAGGACCGCCACTCACCGATACATCGCCGACGGCGATATTCGAGAGGGCTTCGAGCGCGGCCTTGATGGTCGCGGCCGAGGCGTTATAAGCAATGGCCGACGTGGTCTGCCCCGAGTAGGTCAGGGTGAAGGTGCCGGCGGTCGGCGTGCCCGTCTTGGCAAGACTCTGAACCTCATTGCGTTCAAGGTTCATCGTTACGCCGGGCGTCACACCCTTGCCGAGGATGTTGCCGGAGATGTTTACGCCCTTGCGCGAGAGAGCGATCTGGATAGAGTTGAAGAGGATGTCATTGACCTGGCGGCCGCGCTGCTTGGAGCCTTTCTGGATCGTGAAGAGCACGTAAGGGTCCACGTCGCCAAGAGAGGGCTTATACCGCCACTTCTTGCCGCCGCCGGCGAGCGTATCGGGTCCGCCGCCCGATCCGACATACGACTCGAATGGCCAGATGGCTTCCCTATAAGAGTGAACGCCGTTGAAGGTGCCCTTCGATGAGACATCATTGAGGACGCCCATCTTGTTGACCTTCGAACCGGCCGGCCGATAAAAGTTGGTCTCAAGCTGCTCGTCGAAATCCACGTTCAGCCCGGAGAACTGCATGTCAGGCGTGACCGGTGTGTCCGCCGCTGCCTGGTCGCCGATCAGGACGACCTGGTTAACTGTTGCGTTTGCGCTCATCTCTTCTCACTCCTCTTAATTTGTCGGAATTGCTTCGACGCGATAGAACCCGCCTCTGAATTTGAACTTGCCGATGGCCGTGTCTATGCTCGACCTCGAGCTGGCCTGCTCTCTCCACGAATGAAAGAAGAAGTTCGGAATATCCTCGTGCTCATAATTCGTGCATTGCTGCAGGAGATCGTCCATCTCCTTGAGAGCGGCTTTGAAGCCGGTCGTCAGCGGGCCTTTCGTCACCAGCTCGACCAGATAGAGCGGCTTCGCCATAACGCGCCTTGCGTTCGTCGTCTGCGTGTCGGCACCCCCCTGATAGGCGACGAGGCAGCACGGGTAGGGATCAAACGTCCTGGTGACATCCGGGATGTCGCCGTCATAAACGCGGTCGCCGATTAAGGCGACGACATTCGCGCCTTCAGCAAGCCGCTTTGCAAAGAACAGAGGAACCGCAATCAAATCAGAAACACTCATCAGTTCCTCATGGATTCAGCCGCCTCTGCGGCCCTCGCGGGCGCGCGCTCGACGGCGCTCGTAAAAAATGGGTCGGCCGCGACGAAGCTGCCGCTTCTGGTGTGATGGCCGAAGTTGACCGGCTCGGAATAGGGCGCGCCCGATTCGAGCTTTGCCTGGGGTTTCTCCGGCGTCGCCTCCTCGGTCACTTCGATCTTGCTTTTCAAAAAGCCCGTGTCTTCCGGCGCTCCCTCGATCGCGTCTTCTTTCGTACCGTGAGCCACCTGGTTAATGAGCCTGGCAGCCATCTCGTGCACGGCCTCCTTCACGTTGCCGACATTGCTTCTGAGCTGTACCGTTTCGTTAGCCATATCGTTTACTGCAGAGTGCCCAGCACGAATCGCCAGAGGTCTTGAGGCTTGGTGATGTCGCCGAAGACCTGAAAGGTCTGCTCCGGAGTCGCTCCCCGCTCGGCGACTATGAGCAGGTCCATCGGCTGAAGCTGCTTTGTGGCCGGGAGCTTGATCTTATGCGTGGCCGAAGCGTTGATGCTCTGCGCGACGACCCTCTGAAACACGCTCAAAGGCTCGGCTTCGCAGGGCACGTCCTCTTCTATCGTCTCCGGCTCATCCTCTTCGCCTCCGCCTACGGGCTGCGGGACAGGAGGCCGCTTGTGCGTGCAGGTGTCGAGCAGGACATCAGCCGCGACCTCTGCCAGTTCGGCGCGCGCTTCCTCGATTGCGTCGCTGTATTCGCTCATCCCCTCACCATCCGGATGCTCACGCTGCTCGAATCGTCGAACCAGAGCATTCGCCGCACGCGCTCTCTGATGGCCGCGCGCTTGGCCTTTGTGCCGAGGTCAACGTCCTTGAGATTGAGGTGCTTGTCGCGAATCGAGTTCCAGGTCGTGATGTCCACGCGAAGAGAGGCCAACTGGCCGGCGGTCAGAGAGCCTGCGTTGAACTGCACGGCCTCGTACAATTCGCCGCAGATTTCTGCCGCTGTAACTATCTCTGCGTCTTCAAGCCCCATTTACTTGCTGTCTGCTCTCTGCCTGCGCGTCCTGGCTGTACCTACCGGAGCGACACTCGGCTGCGTGGCGACATCTTTCTCCTCGCTGAAGAGCGTATGCCGCGATGGATCGAAATCAGACTTATTGATGATCGTGTAGTCGCCGTCGGGCAGCTCGACCTTGACGGTCTCTATCTGACTCATTACTTGCCTTTCGCGAAGTTGAAGAGCGGGATGAGGAGGAGCACTCCAATGCCTTTCCTCATCCCGCCTCTTCTGTCTATCTGGCAACGGCTGCCAGATGGCCCTGATTAGCCGAGCAGGATGGCCGTGTGCTCCGGCTTGATGTTCGCGGCGCCCCAGGCGAGCGAGACCTCATAGCGGATGCGGCGATACTGCTTGTACATCGCGACCTCAAAGGAGAGGCCCGAGCGCGGGTCGGTGACGATCATGCGGTCATCGGCCATGTCGCCCTCTTCCGGCAGTGCGGGCGGACGCGCGACCAGGATCATGGCGCTTCTGTGGAAGGCCATGTTCGCGGCGTAGCTGCTGCCGACCGTGATCGCCGCGTTATCGGCGAGCGCCTGGCGAAGGCCCGGCTTATTGAGCGAGAACACGTTGGCTGCCAGCGCCGAGCCGACAACATACTTGTTCGAGTCGCCTGCGCCGGTGACGATGTCGCCGGCGACGATGGTGCCCGTGCCCGTATCGACCGTGATGTCGGTGTCACCGGCGGCGTAGGCCGCGTGATTCACCTGGTAGTTGGCACCCGTGCCCTGGGTGTGCGCCTTCACCTGCGCCGATTCGCGGATCATCATGCCGAAGAGGTTCAGCAGGACGCCCTGACGAAGCAGGTCATCGCCGCCGGCCTCATTGGCCTTATTGAGCTGCGCGAGGCTGCGCATGTTCGCGCCGGCCGTCGTGCCGATAACGAGGTGCAGGTCGCCTTCGGGCGCGCCGTTGTCCTTCAGGACCTTCAGGACCTGCGCGGCTTCGGAGAGGTTCGACGCGAAAGGCGTCGTGCCGGCCGTGCCGTAGGCGCGCGAGGCGCGCTTGTAAAGCAGGGCAACGTCCGATTCGACCTCGTTGACGAGCGTGCGCAGCGCCTGCGCGATCTGCTGCACGCGGATGTTCTTGTAGCCCGGGCCGCTGTTGATGCCCTTCTGCTCTTCGCCAGTCCAGCGGAAAGGAACCACCCTCGACTTGGTGATCGAGAGGCTGGTATTGCCGATGGTCTGGTCGCCATCGTCGGGCGGGGTCGTGCCGGGCGTGACATCGCTCGCCGAAGCGGCGGGCGTGATGGGGATACGGATCGTCTGACCGAGGGCCGCGCGCTCGGCATTCGCGTCGAGCGTGACGGCGGGAATAAATCCGACCAGCTCGCGCGAGACCACGTCGAGGGCCTCAAAAAGATCGGGAATCAAATTTGTCAGTGTGTTCGACATGACTCTTTACTCTTTCCTTCTTTGGTTACAATCCCTGCGCGCGCACTTTGGGCGCTCAAGGGATTAATCGGTGATGACGCCCTTCTCCTTGACGAACTGGGCCTGCTGGGCCGGGTCCATCTTGTCGAAGTCGCCGCGCTTGACGGTCTTGGCTCCGCCTGAACCGCCGCCAGTGCCACCCGCCGGAGCACCGCTCCCGCCAGCGCCCGAAGCTCCGTAGAACTTCGGCTTTTGCGATTTGAATTCTTCGCCCCAGAATTTCTCCAGGGTCAGACTGCTCGGGTCGCCGTCCTTGTCGAGCACGACGGGCTTGCCTTCGACGAGCTTGAACCTGTGCCCTGTAATCTTGAGGACATCCTCGATGTCATCAGCCAGGACGCCGGCTTTGAGAGCCGCCTCACGCACGGGATTGATCAGCTCGTACTGATTGAGCTTGCCGGTCAGGCTTTCGAGCTGCTGTTTCAGCTCGGTCTCTCGCACATCGAATTCGTCCGAGCGCTTCTTCAGCAGCCGGTCGAACTCGCCTTTGTCCGTGAGGTTTTTTTCATCAAGCTCATTAAGCTTCTGGAGAGCCGCGCGCGCCTTTTCCGGGTCAAGGTCTTTGTATTTCTTGGCCTCTTCCGCCAACCGCTTGCGCTCTTTGCGCTCGTTCTCAAGCGCGCCGGCCAGTTCCGCCTTGTCATCGAACTCAATCTCTTCCAGCTTGGCTGGATCGAGATGAAATGCCCCGTCCTTTTCGACATAAGCTCCGCGATATGCCTCCTGCACCTCGTCGAGCTTTGCGACCTGTTTCTTCAATCGAAATGTTGCCATTCGAGCACCGCTCCAAATGTTTTTTGCTCCGGGCACCGCCCGGGCAGAATGTGCCGCATGCATTCGCGGCTATGCAGGATGGAGATTAAAGGAAAGGCGGGATTTAATTTTCGGAGGGGTGGCTCCGCTTTGGGATAAGTAAGATATTCTTTTCACGGGTGAAGAGAAGATTGCAGGGGTGTGTAACTGTAGTTATATGCTATAGGAATACATGCAGGATTAAAGAACCTTGCTCGTTTTTTCTCCTCAAATGAGGTGAAGAATCAGGCAATGCGGAGAGTAGTTACTATTAGTAATATACTTATTACCACCAATAAGTATCCGGCTTTGGGTGCGTCAGGTATATAACCTCGAAAAGCATTGTTTCAAACAACTGGTTTCAAACCAGCTATTGAGAGCCTAGAACCTCTATCAGGCTCTTCGTATAACGAGACTTGCCCCAGCGCCTCGACCGCTGCTCTCCAACAAAGTCTGCAAGCTTCACCTTGCCAGCCTTGAATGCCT
>DASWMI010000078.1:0-33750 GCA_036399835.1 Pyrinomonadaceae bacterium | reverse complement strand
CTGTAACTCGCGCTTGATCTGGTCGCGTTCTTCACCCAGGTCCGAAGTAGTTTCGGCCAGGTAGATGGTCACGTCAGTCGAGCTTGCCGAAAGGCGCGCGGCAGTGTTGGCCGTGCCTGAAGTATTCAAGCCCTGCGCTCTGGCTTGCTCGGCTATCGCGGTCTGTGTGAGGGGCAAGGGGCTGGCGCGCTGCATAGTCTCTATCAGCAGCTTGATGTCGTAGGCCAAATCGTCGAGCTTCTCCCAGTAGCGTATGTCGCGGGCGGGCGCAACTTCGGAGCTAAACTCTTTGGCGCGTCCTCTTGACGGGTCATACTCGAAAAACTCGTAGCCGAGCAGACCCTGTAGCTGCGCCGGATGATCTTCAAGCGGGATGTGTGTCTTGACTACTTTGAAGATGCGAGACTTGTCGCCGATGCGTAGCCCGCCGTTTATTTCCGCGCAGCGGCTGAACTCGTTTAGCTCGCGCAGACACCACTCGCTCTTGACATAACGCGGCGAGAGTATGGAGACGAGGATGGCGACGCGCCCGATTTGTGCGACCAGAGTATCGGCAAAGATGTCGTTGCCCTGAAGCTTGCGGTCGCGCCAGATTTGCACGCGCTCGCCGATAATCTGCTCTAAACGAATTTGCAGCCGCTCGTGGAGGGTTTCAACCCAACCTTCGAGGCCCTCCGCCAGAGGCTGATTGTCTATGTGAGCGTAGCTAATAAAGAGGTCTTCATCGAAGCCTGGTATCAGGGCCATCTTCCGTACCTCCCGTGAGAGAGCAGTGGAGGGTAAAGGGTCGTCCAACCTCCGGCGTGAGAGCCTGCGGACAGGTCCAATCTTGAGGGAGAAGCTTTTGCGCCAGAATGAATTTTTAGAACACCACGCGAAATATGCTTTCTTGCTCGCGCCTCTTTTTTGTACGCGCGGGCAGTCAAACAATATAGCGGGTCTGGCATCGAGCCGGAAAGATTATCGCCGAAGCTCAGCCTCCATCGGTCTTACGCTCTTCTGCCAAAGGATTCTGCATCTTTTGCACCCATCCGACTGACTCGCCTTCGAGAATCTTCTCCGTCTGCTCAACCAGATTATCTATGTTCGACTGGTCCCGTCGCTCCGCATCCGTAAGCGATGTCCACCATGACCGCACGTTGTGCAGGTCCGACAACGCCTGGTTATAGCTCATCAGCGTATCTTCTATCTGATTTTGGCTGAGATAGGCCGCGAGGGCCGTGGCAAGGGCCGTCGTCAAGGCAATCCACAGCTCCGCCCCCATCGCCGCGAGGAATGTACCCACGCCGCCTGTGATGTAGATGGTCCACTGCAAACGCTTCAATCTGCGCTCAAGCGTGTTGGTCTTGGTTTCGTAGTAATTAATCTGGTCGCCGAGACGAATCAGCAGATAGCGCTCCGGCGTCAGTTGACTAAAGCCGTCATCGGATTTGGTCGCGCCAAACATCTCCGGCGGAATCGTGCCTTGATAGGGCCTCAGAGCTGAGCTTTTAACTTCGGTCCGGCTGAGGCTGCGATTAATCGCCACGACCTGCCGCGCCAGCGTCACTTCGCGCGAGACACTTGAGGCAGCCGTTTGTTGATTGTTGTAGCTTCCGGTCCGCGTGCGATAGCGATAGATTTCGCGTTTCAAAGCTTCAGCGCCGCCACGCAGCAGAATCCATTTTTTACGCGCCTGGAAGCGATTGTTGGCCGCCAGCAGCACGGAAGTCGTGATGGGAATCAGGACGATGAAGGGACGCAGCGAGGCTGCCAGAGAACCCCATCTGCCCGTCCCGCCCGTCCACAGGACCAACTGCTTTTGCGTCAGCGCCAGCACAGTTCCCGCGACTCCCAGCATCAGAATCGCCAGCAGCAGCCTTTTAAAGCCCGTCTGGTGTAGCCCCGCGTTGTAATCATAGAGCGCAAACTGTTCCCAGGCCGTCCTTAGTGTATGGTCGCCGCCGAGTTGCAGCATCAGGCGTTGTAAATCGGAGGCCGCCGCGTTTGAAGAGTAGAGATGTATTCTGCCCTCTGCGATTATCTGGACCAGTTGAGGGTCTTTGATTTCGGCTAACTGTGCAGACTCTTCCGGCTCGGACTTCTCTCGCCAGAGCCGGGCCACCTCATCCGCCAGCCGCCCGCTTCCCTCTATGACGATAATGGGCCAGCCTCGCCGAACGCTCTCTAACAACTCCTGCTTGGCGACCGGGCCGCCGTTGATGAGGAGGGTTAAGACAGGAACTGATCTTGACAACTCCTCGGCCAGCCCGTACATCGTCTCGACCTCGTCGCCCCAATCCTTTCCCTCGACCAGCACGAAATGAGAATGGTTTGGCTCAAGCGCCACTTTGCCTTCAACCTCTGCTTCAACCGGTCCACCCGGATACGAAACCTGTTCCCGCGGCGCGACGCCCAGGAGAGGCGTCTTGCGCTTTTGCTCGGCCATGCTGCGGCCCATCATCTGCATGATTCCGGCGGAAGTGCCGCCGTCAATAATCAGCGCGCCCAACTCCGCGGCGGCCCGCGCGATGCTGACAAAGAGAGGGTCCAGCTGCGCTTTCAGAGCATCGTCAAGCTCGTCCGCGCCGCCCGTCAACATTATCAAACTCTTCGGCTGTCCGAAGCCGAGTTCTTCCAATAGCCCTCGCGCGCTCGCTTCGGGCGAGGCCGTCACGAGCCGCGCCGGATTGCCGTTCGGGAATGTAATCATATGGCTCGTCTGGTCCTGTCTGGCTGGCTGTGGGTTCAACGAAAACCTCCCGCCGCGTCAAGGTGGCGAGCAGTGAAACTACTTTGATGACAAATAATCCGGCGCCTTGTGTGAACTAGAAGGATAACTGTTTAAGCAAGTATGAGAGGCCGCAGTGATTTATACGCTCGATGCTGACAAAGCCGGAAGTTTCCGGTCAGCAACGGGAAGACCGCTTGATGTGTAGGAAACCTATTATTGTCTCATGCAAATGTCAACCAATAATTCTATATTCAAACCATGAACTCGCCACCGCAGACGCGCAAGGCACTAAGAAGAGGAAGTTATGAAAAGTGGACCATTGCGAATGGTTATCAAAGGTTCTTGAGCTTACTCTTCATACTCGTCCGAACCCTGCACCCAGATAAAGGATTGAATGTCTATCATGTCGCGTGGCTTCATATCCAGAAGATCGTGCCGGACCGTTTCGGCAAACAGCAGGAGGCTGGCGTAGGTTTCCCATGAGGGCCTGGATTGGTATTGGAAATCGAAGCCGTATTCGCGCGCCGCCGTCCGCGTCACATTCGGCTTGAGGAAGATGTGCGTTTCGGGCAGCGCGATAAAACCAAAGACCGTGACGACGGGCCAGTTGAAGATGCGCGTCTGCTTGCGCGGCAACGCCGAAACCACTTCGCACCAGCGCCGGAACTTACGCTCCGTGCCGCCAGCGCCGTAGAGAAAATCGTAGAGGCCGCTTGCGAAGAACCGAGCACCCTCTTTTGACTTGACGGCATCGCGCAGCGCCATCTTCTCGAACGAGAAGAGAAGATTGGTCCGCGATTCTATACGAACGGCGCGCGCGGCGATCTCCGCAAACTCACCCGCGCCGAGTAAAGCGCGATACTCCGCGCGCGGCAGCATCTCGTTCCATTGCTCGTGCGCTTCCCACTTATAATTTCTTTCCCAGTCCAGATATTTCTCATCCTCGAATCCGTTGGGGAAGAATCGCAGGAACTTGCGACGGCAACTGAGAGCGCCAGCAGAGGAACGACCCCGTTGCCCGGTCTGCGATGCTTTGCGCTTTGCGCCTATCTGACTGCTGCTGTTTGCCATTGTCCACGGCCTCCTCTTACTCGCTTCCGCCCCCTGTGCCTTAATAGGCATAAGCCTGGTAGATTTCCGTGCCCGGCTCTTCATCAAGGGATTCGACGACGGGGTTGAATCGCAGTAAAAAGCGTGCGCGCTCGGACAAGTTTGCGAGAGCTGCTCGCGGCAGGCGGATGTTGACTTCGGGACGAAAGAGCCAGCGTCGGCTGTAGCCTATGACGACCATCGGGCGCGGCGCGCTGGTCCGGTTTGGAGTGCCGCGATGAAGACCGCGCACGTCGCGTATCATGCAATCGCCCAGACGCATGACGAGCGGCTCAAGCCTGCTTTCGCCTGTCTCAAGACGACGCAAGCCCTCCTCCTTCGAGATCATGTGCGTCGAGCGCGCAATCTCGAACGGCCCGTTCTCAAGGCTCAGGTCAACGAGCGGAAAATTGACTGCCAGTTGAAAGGGCGGCGTCTCGCTGTGGGTTTCCGGAAAGAGCGGCGGCGCATCCCGATGCACATCCTGATACTGCGACCCTATGAGCGGCGTGTCCGTCGCCAACTGGCACATCACGGCATCCTCGCCGACCAGTCCAAAGACAATCCGCAGCACATCCTCGTCTTCGTAGACGGCGGGGTCTGCGAAAGGCTCTCTGAAAGGAAGCGTCACGTAAAAGCGCGCCGGACCGCGATTCTGCAAGTCGCCTTCACGCTCGATGTGAGTCTCAAGCAGAGGCAGAAACGCCTCGCGCCATCTTTCCAGCGTGTCCCTGGGGAAATGCTCTGGCAGAACGCAGAAGCCTTCATCAAGCACCTGCTGCGTGAAGGCTTCAATCTCAGCCCGGCTATAACGAACACCCGCCATGTTCTCTAAACACCTCACCGAACGAGAGAATTATCTTGATGAGAGAATCACTTGCGCGCGCTCAAGCGGTTTTGAATAATCACGACGGCCAGCAGAATCAGCCCGCGCAGGACCAGTTGCCACCAGGGGCTGATCGTCCCTTCCAGGTTGAAGAGATTAAAGATGACGCCGAGGAGCAGCACGCCGACGAGCGTTGAGCCGACGCCGCCCTGCCCGCCCGTGAGGAGTGTGCCGCCGACCACGACCGCCGCAATCGCGTCCAATTCCCACCCCGTTCCGGCGACAGGCTGGCCCGCGCCCAGACGCGAGGCGAGGATCACGCCCGCCAATCCCGCGAGCGCACCGCTCAAAGTATAAACACAGAGGATCACGCGGCTCACGTTAAGACCCATCAGGCGCGCGGCCTCTTCGTTGTCTCCAACCGAGTAGACATGCCTTCCAAAGCGCGTGTAGTTGAGCACGACCCAGGCGAGGGCGAAGGCCAGGACGAGAAGCAGGACCGGAGCGGGAATTGGACCAATCATCCCGCGACCGAGCCAGTTAAAGCTCTCCGAGACGCGCTCGACTCTCACCGATTGCTCACCCGTGTAAACCAGCGCGAGGCCGCGCGCCGCAATCATCATCGCCAGCGTCGTGATAAAGGGCTGTATCCGCGCCTTCGCGATCACGAGGCCGTTGACCATCCCGAGCGCCGCCGTAAAGCCTACTGCCGCGAGGACCGCTAGAAGCGTGCCGCGCCCCGCGAGGTTGGCCGCGATGACGCCCGCGACGGCCAGGAGCGAGCCGACGGAAAGGTCTATCCCGCCAGTCAAAATCACAAAGGTCATGCCGAGCGCGACGAGACCGAGCATGCTGTTCTGACGCAGAACGTTGGTGATATTAAAGTCGGTCAGGAAACTGTCGTAACGGATGGCGGCAAAGATGCAGACGAGCGCGAGCGCGACGAGCGCGCCCTGCCTCTGGACCAGGGAAGTGAGCCTGGCTCTCATCGTGCGCCCGCGCGTCGAACCCTGTTCATTGATGGTCGTGGTTGCCTGGCTCATAGCTTTCGCTTCGTTCCTCCTGCCGCGACTCAAGCGACTTTTGGTCTCTGAATATAAACTGCTATGAGAATAATCGCGGCCTTCAGGACGAGCGACCAGGAATAAGGGATGCCGCGCATGTTAAAGCTCGTCGTGATGACCTGCATTATGAGCGCGCCGATGACCGTCCCGATGATGGTCGCGCGCCCACCCGTCAAGGGAGTTCCGCCGACCACCACCGCCGCGATGGCATCGAGTTCTATGTAGAGTCCGACTTTGGCCGCATCGCTCGCGCCCAGACGCGCCGTCTCGATCAGTCCGGCGAGTCCGGCCAAAAGCCCGCTGATGGCATAGACAATAATCTTCGTGCGATGGACCTTGATGCCAGCGAGACGCGCCGCGGCCTCGTTGCCTCCGACCGCCATCACGTAGCGACCAAAGCTCGTGGCGCGCATGACGAAGATGGCCGCCGCGATAATCAACAACATCAAGAGGACCTGGACCGGCACCGGACCAATATAACCTTTGCCTAAGAACTCGAAAGCAGGATTGTTGAAGGGTATCAGTTGGCCTCCGCGACTGAGGACCTGCGCCGCCCCGCGCCCCGTGATGAGGACGGCCAGCGTGACGATAATCGGTTGAATCCGAAAGCCTGAGACAAGCGCGCCGTTAAAAGCTCCGACCGCAAAGGCGGCGGCGAGTGCCAGCAGCACGGCCACGGCGACGCCCATCTCAAGAGAGGTCGCGGCCAGCGCCGAAGCGATTGCCATCACGGAGCCGACCGAAAGGTCTATCCCGCGCGTGGCGATAACGAGCGTCATCCCGATGGCGACGAGGACGGTCGTCGAGACCAGTTGCAGTATGTTCCAGAGATTACTCGCAGTCGCAAAATTTCTGGTGAAGACGGCGTTAAAGAGGACGAGCAGAATGAGCGCGATGAGAGCGCCGTAGGTCGGGCCGAGCGCAATCAGACGCCCCAGCGCGCTTCGTCTTCGGTCAGCCTCGTTGATGGTCGTCGCACTCATCTCTCATGCTCCTTCGCCTGGCGCGGCAGGCTCTACCGCTGCGGCCTGTGCGCTTCCCTCGGCCATCGTGTGGATAATCTTCTGCTGCGAGATGTCTGACCCGCGAAGCTCTCCGACGCTCTGCCCGTCGCGCATGACGATGACGCGAGAGCTACCCTCGACCAGCTCTTCCAGCTCCGAAGAGATCATCAGGACTCCGAGGCCGGATTCGGCCAGCTCGTTAATCAGCGCCTGAATCTCTCCCTTCGCGCCGATGTCTATCCCGCGCGTCGGCTCGTCCAGAATGAGAAACTTCGGATTGCGGCAGAGCCAGCGCGCGAGCAGGACCTTTTGTTGATTGCCGCCTGATAGCTCGCTGATTTTCTGGTCCGCGCTCGCGGCCTTGATGCCGAGCCGCTTCATAAAGCGCTCGACTACTTCCTGCTGCTTGGCGCTTGAGACGACGCCGAGCGTCGAGAGCGTCGGCAAGGCCGCGAGCGTCAGATTTTCCCTCACGGAAAGCTCCGGGATAATCCCTTCGGCCTTGCGGTCTTCGGTCAGGAAAGCCAGCCCCGCGTCAATCGCGTTGCCGATGCTGCTAATCTTGAGAGGCTTGCCTTCGAGATAAGTAGTGCCCTTCTCAAGAGGGTCTGCGCCGAAGATGGCGCGCGCCGTCTCTGTGCGCCCGGAGCCGAGCAGTCCAGCCATCCCGACAATCTCGCCGCGCCCGACTTCGACCGTCACATGATTGAGCTTGCGCCCGCGCGTCAGGTCTGATGCGCGCAGGAGCGGCGGTTCGTCGCTCTTCGCTTCGTGCTGCCTGAAGGCGGTCGTTCCCTGCCGCAACTCTTCGCGCTGTTTGCCGAGCATCATGCAAACCAGGTCCAGCTTTTCCAGACCCTCAAGAGCGCGCGTGCCGACGAGCTTGCCATCACGCAGGATAGTAACGCGGTCGCAGACGGCATACAGCTCGTCGAAGCGATGGCTGATATAAACGACCGCCGTTCCTTCGGCCTTGAGACGGCGAATGACATCGTAAAGAATCCCTACCTCGTGCTCGGTCAGAGAGCTGGTCGGCTCGTCCAACACGACCACCTTCGCGCCGAACGAGACGCCGCGCGCAATCGCCACCATCTGCCTGAGAGCAATATTGAGCTGGCCCAGGACGGCGCGCGGGTCAATCTCAAGACCGAGCTTGTTGAGCAGCGCGCCCGCATCCGCGTTCATACGTTTCCAGTCAATGAGTCCAAACTTGCGAGGCTCGCGGCCCAGAAAAATATTCTCGGCCACGGTGCGGAAAGCCAGCAGGTTGACCTCCTGGTAAACGGCGACCACCCCTGCGGCCTGCGCCTCTTCCGGCGTGCGAAACTCCACGGGCTCTGCTTCGAGCCACATCTGCCCGCCGTCGCGCCTGTACGCGCCCGTCATAATCTTGATGAGCGTAGACTTGCCCGCGCCGTTCTCCCCCACCAGCGCGTGAACCTCTCCGCGCTTGAGCGCCAGGTCAACATTCGACAAAGCCGGAATGCCGTTAAAGACTTTCGTGATTCCCTCCATACGGAGGACAGGATTTGCTTCACTCATAAGTTAAAAGTCTGAGAGTCCGAGAGTCCGAGAGTCTGGAGTCTGAAAACAAAAGCTTTGGGCTTTTGACTCATGACTCCTAGACTCCGGACTCCAGACTGTTTTTAGAATGCTTCGTTGACGAACTTGGCGGAGTTGGCGGCGTCAAAGAATCTATCCTGGTTGATAATCTTTGGCGGCAGCTTTTCGCCTTTTAAATGTTTTTCGAGAGAGTCGAAGGCGATTGGACCAAAACGCGGGTTGCATTCGACCGTCGCGTTCATCTCGCCGCGCATGATGGCTTCGAGCGCGGCCTTTTCGCCGTCAACCGAGACAATTATGATCTCCTTGCCGGGCTGTTTTCCGGCGGCCTTGAGCGCCTGTATCGCGCCGATTGCCATCTCATCGCTGTGCGCGTAGACAGCCGTAATCTCGTTGCCTTTCGATTGGATGATATTCTGCATCACCTTCTGGCCTTCGGCGCGCGTAAAGTTGCCGGTCTGCGAATCTATAATCTTCATTTCGGGATGCTTGGCAATCTCATCCCTAAAACCCTGCGAGCGGTCGCGCGCGACCGAAGAGCCTGGCGTGCCCGTCAACTCCACTATGCTGGCCTTGCCGTTGGTCTGTTTCGCCAGCCACTCTGCGGCACGTCTTCCCTCTTCGACGAAATCGGACTTGAGCACCGTGACGAAATCCGTCCCGGGCGTGCCCTCCGTCTCGCGGTCAACGAGGATAACGGGGATGCCGGCTTCACGCGCGGCCTGAAGAGCCTGGCTAAAGCCCTTCTCTTCGCGCGGCGCGAGAAAGATGGCGTCCACGCGACGCGCGATTAAATCTTCCACATCGGAGACCTGCTTGGCCGTCTGCCCCTGCGCATCCGTGACAACCAGATCGTATTTATCCGCGCGTTTGGCAGCCTCATCCTTGATGCTGTTGGTCTCTGCAATACGCCAGGGGCCGTCGTTCTCCATCTGCGCAAAGCCGACCGTGAGCTTGCCGTTCTTGCCCTTGCCGCCGGAGCCTTTCTTGCAACCCGCCAACAGTAAACTCATCATGCATAGCACAGACAAGAGAATAATCCCGGCCCGCTTGCCATTCCTGATAAAAGATTTCATGTCTCTTCTCCCCGAAGAATTTAAGATTCCAAAGATAAGCTTTGCGCCCAGAGAGATAAAATTTACGCTCAGCGCACAGGCGTAATGCTCAGCCATTCAAAACGCGCGGCAGCATCACGCACGCCTCCCGCAGTGAGCGCAACGCGCACGCCCCTGTCCCAGGGCGGCAGATAGCTGCCGTCCAACTCCGCGCCGACATCCTGCCAGTCGCGCCCGTTGCGACTGACGGCGAAGCGAAACATGTGGCCGTCCCTCGCCTTCATACGCAGATGCAGGGTTGGCGCGGGCGGCAGATTGATAGTGGCAAGAGCCTCATGCTGATTCTTCTCGCGCCGCCAGAGAACAGCTTTCCCGTCTCCCGCGCTGAGGCCCAGCGCATTCTCATGGTCGCCGTAGGCCGAGAGTCCTACGAGCGCGCCCGCCTTCTGCCCGCGCAGGTCAACAAGGGTTTGCGCAACGTAGTTACCGGTCGTCGTGGAGCGAGCCATGACAGCCCCGATTGGACCAGCGGCCTGCTCGCCTCGCGGCGAAAGAATCAGACGGCCTCCGCTGCTCGCTTCGACGCGAAAGAGAGGCTCGTTATGCTGCGGCCACTGCCAGCCGGGCATCAAACGCGCGCTCGTAAACTCATCCTTGAAGGCAAACGTCGCGCGACCGCCACCGATTCCGAATGGCGCCGGCGCTCGCACGCTTGGACCTTTGCCGTCATTAATCGTGGGCCACCCGTCCGCCTTCCAGCTCACTTCATCAAGCAGCCCCTCGCGCCCGACATAGACGAAATCCCTCGCGTTATAAGCGTGATAGAGCAGGAAGTCTCTGCCTCTCTGGTCCTGCACGATGCTGCCGTGCCCTGGACACTTCCAGGTCTCGTTGCCTTTCAGGATAGGGTTGGCCGGATTCTTCTCCCAGGGGCCAAGCAGCTTACGCGAGCGCGCCACGCCGAGCGCGTAGTTGCATTCCCTGCCGCAGCAGGCATTGCCCGAATAGAACATGTAGAACCAACCGCCCCTGCGCTGTATAAAAGGGCCTTCAACCAGTTGCGCCTCCCACGACGCATCGTTGCGAATCAGCTCTTTTCTTTCGCCGACGAGTTTCGTCCCGTTGGCCGAGAGTCTTTGCGCCCAGATGGGCGTAGGCAGATTCCGGCTGTTGCCATCCTCTTTCCAGACCAGGAAGCGTTCGCCGTTTTCGTCCGTCACGGGCATGGCGTCAATCGAGCCTGCATCCTGGCACACGAGCGGACCGTGGTCCGTGTATGGTCCGGCGGGGCGGCGCGCTGTCGCCACGGCCACGCACAAAGGCCCGTCCCTTTTGTGGCCCACGTAATAGACGTAGAAGCGTCCGCGATACTCAGCTATTTCCGGTGCCCAGTAGTTGCCTGTGGACCAGACCGGGCGGCGCTGAAAGACCGCGCCGACCACTTGCCAGTTGACCAGGTCGCGCGAGTGCAGGATGGGGAATTCCGGCGCCCATTCCGAAGATGTCGCGGTGGACCAGTAGTCCTGCCCGACGCGAATCACCGAAGGGTCCGGGAAATCGCCCGCCAGCGCAGGGTTGCTATAACTCGCACGCCTCTGGCCCAGAGCAATCGTCGCGCAAAGAATAACGAGCAGCGCGACCGTGATGTTTGAAAGCAGTTGAGAGCGGACCTCTTGTTTAATTAATTTTCCCATTTTCATTCTCGGCTGGCGGCAATACATCATCGCTTTCGCCGCAAGTTTCAACTAGTGATGCCTGTTGATGAAGGGGGGCGCTCGTCTCCCCGGCCTTGACGCGGGCGGTCGAGCCGCGCTGGACCAGATAAGTAGAGATATGCAATTCAACGCCCTGCTGTTCCGGGTGGTCGATTGAAGCCATCAGAGCTTCGACGGCCTTCCGGCCCAACTCTGCGCGCGGCAAACAGATGGTCGTCAGCGGCGGGTCAGAGAGGGCCGCGAAGGCTATATCATCAAAACCTATAATCGAGATGTCCTGCGGAATCTCCAGGCCGACGGCGCGGCATTCCTGCAACGCGCCGAGCGCCATCATGTCGTTAGCCACCACGACCGCCGTCGGAATCTCTGGTCCAGATAACATCCTCGCGGCTGCGCGCCGCCCGCCCTCAAACTGAAAGTCGCCTTCATAAATCGTCGGCGTAGGCTCCCGTGGAAGCTGTCGCGCGAACGAATCACAAAAAGCCTGTAGTCGTCTAGCCGCAGAGCGCAGCCGTTTTGGTCCACCAATATAAGCAACCCTGCGATGACCCAGCTCGACCAGATGGCGGACGGCCTCTTCAATGCCGACTTCATAATCGACGATTAAATTACTCATCAGCTCGCCCGCCGAGCCAAGATCCAGGAAGACGACGGAGACGTGCTTGCTTGCCAGCTCTTCAATCAGATGCGTATCCAGCTCCGAAGTCATCAGGGCGACTCCGGCCACCTGTCTTTGTATCAGGCGGCGGACGTAATCCGAAGTCCGCTCGGCATCATAATTGGTGTTGAGCAGCAGCAGGTCATACCCGCGCTCGAAGGCAGCCGCCTCTATGCTTTTGACGACCTCGGGGAAGAACGGATTTGAAATATCCGAGAGCAGCACGCCGAGCATGTTGCTGCGCCCGGAGGCGAGGCTGCGCGCCTGTGCGTTCGGGTAATAGTTAAACTTCTCGATTGCACGCTCGACCTTCGCGCGTGTCTCTTCAGAGACATAACGCGTCTTGTTGATGACATGCGAAACGGTCGCTGTGGAAACGCCCGCTTCATCTGCTACGTCTTTGATTCGCATCTCTTCAAAAGCTTTCGAGCAGAGGAACAAAAGAGATTGGTCCAGACACCCGCAGGGAGTTTCCGGCTCTCATGCTCCTGGCCGCTTCTCTTCCTGATACGCGATCTCTCGTGCGCCCTCGCTGGCCTCTACGACATAGATGGTTATATCCCGTCCGATTTTTTCATTATATTCGCGCGAGACTGTCTCCCGAAACCCTGCGAGCGCCTCTCGCCGGACCAGATTGACGGTGCAGCCGCCGAAGCCTCCTCCGGTCATACGCGCGCCCAGCACACCCTCTATCCTGATGGCCTCATCAACCAGCGTATCAAGCTCCATACAACTGACCTCGTAGTCATCACGCAGCGAGGCATGTGATTGGACCATCAAGCGTCCCAGCTCCGGCATGCGGCGCGCGCGCAGGGCTGCGGCGGCGGCCAGCGTGCGTGCGTTCTCCGTCACAACGTGCAGGCATCTGCGCCTGATTTTTGACGGAAGGCGAGCGCCATACTCTTCCAAATCGGCCAGGCTGACATCGCGCAAGGCCCTGATACCGGGCAAAACCTCTCGCAAGAGGCCGACTCCCTGCTCGCACTCGGCCCTGCGCGTGTTGTACTCGGAAGCGACCAATTCGTGCTTGACCTGCGTATCGCAGATGACGATGGCGACCTCGGAAGTATCGAGCGGAATCGGCGTCGTCTCAAGCGAGCGACAATCAATCAACAGCGCGTGTCCGCTGCGGCCACAGGCAGCCGTCAACTGGTCCATAATCCCGCACTTGGTTCCGACGTAAGTGTGCTCGGCCTCCTGTCCTGCCAGCGCCAGAGCGACCATCTCAAGCTCGCCCCCCGAAACCGAGAGCAGAGCCATGCCAGCCGAGATTTCAAGCGCCGCAGACGAAGACAAACCGGCCCCCGCGGGCACATCCGAAGCGATAACCAGCTCGGCCCCGCGCAATTCGGGCACGCGTCTTCGCAGAGCTTGCCCGACACCTTCGAGATAATCAATCCATAGCCCGCGCCCCTTTGGTCCAGGCTCATCCAGATCGAATTCCACCGTCTCATTCCGGTTAATCGAATGCGCGCGGACCAACGCGTCATCCCGCGCACGCGCCGCGACCAGCGTTCCGCGATCAATCGCCATCGGCAGCACAAAGCCGTCATTGTAATCGGTGTGCTCGCCGATGAGGTTGACGCGGCCCGGCGCATGAAAGAGGCGCGGCGCACCGTTCATAAAGAGCTGGCTAAATGTATCTAGGACCAGACGGCTTTCAATCACAACTCGATTCCTTATGACCGAGGAACTACTTTTAACTATCGTCTTTATGAGAGCCTGAGCTTAGGTTCAAAGCGCGGGCCGCTCGTATAACGAATAATCGCATCAAGGAGCCGCGTCGCGTATGGATCGCTCCCATACTGTTCAAAACGAAAGGTCGTGGCAAAAAGGCGTCCGCGGCCCGCGCGCATCTGCACGGCCAGCGCCGCGTTGTTGTTGAGCCAGCCATAGAAGATGCCGGCCAGCACATCCTCGTAATCCGCGCCGCGCACGCCCTGTATGATAAAGCGCGGCACGACATGGTCGGATTCAAAACCGAGTATCTGGCCGAACGCGACCTCTTTAAAGGGAGCGCTACTGGTCCTTACCCAGTTAAAGTTTGTCACCCAGTTGCCGTCAAGGTCAGAGCCTGCGCGCGGAGTAATCTTGACGGACGCGTCCGACGGCAAGCCCTTGTCTGAATCGGCCAGAATCACCACTCGCCCGCCCTGGTCCAGATAACGTCTCACCTCTTCGCTATATTCCGTAGCGATCATGAGCCTCTTATCATCAAACGGCACGTTGATGTAGGGAGAGATGACGGTGTAACCGGCCCTTTGCAGCGCGGCCCTCAGTCGCTCGCCCTGGTTGACCTGAGCATCAACGGGACGCGCGGGCGCTAAATCTTTGGAAGCGGATTTGTTTCCCGAAATATCAATGTGCGGCGTAGAGAAAACCAGCGTCATGCCCTGCGGCGGATTCCGTCTGGGGAAGATAAAAAGGTCGTAGCTGTTCTCGGCAATCAATAAGCCTTCGCGCGCGCGCACTTTAATCAAGAGACGCTCGCGGCGCGCGTCCTTTACCTGCGGCGCGACGAAGGAGAGAGCTTGCAGCATGGAAACGCTGGCGCGCGGGATTGTGCGGCTGAGGTCGAACCGCCCTCGCGCGCCGGATGTTGTGGACCACTCCAGACGCGCGCCGCTCAAATCCCTCTCGCTGTAATGCGAGATGAGAGTTTCCACTTGAACCCGTTCGCCGCTCGTGTAGTTCGTCTTCGACAGCCGTGCGAGAATCACGTCGGGCTGTTGAATCTGAGCCAGCTCCGCGGCGTAAACTTTCGGGTTGCGCCACATGTCCAGCAGCCCGTTCACCTCCCAGTTGATGTCCGTAAACTCCGTGATGACGTAGCCCTGAATCGAGCCGTAACGCCGGATCTCTTCAATCTCATGTTTGAGCGAGATGAATTGATGCTGTTGCGTCTCTTCGGCGAGCGCGTTGTAGTCTTTAAAGAGCAGCGCAAACTGAAATTCCCTGAAGCGGTCGAAGAGACCTGCGGGGCGCGTCACAGGGCGACCGCCGAAATCACGCTCAAACCACCAGGGCAAATTCTTTGGCAGCTTTGGCAATCCCCAGTTGCCAAACTCCGAAAGGATCAAAGGCTCGCGGCCCGTGCGCTCTGCATCGCCGTGCGGGCTGAAGTTCCACTTCGGGTGCGTGGCGAAATCCGCGACCCAGCGGTCAAAGGGGACGTGCTCATCGGGGATGGAGTTGTAGCGGTGGTTGTCTTCAAGGTCCGTCTTGAGATGAAAATTATCGCAGCAGGCCGAGTTGTCAACGATCAATCGGCCCAGCGGAGCCGTCATCTTTTTGGCGCGCTCGTAAGCCGCGCGCAGCCAGCGTCTTTGCTCAGCCTGCTTTAAGTCAGCGCCCCACGATTCGTTAATCACGCTCTGGATGACTATGCTCGGATGATTCCAGTCGCGCCGGACCATCTCCGCGAAAATCTTCTCGCCGCGCGCGGCGGCCTTCGGAGAAAAGTGGTTGAAATCATTCCATGAAGGAATCTCGTACCAGACGAGCATCCCGACCTCGTCGGCCACTTTCAGATACGAAGGCTCGCAGACCTTGATATGACAGCGCAGCAGATTGAGGCCCAGCCGCTTGCCCTTGATCATCTGGTCGCGCAGGAATTCCTCAGAGGGCGCGGTGTAGATGGTCTCCGGGTAAAAGTCCTGGTCCAGCGCCGCGATCATGTAGAAAGGCTCGCCGTTGAGGAAAAGCCTGCCGTCGCGCGCCTCGAATGAGCGAAAGCCGAAACGAACAGTCTGACGCTCAGGCGTCGGCGCAATGCGCGCCTGATTGCCCGAAGAGACAACCGCTCCTGATTCAAGTGTGTCCAGATTGACTTCGAGCGTGTAGAGCGCAGGGTTGTTGATGGACCAGAGCTGCGGCGACTCGACGCGGCCCGTGATAGTTCGCACGCCCGATTCTCCGCTGATTCTGTTTTTGGAGAAGACCGTGCGTCCGCGCGGGTCGCGCATCAACACGCTCAAGGGAAAGAGGCGCTGAGGCTTGTCGCCGGATAAGCCAGCCAGCTCAACTTCAATAGCAAAGTTGCCGTCGATGTTTGGAGTAACATGCACGCGCTCGATATAAGTTTGCGGGCGAATTTCCAGCGTCACGGGTTGCCAGATGCCGCCCGTCTGGACATACCAGTTCTGCTTGCCGTGCGGAATCTCTTTGTAGAGCATCTCCGGAAAGCGCTCTTGGTTCTCCTTCTCGTCCATCGGAGGGTCAATGACGCGCAACGCTAAATCGTTCGCGCCCGGCCTGACCGCATCCGTCACATCAAAGCTGAAAGGAGTGTAGCCGCCTTCGTGCGTGCCGACCCTTTGGCCGTTGACGAAGACCTCTGAAAAATAATCAACCGCGCCGAAACGCAGGAGCACTCGCCGCCCATCCCCGAGTTGCGGAACTTCAAAGCGCGTGCGATACCAGCCGACGCCCATGTAGTCGCGCAGGTCTGCAAACTGCGCGTTCCAGGACAAATTGACGCGCACTGGCCGCCAACCCTGTGCCTGAGCCAAAGATTCAATCCTCGCCGTGCCCGACTGGTCCACTAGAAACTGCCAGCCCTCTTCAAGCCTGGTCGTCTGAGCGCCCGCCAAACTCTTCAAGAGGAGCAGCAGAACCAGGACCGGAACGGTTCGCGTGGAGGCTTTAAGAGAAGCTTTAAGAGAGGCTTTGAGAGAGTCTCTGAGAAATGCTCTGAGCGGCGCGATTAACTCCGCTCTGAGGCACGCTCTTTTTCCGGCGATGGTTTTCATCATTAAGCGCACAGGCTTTTCAATCTTCCGATTAATCTTGCCGCACGGATTAACTTTATTGCTTTGGCGTCACGACGCGTATGTTGTCCCAGTTGTTTTCCGACGAGCCGAAACCGTAGAGCATGAGGCGAAAGGTGCGCGGCATGTTTTTGATGACGCGGCGCATCCCTTCCTGCCCGTTGAGCATAAAGAGAAATTCGTCGCCGCGCCGCACGATGCCGATGGTCGGGTTGGCAATCTTGGTGCCGAGGTCGCGGCCATCGAGCCTTTCGCCTCTGCCGTCAACTATCGCCCACGCTTCAAAAGTGCCTTCGCTCGTCAGAATCCACTCGATGCGGTTGCGACCGGAGCTATCGAAGAGAATCGTGAGGGCGGCAAAGCCGATGGGCATCGCGGTCGAGTCAGGCTCAGGCAATCCCGGCCCGACCTTTGTGACAGTGCCTTCGACGATAAAACGGTCGCCGCTAAAAGACGGCTTGCTGCGCACTCCGTTGCGCGATTTATTCATCGCACGCTGGCGAAGCTGCCCGTCTTTAACCTCTATCTTGCCGCCGCCCGCGCCCTCAAAAGTAAACTTCTCCCACTTCGACTGGTCCAGCTCCTTGCCGTTGAAGTCGTCTGTCCATTCGTTGAAGGCGGGCTGCGCCGTCTGCGTCGCGGGCTGCTGCTGCTGCGCGCTGGCCTGCAACGCAACGAGAAAAACAGTCATCACCAGAAGACCGGAACGTAAGATGCTCTGCATACCAGCTCCTTGGAACAGTCTCAGAGTCCGAGAGTCTGGAGTCTCAGAGTCAAAAGCTTAAATCATTTGACTCTCGGACTCTCGGACTCTCGGACTCCTGACTTAATTTAGAAGAGCACGTTGGCGAGACGGCGGACGATCTCTCGTTGTTCATTTTGCGCCTGCTCTTTTTGCGCGTCGCTTAACTGCTTGAATCTTTCGAGCGCCGCCTGCGCCTCCGGGGTGCGCTTCAATCTAGTATAAACGCGGCCTAGCTGGTAGTGGGCTTCGGCCAGGTTGGGCTGAAGCGCAATCGCACGCTCAAGCTGTGTGGCCGCGTCCTCCAAACGATTAAGACGAAAGTAGAGCTTGCCCAAAGTCAGGCGAGCGGGGATAAACGATTGGTCCAGCGCAACGGCGCGCGCGAGGTGCGCTTCGATGCTCTTGTAATCAGGGGAGACTTCCTTGAGCAGCGCGTCGGCCAGCAGGTAATGAACGGCCAGAAGCTTTTCGTCAATCGCCAGCGCGCGACGATAAAACGCGGCGGCATCCGCAAAGCGTCCCTGCTCGGCCTGTAGCAGCCCAAGATAAGCGAGAGCGGGAGCGAACCTCGCATCCATCGAAAGGGATTGCTCGAAAGCCCGCGTCGCGTCATCGGATTTATGCTCGACGAAGTGTGCGACGCCGAGCGCGAACCAGAGCCTGGCGGAGCGCGGGAAAACTTCGAGTGCTTCCTTGAGCCGGATGACGGCGGCGGCGGGCGCTTGCGTGCCCGTCAGCAGCATCCCGTAGCGAAAGCGATACTCTTCATTTCCGGGGTCGCGCTCAATCGCCAGCCGCATCGCCGGAATCGCATTCTCGACATGCCCGCTCTGCTCATAAACTTCGGCGAGCGCGGCATAGAGCGGCGCGGCATCAAGCCCGCGCGCGACCGCGCCTTCGAGCGTGCGCCCGGCTGCCGGAATCTGCTTCAAGGCCAGATAAGCGCGAGCGAGCAGGAGCAACAGCTTGACATTTTGCGGGTCGGCCTGCGAAGCCCTGCTCAACTCTTCAACCGATTCGGCGAACAGCCCCGCGGCGTAGAGCGCCTCTCCCAGCTCTGCGCGTGATGAAGGCTCTACGATCGGGTCATTGCCCGTGCCGAGTTGTGAAGTGTAGTCGCGGAAATAACGCGCGGCGGCCTGATTATCCTTGAGACGCAGTGAGACGATGACGAGCGAGCGCGCAATCTCTGCATCGGGCGCGATAGCATAGGCTCGCTCGAAAAGCTCTCTTGATTGCTGCAAGCCTTCGGGCGTGCCCTTGAGAAAGCGTATCTGCGCCAGATTGACGAGCGCGCTCGGCTGGTTCTTATCCAGCCGTAGAGAGATTTCAAACTGCGCGGCGGCCTGTTCGAGACGGCCCATGCGGAGCAGGATCGCGCCGTGGTTGTTGCGCGATTGGGGCGAGAGCGGGGCGGCGATGGCGGCAGCGGCAAAGTGGCGCTCGGCCTCTGCGAGACGGCCTTCGCGGTCATCCATGACACCCAGATAGGTATGCGCCGCAACGTTGCTGCGGTCAACTTCGAGCGCCTTCTGGAAGAGCCTTCGGGCCGCCTGCGCATCATTACGCTCAAGCGAGGCTGCTCCTTCTGAGACCAGCGCGGCGGCTTTTTCTTCTTGAGCCGGATTCTGAACAGCATCGAACGCGACGCGGGCCTCAACGCTCGCCTGAACGACGAACATCAAAGCCAAACCCGCGATGAGACTGTAGCAGGCAGGTGCAAAATGATTTGAGCGTGCCATAACAACCCGCTCGCGCTCTGCGCGTGCTTTTAACTCGAAAGCCGATGCTTGAGTGCTCGAACTAAATAATGAGCGGCGCGGGAAGAGTCAGTCCAAACTTTTCCCGCGCCGTTCGTCTGTCAGGGAGGCCGACTTAATATGTAAATCTCACGCGGATCTGTATGATGCGCGGCCCATAACCGGCATCAATGCTCGAAAAGCCGAAAGCCACAGGGTCAATCAGATCGCTTCCGGGCTGCGTCAGGCGATGACGGTTAAAGATATTGAAAGCCTCCGCGCCAAGCTCCATCGTAAAGGTTTCCGTAAACCGCGTCTTCTTCAGCAGGCTGATGTTTTCGCTGAGGAAGGGAATGTCGCGCGCGCGGTCCAGAACCGGCGGCGCATTGCCGAAGAACCTTGTCGGGTCGGCGTAGTAATTAATGTAGTTCTGGTTGAGCGCGCCATTAATCAGCTCTGCGGGCGCGCCCTGGTTAAAGCTCGGCGGCGCGGCGAAAGCGTTCGGGTTGAAGATAAGCGCGCGACCGTTGACCAGATTCTGGTCGTTGGTGAGAATGGGCTGGCCCGTCAGATTCGGTCGGACGTCCGTGCAGAAACCGGTCGGCCCGTTGCAGCTAAAGGCATCCTGCCGACTGCGGCGTATGACCAGCGGCAGCCCGGACTGGTAACGCTGTATCCCGCCCAACTGCCAGCCGCCAAACAGCAGATTAGCGAAGCCTCCATGATCGAGCCAGCGCTTGCCCTTGCCGAAGGGCAGTTCGATCAGGTAGTTGACGACGAAGACATGCGGAATGCTGTTTGGTGAAACCGAGCGGAGCGAATTGCGGTCATAAGGATTTTGCAGGACGCTGCCAATCGGAGAGCCGCCGAACAAATCTTCCGAAGCATCCGTGATGAGCTTCGAGAAGGTGTAGGAGAGGCCAAACTGTATCCCGCGAGAGAAACGACGGTCGAGCTTGACGGTCGCGGAGTTGTACCAACTGCGACCCAGGCTCTCAAGTTGATTCCTGATATTGCCGTATTGCGGATAGGGCTTCAAAGACTGCCCGACCGTGCCGTCGAAGGTCGGGAAGACCGCCGCCGGGCTCGAAGGCAAAGGCACTCCGACGGTCTGCGCGAAAGCACGCTCGTTCGCATTGACATCGCGCAGAGGCTTGTTGAGCAGTTCGTAGCCGAGCTTGAGAGCATTCAAGGGGATGGCGTTGATGCGTTGCAGGTCGGACCTCAGGCGGTCGGCCCTGTGGCCCGTGTAGCTGAGCTGGACCACAAAGTTGTAGGGCAGCTCGCGTTGCAGGTCCAGCCCGTACTGTAGCGTGCGGCCCGTCTTAAAGTTCCTGTCAAAATAATCAATCTCGCTGCCGATAAACTGGCCCGTCGGGTCAATCCCTGGCATCTGCCGATAATTTCGCAGGAAGAGGTCAAGATTAGCATCAGCGCCGCCGTTAATATTGGCAGGGCGCGGCGAGTTGTAGCCAATCGTCCCTTCGGTCAAAGTGTTGTTGCCGCCAAAGCCGTAGATAATCGGAGCATAGTAGAGACCTATCCCGCCACGCACCACGGTCTTATCGTTGTAGGAATAGGCAAAGCCGAAGCGCGGGCCGATGTTCGAGCGGTCGGGCTTGGCGAGAGTCCTGTACTGAGCTTGCAGCCCGCCTCCGCCCGCGCTGACAATCGCGCCGAGGCGATTGCCCGCCGCCGGATTCGCCACGGTCGGGTCAAACCCGCGGAAGCGGTCGCGCGATTCAAAACGCAGGCCCGGCAGGTCATAACGCACGCCCGCGTTAATCGTCAGCCGCTGCGTCAGCTTGATGTCGTCCTGGAAGAAGTAGGAATGCGAGAACTGTCGCCAGCCAGGGTCTATGGCCTGCTGGCTATTAAAGGAGAATTCGGTGGCGCCCGTTAAAAGGCTCGCAATCGGAAATCCCTGGTCGGCGCGGTCGCAACAATTATTGGCCGTCTGGTTGGCCCTGAAGTTAATCTCTCCGCCCGGGTCCAGCAACTGGTGTACGTTGAACTGGCCGTTGCGCACATCAGCGCCGAACTTCATCGTCTGACGCCCGCGAACATACGTCATGAAGTCCGTAAACTCCATGTTGTTGTCGCGCAGTTGGTCGCTAAAGAAGGTCGAGCCGATGCCCTGATAGGCGCGCACGTTGGGGTTGAAGGGGTCAGCCGCATCGCCGTAACCGGGAAAGGCAATCTTCGGGAAAGCCTTGTTCTGGACAGAGCCGGCGGGAAAGCCGAGCGACAATTCGTTAAAGCCTTCGGTGAAATTTTTGTTGGCGACATCGTAGCGGTTATAGCCCGCGTTGAAGTGGTTGAGCAGCGAAGCGCCGAAGGTGTAATCATGCTGCAAACGGAAGAAATGCGATTTGAAGAACTGATTCCAGACGCCCTCTCCGACAAAAGGCTCTGGAAAACGCGGCGCGCCCCCGGCGATGCGCGTGTTGTTGCGATAGGCATAACTGAAGGCCAGCCGCTGTTTCTCGGAGAGCAGGAAGTCGAGCTTGAAGACGGGGCTATTCATCGTGTTCGGAATCTGCGTCGAAGCCAGATAGTTGCGGAACACGCCCGGACGGTTCGGCGCAGGGAAAAACTGCGCGATGTTGAATCCGACAGGGTCTATGATTGACTGACCCGTGACGGGGCTGATGTATCCGCGCAGGTCGTTATTGGGAATCTGGTTGCGCTGGTCCACAGGCATCGTCGGGTCATAAATCCGAATCGGCCCGTTGAGCCTGATGACATCAGGGTCCGTCAACAACTCGCCAAAATCACCCTGCCTCATCCTCAGCGTAGGGACAGAGACCAGCACATTCTCGCCCTGCGAAAAACGGTAGCCCTCGAAGTTGAAGAAGAAGAAGGCGCGATTCCTGCCGCTCCAATAGGTCGGGCCGCCCTCGCCAAAGTGCGGGAGGAGAATCGGGCCGCCGATGTTGCCGCCGAAGTCATGCTGGTGGTCGCGGTTGATGCGCAGACCCTGCGCGTTGTTCAGAAAGCTGTTGGCGTTGAGCGCATCATTGTGAAAGAGGTCATAGACCTCGCCGTGAAAATCGTTGCCGCCGGACTTGAGCGTAAAGTTGACTATGCCGCCCGAAGAGTTGCCGAACTCTGAAGAGTAGTTGCTGGTCGAGAGCGTAAATTCCTGGTAGGCATTCGGACCCGGGGCGACCTCCGTGAAGAACGTGCCCTTCTGCGTGCGCCGTGTTGCCGCGCCGTCAATCAGAATCTCCGTTCCGAGGCTCTGCCCGCCGCCGACGCGAAAGTTTGAGGCGTTGGTCGCATTGTTGCTGCTGTTCCCGCTTGGCCCGGCGGTCACAGTGCTGTCGAGAAAGATAAAGGCCAGCGGCGTGCGCCCTGCCGATTCAGCCGAGACCAGCAGCGGCAACTCTTTGACCTGCCGCTCAGAGACGTTGGTCTGGCGCGTCGGCGTGTCTGTCTGGAGGACCGGAACGGCCTCGCTATTGACCGTCACGACATTGCTAATCTCGCCTATCTCAAGCTGTATATCTACGCGCCGCGTGACCTGCACGGCGACGATCACGTTGTCCGCGACGGCAGTCCTAAAACCCTGCATCTCGACCGTGATCTTGTAAGGGTCAGCCTTCAGCTCGGCCAGCGTATAACTGCCCTCGCCGGAAGTGTTGACCTCGCGCACCTCGCCGGAGTTGAGGTTGGTGGCCGTCACCTTCGCCTCTGGAACGGCAGCCCCCGAAGGGTCTGTCACCGTGCCCGTGATTGTGCCTCTATCGCTCTGCCCAAAAGCGGGGGCCGCACACAACAACAGTATGAGCGTCAACAGCGGGAGCCAGATGTGCCTGGATTTCATGATCCCTCCTTAAATGGATGCGCGGGTCGAGAATTGACTGGCAGAAACAGACCACATGCCGGAGGGCCAAAGGCCGCCAGCCTCGAAGAACAAGTGTGCTCCGAAGAGCGAGCGCGCCGGGCCGAGCCGGATTAGAAAACTGTCATGGGTTTGAATTTCAGAGGAGAACCGAGCCGATGGTTTTCCTTCTTCTGCCCAAGAGAACTGCCGTGTATTTAAGCGTTTACGTAAACGATTAACTGCCGGTATGAAAGGCTTATACTCTCCTGCCCGCTCCGCTGTCAAGATTTTTCTCATCGCGCGGCCCAAGAGCCTCACACTTTGTCCCGCTCGCAGACTCCAGGGCATCAAGCGAGCGCGCCGGATGGTCGCGAAACTCATCCGGCGGCGGAGCCGTCTGACGATTCAAATAACAAATCCTTGCGCGATGCGCGGGCTGTGACGGCGATGGACCAATCGTCGGGTTAAGCGGCGAGCGCCTGATGAATAGAGCGCAGGTGAGCGATTAACTGCGGAAGCTCTGCTCGCGTGTAGATTGGTAGCTGATGGAGGAGGTCTCTTTCGGAGTTGGCTGCGCGCCAGAGCGTAAAGCGTTCGCGCGCCGTCAGGGTGTCATCCTCATCCGAGAGATAGAGCGCGGAAATCCTGCCGTGCGCGAGCGCGTGTCTAGCGGAAGCCTTGAGCTTGCCGCCTTCGCCGCGCGCCGCGAGGATGGCGAAGTCCGCCTTGATGTGCTTCAAAAAGCTTGTCCCTTCGATAAAGACTCCAGGCGCTTTGACACGTTCGAGAGCCTGCTTGATGCCCTGCTCGACCTGGCTCTCTGTGACAATGGTCCAGTGGACATTCGACGCTCCGGCTTCCCAGTAACGACCAGTGTCTTTGCCCGTCGCAAAGGTTTGCGCGCGGCCCGAACGGATGACAGGCTCTGCGCTCAAGAGATGGCTGACGCAGCAGGCGTGCGGGTCTTTGCCGCAGGAGCGATAATGTCCGCGCGTCATCTTGATGGCTTCCCATCCGGGAAAAGCGCGCAGCAGCTCGCAGACCAAAGTTGTCTTGCCGACATTAGAAGAGAACCCGCCGATAGCAACGATAGTTCGCAAAGTTGATTCCAGAGAGAGCCTGACAAAAGAGCAGCCGGCGAAGGGGCAAGGGGTCTTGGTCCAGAGGTTCGTGGGACTCTTTTCCGGTTTCCGGTCCAGTCCCCCGCTCGCGCCCTTCGCTGGCTGAAGTTTTAATCGGCAGGAGGAGCGATGAGAGATACGCTGCCCGCCTGCCGCGAGTTCACTTCGTGACGTGAATCTCCTCTTCCGTGCGCGGATGGCGCACGTAGTAGATGACGATTGAGCCGACCGCGACGACGGCGGCCAGGATGGCCCACCAGAGGTGGTTCAAGCCGTACATCATATCGGGCACGCCCGTCCGAGGGTCTTTCGCGCCCAGAAACAGCAGGGCCTGCCAGACGGCCACAGCAATCGCGATTAAGCCCACAATCCCTGTCAGAATGTCCGTCATGCTTTTCATCTTTCGTACCTCCGACATCTGTTCGATTAAACCAGGCGATTGAGAACTCTCCGGTCAAGATGGGTCCGGCGCGAGGGGCGAAGTTTTCTTCGCTGGCCGAACCCGTTCCCAATCGTCGTCGGGCGTACAGGCTGCACGGATAGTTTAGCACCGATAAGAGCAGGGATAAAAGAGAACGAGGAAAGTGTCAGGTGGGATGAGAAAGCAGCTATCTTTGATTCATCTTCGCCGCCTTGCCGCGTTTCCAGTTCTTACTTGAGCATCAGTTTTCATCCCTTATACGCATCTCTTCATCGTCGTAGTGTGCGGCGGATGAGTTCTGTTGAGAGGCCGTAAACCAGATGAGAGGCGAGCGAGTAGGCATGTGTCGAGAGCTTGTAGGAGGCAGGGCCTTTTGAGAGACCGAGCGCAGGGACAAGGCCCTCGTCGCCAATGGCCCAGAGACCCGCGCCGAACAATAGCCCTGAGCCTGAGGTCATGCCTGGCGAGAGTTCTGCGACCGCGCCGTAGAGAGCGCCCGTGCCAGTGCCGTAAGCGTAGTGTATGAGCGTGCCCGCCCTGGCCCTCCCGCTCTTGGACAGATGGCGGTCAAAGACGCTCTCCGCGACAGCCTCCGCCAGCTTCTCCGTCGCATCGTCATCCAACACCTTTTCAACTCCGGAGGTCTGCTCGTCCTCACCCGTGCTCGGCTGCATCGACTGCGCCCCGTGCGATTTCTCCGCCCCTTCCGACAGCCGACTCCAACTCGCCTGAAAGCGATTCATGACAAACGAAGCGAACAGCCCGCCGACCAGTCCCGCCGCCAGCCCCTTCAGTACATCTCGCTCCGCGCCGACAGCTCTCCGCCCAAGACCTCGCATCGTCGCCCGCCCTTCACGAAAACCCTAAACTCAAAACTGAAAACTCTCTTGCTAAGAGACTCTCATCTTGGCGGCCTCTTCATCCGGCGTATCGTCTTGCGGCTCGACGGCCACGCCGTATCTGAAGACCAGCTCGCCGCCGAGCCAGCCCGAGACGCCGACCAGCAGGACGGCGATGATGGAAAGGATAATCGGAATCGTGATGCTCCCGCCGACCATGCGCGCGCCGCCGGACGTGCGCAGGTAAAAGCTGATGAGGAAGATGACGAGCGCGATGACATTCAGGCGCGCGTGCCAGTTAGCGACCTTGACGACCTTCGGCTCTGTGATTCCCATCCAGTCAATAATACCGAAGACTGCCGCCGCCACCGCGCCGATGATGCCACCGAGCAGCGTGTAGAAGGCTATGTAATCCTCCCAGACAGGATTGCCGCGCCACAGGTAGATGAGGTCCGCGATGAGCGAAAAGACCCACAGCGCGATTGGAAATGGTATCAACATCGGATGAATCGGATGTCCTCCGAGACTCGCACGACTTCCCATCTTCAACTCCTTTCGCTTGAGAGCGCACGCGCTCACGTTGCTCGTTTATGAGCCGGTGTTAGTGTCCGAGACTGTCTTGCGTCCGTCCATGCTCACGGGGTGAATGCGATAGATGGCCGTCACGTTGGGGCGTCCCCAATCATCAATCTGCGTCGCGTTGATGGCGGGCGTGAGCGTCGGGTTTCCCCTCGTGATAAGCTGCATGGCGTGCTCCAGCTCATCCGGCGAGGTCAACTGCCGCGCCTCGCCGTTGACGATGACGCTGCGCCAGTGCTTTGCATCCTCAACCTCTTCGACTTGCAGGCAGACTTGCGAGTTGGCGGCCAGAAACTCGGTCTTCATCCCTTCCGTCGTGAAGAAGTAGATGTCTTGAGCATCATAGACGTAATTCATCGGCACTACATACGGGCGGCCCTCGCGCGCCACACCCAGATGGCCGTACCTCGCGCTCGCCAGCAGAGCCTTTATCTCTTCGAGCGTCATGTCTTCAACTTTAAGCATCCCACGCCCCCTTAAAAAAAGTTCGAGAGTCTGAGAGTCTAAAGTCTCGTCTCGGAAACTTCAATTCCCAGGCTCAACTCTACGCTCTGATGGCTCAAGACGACTTCCGCAGATGTCTCGTAAACTCTGCGGCGCGCAGAAAACTACTGCCGAACTGGAAGGGCCAGCGCGGCCATTCGTTGAAAGGCGCGCGAAGATGTACTGTGGCTTCGACAGGGTTGGGCCAGCGAGACTTGAGGGCCGCCAGTAGACCCTTGCGATAACGCAGCGCGTCGGCCATGGGCATCCTGTAATAAGAGGGCGTGAAGGGCGCGGCCCACTGCTTGAGCACAGCCGCGACGAGCCAGCCCGGAAGTTGCGCCTCTCGCACGGCAGAAGGAGTCCCGTCGAGTTCCGCGCCGAGCAGCCTGTGGGCCAGCATCAGCGCACAGGCCACCCAGCTCGCGCGCCGCCGGTTGCCCAGACAGCGCTTCCAATCAAAATTCGCCGGACGCGATTCGAGCGCCGCCGCGACATCGCAGAGCCACAAAGGACGCCATGCTCCATGCTTCAACATGTGCACAGAGAGTATGCGCAGGTGGTCTTCAGGCGCGAGGACGCGCACACTGCTCTCAAAGAGCGGCAACTGCTGCGAGCGCGCAAACAGCTCATCCCAGCTTCGATCATCGAGCTTGCTCAACCCCCTATGCAGGTCAATAGGAGACTCGTTATCATTCAACTCTTCGAGCACTAGACGCGCGCCATCATACTCTCGCGGCGCGACACACAGGTCCATATCTCCAAGCGGGCGCAGTCCGCGCTCCGGATAGCTTTGCGCGACTGCCCAGCCCTTGATTAACAGAGGCTCTATGCCGTTTGAGCGCAGGGCATGGAAAGCTCTTTTGAGGTCGTGTTCATAAACCGCTGCGTGTATGGCCTGAAGGCGATACGCCTGTTGCAGCTCAAGCGACGCGCCGGATGCTCGCAGCTCTGTGGCACGCACTCGCCGCCAGACCAGTGCCGCCGCGCCGGACCCAAGCAGCAAGGGCGCGGACTGGTCCAGCTCATCCGCGGAAATATCCAGGGCTGGCAAAGCCTCGCGCCAGGAGCCTCTGAGCAGCTTTGCCAGCAGCCTGCCGCTTGATGTGTTGTCGCCCGTCTTCATCCTGATGAGGAGCCTGGCCGCCGGATGTTCGCGCGGCGAAAGCTTTGCCACGGTCTCAAGTGCATTTCAAGCTTCCAAAGCCCGTGCAGTTGCCGGAGCAGCATTCATTATTTTGTGTGCAAGTCTGGTTCTTCTCCAGGCAGCAATGGCGAGGAGTAGTGGTCGAGCAGGTAGCGGGAGAGCAGCAGTTAGCATCGCTCGTGCAGGCGCTGCCGGGCGCTGCCCCTAGACACATACACTGCCCCGCCACGCAGAGGTTAGAGCAGCAGCGCGCGTTGGTCGCGCAGCCCGTGCCGATTGCGCCACAGGTCGCCGTCTGTGCGGCTGAGGGCGCAGCCAGAGAGATGATTAAAGGCAATGAGAGAGCGGCTGGCAGGTACTTACGGACCAGCTCGCGGCGCGTCACCCCGGCCATCCCGGAGGGCAAAGGCAAACGCTCTTCGAGCAGTCGAAACCTGCTCAACTGGTCCAGCGTCACCCAGACCGCCTCTTCGCCAAATTGCCTGCCCGTCTCACTCTCCAGCAGCCGCGCAATCTGCGCCACGCTCCTGACTCCATCACATTGCTTCCAGACGTAGGCGGCGAGACTATTCAGACAGTGCGCGCGGTGGCGGTCCAGGTCATAAACGAGCAGCTCGTCCGGCAGCTCTTCAACGACCAACCTTTGCTGCCGTGCCTTTGGCGCTCTCTGTTCGTCTCTCTTTTTCATGCAGCTACGAAGAAGCAATCTCGGAGTCTAAGGCTTTTCGCGGCGAAACTTCTCGAACGCCTGCTCGACCTGCTCAGGGTTAAAGCTGACCCAGGTTCTGGTCTCGGTTGTCTGCGTTGACTGCGAGATGGCAACGGTCGCGCCTCTGCCCTCCGGCGTGAAGTAGTTTGAATAGTAGTTGTAATAGTAATCGTTGCGCTCTTGCCGCGCGTTATTGAGCACCGTCCCGTAGATATTGGCCCCTATATTCATCAACTGTTGCTGTACGCGCCTGACGGTCGAGCGCGAGCTACGGCCTCCCTGCACGACCATCACCACGCCGTCAACGAGCGTCGAAAGAATGATCGCGTCCGTAAATGAGATGGCGGGCGGCGAGTCAATGATGATGTGTGTAAATCGCTGGCCCATCATTTTCAAGAACCAGCGCATCTCTTCCGACCCGAGCAGCTCTGCCGGGTTGGCAGGCACCGCGCCCGAAGTAATGACCTTCAGGTTAGGCAGCTTGCTATAAGGGCGCATGGTGTCTTCCAGGTCCACTTCTCCTGACAGATATTCCGTCAGTCCTGGTCCAGTCGGCAAGCCGAAGTGCGAATGCACGCGTGGTCGCCTGAGGTCGCAGTCCAGCAGCAGCACGTCCGCTCCCGTCTGCGCAAAGATGACGGCGGTATTGACGGCTGTCGTCGTCTTGCCCTCCATCGCCTGCCCGGAAGTGACGAGCATGGTCCGGGGCGGTTCCATATGCGAAGAGAAGAGGAGCGAAGTGCGCAGGTGGCGATAGGCTTCCGAGATGGGCGAGCGCACGTCCTGGATTAAATCGAGCGCGGTCGATTCGGTATTGCTGCCGAGCATCAGATGAGTTCTGCGAAACGCCGGCACGACGGAGAGCATAGGCAGCCGCGTATAGCCGGCGACCTCCTCGGCGGACTTGAGCGTATCGTTAAACTTCTGAAGCACTATGGCTAAGCCTATGCCCGCGAAGAGCGAGAGCAGAAAGGCTATGAAGATATTGCGTGTGCGCGGTGGACCAACGGGCGAGAGCGGCAATTCGCTCGGCGTGGCGATGCTCACGTTGGGGGACCTGTCGTTGGATTCCAGCTCAAGCTCTCGCTGGTGTTGGAGCAGGGTGTTATAGAGCTGCTTGTTGGTCTCAAGCTGCTGGTTGAGATTGCCAAGCTCGATTTCCGACTGGCTCTGCTGGTTGGCCGCGCCTCGCTCCTGTAGATAAGCCTGTCTCAAGTCATTTTCGCGGGCCAGCGCCGCTTCGTAGCGCGATTTCATGGCGGCCACAGTCTCGGACGGCGCGCTCGTCAAATCCTGTTTGAGCCTTTTAATCTCCTCATCGAGCTGAATCACATCGGGCCAGTCCGGGGTGTATTTGACGAGCATCGCGGCGCGTCTCTTTTCGAGGTCTCGAATCTGCACGCGCAACTCTTGTATTCCCTTGTGCTCCTGCACCTCTGGAATGGACCAGACATCTCTGGACCTTCTGGCCGACTCGTACCTGGCCTGCAAATTCTTGCGCTCGTTCTCGGCGCTGAGCAACTGGCCGCTGAGCGTCTCCAATCGCTCCGCCGTCAGGTTCTGTCCCTTGACCTGTCCAAGCGGCAGCTCGTGGTTCTTGATGAAGTTGAGGCGCTCTTCTTCCTGCTGTTTGACGGTCAACTGAAGGTCCGCGATCTGCCGCGCAAGCTGCCGCGCAGCGTTCTGCGACCCGATTGTCTCACGCCTCATGTCGTCGTTGATAAAGAGATTCGCCAGCGTGTCCGCGACCTTCATAGCGATCTCGGGGTTTGTGTGCGCAAAGCGAATCTTGACCAGATTGGTGGCGGCGACAGGCTCGACCGTCAAACCGCCGAGCAGTGTGTTGACATAAGGGGCCAGGCGCGCTCTCTGCTCTGCTGTCAGGTTCTCGACCTGCGTCTCCGTGCGGAGCGTGGGTGCGGCGGGCTGCGGCTCTGCGGGCTGGGCTGCGGGCTGCGGGCGAGAGAAAGCGCCGCGCATGGTTGAGAGCAAGCCTTTGCGCGGCGGCGCGCCGAGAAACGCGGGGTTGTTCTGCAAGTCCAGGGTGAGCACGAGCTGCCGCATGAGCTGCGGGTTTTCCAGCAGCTTGAGCTGCGTATGCCAGTAGATGGGATCGCTCGCAGTATTGATAACGATGTCCTTTGAGCGCAGGAAGCTCTCGTTCTTCTGCTCTATGCGAATCGTCGTCTCGGCCTCGTAGATGTTCGGCTGGCGATACATGTAAAGGGCCGCGAGCGCTGTGACCAGCAGGACCACGCTTGCAATCAGCCATTTGCGTTTGTAGATAATGGTCCAGTAATAGTGTAAGTCGGCCTGCTCTCTGGGAGGCGCGAGGTCCGTGTAAGCCTGGCGTGGCAGGTCAATCGAGGGAGCCATCTCTGCGGACAGCGCGGGCATCAGCCGTTGATCTTGCATAGCCATTTATCTTTCATACCTCGAAAATAGTGTGATGACGAGAGCCCAAAGGGTTAAATGAATCCGGCAGGGCAGAGGCGGCGGCCTCACCCTTCGATGTTGCGGCCTGACACGGACAGGGAGAGAACATGGTCCACGGGATATAACGCATGGGAGCATCAAGACCTTCACCGGGCATTGAAGGAGGAATAATGCGCAAAGCGAACCTCTGATTTAATTGTCTCAAGCTAGACCGTGACAGACTTAAAGAGAAAGATGGCTCATCAAGCGTCTAAAGTACCTGGGAACTGCGCTTGACCTTCTGGTGACAGACAAACCATCTAGCCCGATGTCTCCGTTGCGGGGGGCACTGCTTCGGAAACGAGCCTCGGACATACACGGATTATAAAGTAAGAGCGGCGCGAGTGCCACTTAAATATTAAGAATTCCTGAAGGATGGGTTTGATAGCTCTGGCCTGGCTCAGAACGGAACTGTCAGGTTGCGGCGCGTTGAAATGCTCTACACTTACTCGCGCGTCTCAGCCTTGCGAGCCAGCTCCGACAGATACAGATGAGGGTCGAAAGGAGGAGACATGCGTTGGCGCAAAAGTTCGCGGATAGCATCGCCGTATGGGTCAGGACTCGCCGCTTCGCCCTCAGAAGGCTGCTCTGAAGGTGGCACACTCAAGAGGCTCAAGAGGCATCCGAGCAGCATCCACAGCAACGCCTCGCCGCGTCCGAAGCCCGGGACGAACCCGTAGACCTGATGGCGATCAAGATAAATATCATCGCACAGCTTTTTAAATTCCTGCTCGGAGATGGTAGCCATAAAGAAACAATAAACTTGGGCAACGCGGCTGCGACGAACTTGCGAGAAAAGCTATTGATGATTGATTCAACGAACCATTGAATCAATCATCAATATCTCAACTCTTTCAGTTCATCGCAGCCGCGCTATCGCGTTCCCGCTTCATCGTTTCCATTCAGGTCTTCGCGCTCGACGCCCTCGATCTCAAGGATGAAGTCGGGGCCGTAGGCGAGCGAGGGTGTTTTGAATCCGTGGGGTGCTTGTCCGGCCAGCACTTTGCGGACGATTGAGAGGGCCGTCAAAGCAGTCAGAGTGTAGCCTTCAGGGCCGCGCAGCCGCGCACGCCTGACGTTGCCGGAATCGTCCCGGACCTCTCCCCAGACAAAGCTCTTGCCGCGCGCTCGTTCCGCGTCGCTTGGTCCGGGCGGCTGCGCGTCCAGGCGTTTTTTCAGAAAGCGCTGGACGGGCTGCGAGCCGAGCAGCCAGCCGAAGGGGCGGCCCAGTCGCATCATCAGACGCATGCTCGCAGGGATGGCCGCATAGACCTCTATATTCGGGATGCCCGTGCTGTAAAAGGCTGTTGCGACATCGCCCCAGGGAATCGTCACGGCCTTGACCGGCCCTCTGCCGAAATCCATGGAGCGAGTCTTCCAGGCCGCAGGCACGCTCTTGAGTTTGCCAGCGCGTCGGACCAGCCCGCCGCGATCAATATTCTCGATCATGGTCGTCGCCGTCCCGCGAGAGATGCGGCCCAACCCCTGAATTCCGAGCGCGAGGTTTGTCGCAGACGGCAGGCGCGATTTGAGATACGCAGCCAGGCAATCGGAAGGCACTACGTCAAAGCCCGCGCCCGGCAGCAGCATGACTCCCGCCTCAAGAGCTTCACGGTCGCGCGCCGCCAGCGACTCGAAGACCGCCGCCTCGCCCGTGATGTCCAGATAGTGTGTCCCGCTTCTGAGGCAAGCGTCGGCCATCGGCCTCGAAGTGCGCGAAAATGGTCCGGCGCAATGAAGCACGACGGCGACATCTTTTAAAGCCGCATCCAACGCCGCGCTGTCATTCAGAGCGAAGACCTGTTGCTCAAGTCCGAGGGCCGCCGCCTGTGGTCCAATCTTTTGCGGGTCGCGCCCGGCCAGAATGGGACTCAGCCCCTGCTCCACGGCCAGACGGGCGATCAAAGAGCCTGTATAGCCGTTAGCACCGTACAAGAGAAAATCTTTCGGCATGTTTTAAGTTTCGCCGTCAGCTCTCGACCTGAACCTTCATCGCGGGGAAGACCGCTTCCGTGGCGGCGCTTCTCGGTTTTGAGTTAAGGAATCTACGCTCTATGAGCATGTAGAAAGCCCACGAGACGAAAAGCGCGATGGGCACAAAGAGCGCATAGCGTAGCCCCACCAGAGGCAGGCTCGTGTTGAGATTGAATTTTTTCTCAAGCAGGATGACCAGCGGTTGATGTGTCAGGTAGAGCGAATAGGACATAATGCCGACGGTGGCGAGCAGCTTGACAGGAAGGCTTTTCAAAGCGCCCAGAGTCTCGCGGCGCACGCCGTAGTTGACCAGCACAAAGAAGGCCACGGCAAAGAGCGGGTCGGAAAGCAGCGTCACAGATTTCATGACGGCGCTCAGCTTGCCGGAAGGATCAAGCGAAGTAATCAAGTGCCCCTCGTTGATGCGGCCCAAAGTATTGCCATTGATCATGATGCCGAAGAATATTAACAGGAGAGCCGTGCGTAGCTTGTAACACCAACCGGGAAGCCTGCACGTTCCCTGGTAAGCTTCAGCCGCAATCGCGCCGAGTATCCAGAAGCACCAGTAGTTGAAGGGCCAGGTAATAAAGCTCCAGCGCGAAGTCTGACCGGGCGAAAGCACCTGTGGACCACTCACTGCGTAAATCCAGCCGAGCGTTATCGCCAGCGTCATCGAGATGACGACCACAACTTTCCACCTGCGCCGCATCCACAGATAAGCCGCGTAGAGCGCGTAAAGTTGCTCTTCCAACCCGAGCGACCAGAGCGCCGGATTGCCCACGCCGAAGACATAAACGGCGAACAGATTGTGCAGCATGAAGAGGTGCAGAAAAAGGTCCAGAAAACTGAAGCTCAGCGTGCGCGTCAGGTAAGAGAGCAGGAGGCTGTAAAAGATGGTCACGAAGTAAGGCGGATAGAGCCTGCGAAATCGCCGCTTCCAGAATGATTTCCAGGAAAAGCCACGCTCCCCTTCCCGGCCTATGTTCTTGGCCGCCGTCAGGTGTATGCAGAAGCCTGAGACGACCAGAAAGAGCGGCACGCCCAGGTAGCCGAAGTCGAGCGGAAGCATCAGCAGAAAACGCGTGTTGATTTGCGAGTTATCCTTGGCGTGATGCGTGACGTGATAGAACAGGACCATCAGCGCGCCGATTCCGCGAAGCGCATCTATTGAAGTCAGACGGCGATTCATGTCATTCCTCTCGGGACACTTAACCAATACAAACGAGCACGAAT
>DASWMI010000077.1:0-15912 GCA_036399835.1 Pyrinomonadaceae bacterium | reverse complement strand
GCATCGGAGCCGTGCCGCGCTTATCGCCCGTGCCGCTCGCCGGTGCTCCGGTCTGGTTTGGCTGAGCCGTGGCTGATTGTGCAATCTGGTTGGCGTAGGCCACCTTGAGCGTCTCCGGGTTGAACTGCACTTCGACCTTCTTGCCTGTCCCTGGGGGTAAGGGTTCACCCTTGGCGTCAAGCTCATAAAGCGTAGCTTTCTTGTCAGTGCTCATCTAAACCTCCTCAGATAGACGCGAAACCTTTCCGACCAACTGCTAATCAAACTGACTAACCAATAGTGAACTTGGAACTCGACGAACTGCCGCCGATGCCGATTGAAGCTTCACCGCCGATTGATGCGCTGGCTCCGATGGAAGCGCCCACGTCGAGCGACGCGCTGGCTTCAATCGATGCGCCCGCGCTGAAGGACGCCTCGGCGCTAAAGGAAGCCTCCGCGCCAAGCTCTACTCCCGCGCTCAGGTTGAGCGAGAGGCCTGCGCCCCCCGGACGCTTGAGCCGCATGGATTCATAGGCGAGCTGCAATTCCTCTATCGCGACCATCCCATCCTTCCCGTTCAGCCCCGGCGCCTTGACCTTGACCGGCAAACATCGCTTGAGGATAAAGCGCGCGCGCTCCGTCTGACCGTCACCGGCGAAGATGACGACCTCCGCATCCGCGCGCAGCCTGGCATTATTCAAGGTCGCGTTGAACCAGTCCCAGAGGTCGAAGGTCGCGGTCATCCCGCGTTTTAAAGTCAGTTGCCCGTAAGCGACTGGACCAGCCATCCTGTATTGCGTGCTGCCGTTGCCGCCTTCCCGAATCGTCTTAACCTCCATGCTCATATCCAGCCCGTCGCATTCGGAGAATGCCGCGCTACAGATTTTGCTCGAAACGCCCGGCACATTTATCTCGACCGCGAAATTAAAGGCGGTGAAAGGATACTTGACGGTTTCATTAGCCTGATTCGACAAGCGGCTTATCTCCCTTCGGTGACGGTCGAGCGGTCGTTGGTCTGGACCATACGCACGGTGATAAAGGTCAGCGGCAGAGACGGCGCGACGCGCAGCTCGACGATAAAGCGGCCCTGGTCCACACTGGCGGGCGTGTTGACGGAAGCATCCGTGATGACCTGGTAAGAGGTAGCGGCTGTGCGTCCGGCGAAAGCACCGCGCGCAAACATCTGGTCCAGCGCTGCCTCAAAACCCCTCTGGACCAGACGGCGAAAGGAATCGTCGTTCGGCTCGAAGACGTAAGTCGCGCCGAGACGCAAGGCCAGGCGGCGCAGCAGGATCAAGAGCCTGCGTACATTAATCGGGCGCAAATCAGGGTCGCTGCTCAAGGTGTCCGCGCTCAAGGAGAGAAACCCGCGCGGCTCGTGTCGAAAGATATTGACCTGCGCGTCCTGTAGCTCCTGCCATCGCGCACGCGCCAGCGGCGGAGCCAGCGCGACCACGCCGCGCAACAGCTCGTTAGCAGGTGCGATCCATGCGCCGCGCGAGAGTGCGCGCTGGGACAGCACGCCGCAGGCCGCGCCGTCCGGCGGCATGCTCTGCCAGGGCGAGAGCCTGTCATCGCGGCGCGTGATCAGCCAGGGATGATAGAGCGCGCCATAGCTGGTGGCGCGTTCTTCGCCGAGGCTCAGCGGCATGACGCTCGCCGCGCCCGTCTGTGTCTTGACAGGCAGGTTGAACATACGTCCGGTCGCTGGCCTGATGACTCCGGCATGAGTAATCGCGTCGTCTTCACGATAATGCTCAGGCAGCGCGAGCAGCGCGAAGATGTCGCCGCGCGCCGCGCACAGACGCAGCAGCGCGCGATGCACGTCAACGAGCGCGCCCGCCTCGTAGACTTCAGCCTTGTGCACCTGCCACTGCATCGCAGAGGAAGTACGCACCGCGATTCCTGCGGACCAGTCGCTCTTCACGCGTCCGGCCTCGGCGCGCACGCGGTAATAAAAATCTCCGACCGAGCGACCGTAAATCACGAGCCGCGTCTTCTCGCCCGTGTAAATCACCTCTGCGCCGTTCCATGCGGCGCTGCGAGATTCCTCCAGAAGGTAACGGGTCGCGCCTTCGACGCTGGACCAGACAAGCTCAATCGTGCCCGACTGTGCCGCGCTGTCGTTCTCCAACTCCGGCGCATCGAGCAGGAGCAGGTCGCAGTCTAAAAAGTTTTCCCAGGCAGGCTCGCTCGCTGTGGGAAGCGCAGTGGGCGGCGGGTCGCAATCCAGAAAGCGCCACCATTCGGGGTGGACCGGATGCTCTGAAGGCTCGGGCGGCGGCTGCTCGAAAGGCTGGTTGGTCCAGCCGCGATGGACCGCATCGGGGACGGCGATAAGGGTCGCCTCCTCTATGCCGAGAGCCGCATGGATGCCCTTCAAAGAGTGAGGCGTGCTTCTTTGATAGCGCAGGTAATCGGCCTGCGCTAAGAGGTCTTCGACGCCGGAATCGGTCAAGAGGCTATCGAGGAAAAGAGTCGAGTTGAAGGTCGCCAGCCCGTCACGCTTGAGCGCGGATGCGGGCAGCGAGACCGCGCCGAGAAACTCTTCCGCCACGAGAGGCATCGCCAGAGGAAGATAAAAGTCTGTCGCGGATTGTTCCTGGTCCTCTTCGCTCGCAGGGTTTGCGTGTTGTGTCGAAAGAGACTTTGCGTTGCGACCAGCGAGCGGAAAAGGCTCATGCAAAGTGTCGGGAGCAAGACGCCGCGCGGCGACAAAGGTCTGCGTCTCCATCCCCTCGTAACGCTGCTCATCTGTGGGCCAATCGGCCCAGTAGCGCGGGTGTTGCTGCTCAAAGCCAAGCTCGCCTAAACGTAGAGGATTATCCGCGCCCTCGCGCACGAGCAGCTCGAACGTGAGCCGCTCGGCCTCAACAGCAGCCTCAGACGAAAGCTCAGGCTGAGCCGTGAGCAGCCAGAAGCCCTCGCCCTCTATCTGGACCAGAGCGGTCGAGGATTGGTCCATCTCGTCTACGACCGAGTTTACTTCCCGCACCGTGAGCCACAACTGTCTTCTGCCGAAATCCACGCGCACCAGGCTGCCCGGAGCGGGAGCGTCCGCCAGCGCGACCGAGGCGCTCAAGCGGATGGACTGTCCCTGCATCGCTGGCCGCCCTGCTATCTCTATGAGGCGGCTTGCGCCCTCCTGGTCAAAAGTCAAAGCGCGCATAGGTTGCGGCAGCAACATGCGCTCGACTCGCGCGGAAACCTTAACCGTCGGCAGCGCCGGGACAACTTCGGGCAGCTCGTCCGCTTCGCGCGCCAGGACCCTCAACCACAACTGCGAATGGCCGAAATCAACACGTAGCAGCGCGCCGACCTCCGGCGCACCGGAAAGGTCTGAGACGAGATGGAGCGTGACGCTCCGGTCCATGTCGGAAAAGCACCAGTGCCGCGTCTCTATGCGCGGGCCTGGAGAGCCTTTGAAGATAATTCTGGCGCTGGCGGAAATGTGTGCGCAGCCTGCGCGCCTGCGCCAGCGCGTCTTGCACCAGAGAGGCTTGTGGCAGCGTATGCGGACGGCGCGCCTGCGTGCCAGCCTGCGCTGCTTTGCAGAAGCCGTCTCAAGAGGCGGAGGAGCTTGCGTCTCCTGCTCGACGGGCTGGACCGATTTGACGAAGCAGAAGAGTAGATAACCATCCTCGCGCAGTTGAAAGCGGAGCAGGTCGCCCGCCTGCACGTCGCTCGGCGAAGCCAGGCTCAGCTCAAATTCGTAATCCGCGAACGAAGCTTTGGTCACTTCCAGCGAGCGGGTATTTAAAGATGCGCCGACGCGCAAGCCGTCGGACCAGCTCCCTTCGGAGCGCGCCCGCGCAAAGGCCGGAAGAAGCTCGCCGCTTTTTCTATGCTCAAGCAGGGCGGGCACAGGGAAGTGGTTATACTTTGCGCCCTCGGCCACGCGTATGATCCAGCAGCGCCGCCCGCCGTTGCGAAAGAACTCTCTCACAGCAGGACCCAGATAGGCGCGCAGCGCCTCGCCGCGCTCCAGGTCCCAGGCCAGCTTCGCATCCTCGCCGAAGATGGCTGCGAACTGCGCGGAGTCTTCGATGACGACCGGCTGGTTGACTGGTCCAGACGCCGCGAACCCGACGAAGACCGCGATGTCCATGCGCGGCAGCGATTCGGCGAGCGGCGGCGACTGCGCCTCAAAGCGCAGGCCGGGCAAACGTCTGCTGGTATTGGCAAGCCTCGTCGCAGACATGTTCAGAAGACCTCAGCAACCTTAGCGTCAAGCCAGCCTGCGCCTTTCATCAAACTTCGCTTCGCTCAAGCTGGCTTCAACCGGACCAGGACATCGCGATTGAAAATGAGTGGCTCTTCACTTCAAATCAGGACATCTCAAGGCGTTCATAAGCGAGCGTCATTTCTTCCATCGCCACGTCCGTTCCCTTGGCGTTGAGCGGGCCGCTGGTATGCTTGATGATGCGCGCGCGCAGCAGCTTCCAGGTGGCGACGACCTTCGTGTGGTCTTCGTTCTGCAACTGGACCACGACGGTGCGGTGGGCGCTCTGGTCGCCGTTGCGAATCTGGTCGAGCCACTGGTAGAGATTGAGCGAGCCGATGACTCCGCGCTTCAAGGTCACGTCCGTCACCTTGTTCATCCCGGTCAGCTTGCGCACGGAGTTCTCCTTCTCGTTGCCGTTGCGATATTCCGCGACGGTCACTTCCATGCCGAGACCGCTGACTTCCTGAAACCCGGCCTCCGGCCCGTCGGTCGTGCCTGTCCCGAGGTCAACTAAAAAATTGAATTGCACATAGGGGCGATCACGTAACTCAGCCATGAAATCCTCCTTTTAGGAAACGCGCGAATCGTCAGGAGAAAAAGCAGTTCTGCCATCTACGATTCAAGCTTGACGCGTTTACGCCTTGCGGTCAGCGGTCCATTGACCGATGCGGAATATGACGAACTCTGCGGGCCTCAGCGGCGCGACGCCGATCTGGCAGACCAGACGCCCGTTATCCAGATCGTTCTGCGTCATGGTCGAGCGGTCGCAGCGCACGAAGAAGGCTTTGTCCGGCTTATCGCCGAGCAGCGCGCCGGAGACCCATTCGTTAAAGAGAAAATCTTCTATCGTGCGGCGTATGTTGGCCCAGAGAGCCTCGCCGTTCGGCTCGAAGACGGCCCACTGCGTGCCCTTGTCTATAGAGTGCTCAAGGTATGCGAAGTAGCGTCGCAGGTTGACGTACTTCCATTCCGGGTCGGAGCTGATGGTGCGCGCGCCCCAGAGGCGAAAGCCGCGCCCCTCGAAGAAGCGGAAGCAGTTGATGCCCTCGGGGTTGAGCACGTCCTGCTGCCCCTTGTTCAAGAACTGCTCGAAGCCTATGGCGAGATTGACAACTTCGTTGGCAGGCGCTTTGTAGACGGCGCGGTTGATGTCGTTGCGCGCGTAGATGCCCGCGACGAAACCGCTCGGCGGAAGATTAATCTCGCGCTGCGTGACGGGGTCTAAGATACGCACCCAGGGGTAATAGAGCGCGGCATATTTTGAATCGAGGCGGGCGCGCAGGGCGCGCACGTCCGCGATGGCCTGGTCGTTACCCGAATCTATGACGGCGATGCGATAACGCATGTTCTCGGCATGCGAGATAAGCAGGCCCATGATGGTCTGCGCATCCGTCTGATAGCCGTTCTCATAACCGTAGGTCGAGCCGGGCGCGGCGATGATGGAAATATCGTCTATGCCCTCCAGGGATTTGAGGCCGGTCTTGCGGGTGCTGTCGGGGCTGGCATCGCCCTCGTACTGCGTCGCATCGGGGCGCTGCCCGTCGTTGCCTCCCTCAAGCTCTACGACGATGGAACGCTGGTTGTCGGACGAGTTGAGCTTGTCCAGAAAGTTGCGTATATCGAGCGACGGGTCATGCGCGAGCAGCGTTTCGAGCACTTCGAGTCCGTCGTCCAGGTCGCTTCCGGCGGTCAGCACAATCGGAAGCCTGAGCGCCTGGCTGAGACTGCCTGGGTCTTCCGAGAATTTGTCGAAGAGCGAATCGGGCGAGCCTGCGCGCTGGTGCTTGAGGTCGAGCGGAAGGTCATCCCAGACCTGCGTGTTGCCGTCGTCGGTCGTCACGGCGAGGCTCAAGGTCACGACGCGCACTGTATCGCCATCGCGCTCAGGGTTGAGGTCTTGCAGCCGGACTTTTGTTTGAAACTGGCTGGAGACGGGACTGATTGGCGGGCTGCTCTCGGATTCGAGCGCGTTGAATTCCCAGGTCCATTCCTTGTTCTGCTTATCGTAGATGGGCGTGGCGATGTAAAAGTCTCCGGGGCCTTCCGCTGGCTGGTCCGTGAGAGGCGAGGGCGGGCTGGCGAGATTGCTGATCCAGACGATGTCTCGATCAAGCAAGGAGCCGACCTTGGGCCGCGTGATGACCTTGCCCTGCTCGTCCTTCTGGACCTTGCCGAGAGCATCCAGGACAGGCTCGCTGCTCAGAATATTCTGGCTCAGCCGCAGCGTCAGCCGCACTCTCATCTTGAGCGCGCCGGGAAAGCGCGCGCGTATGCGAAGCGCCGTCGTGCCCGTCCCGATCATGGCGCGGGCGTGCCCGTCCGGGTAGTTGCTGACCTTCGTCGCGTCGTTGAGCCTGATCTGTTGCGGCGTGTATTCGCCGGAGATGGGTTTGAAGACGCGAGAGATGTAGAGGCGTCTGCCGCCCTCCTGAAAGAAAGCGCGTGCAGCGTGCCAGAGATAATTGTCCATCGTCTCGCCGGAGCTAAAGGTTAGCTGTTGACGGTCTCCGTAAACGCGCTCGAACTCTCCCAGGCTGGTAATCACGTCCGGCTCCAGGTCAATCGGGCCGTAGCGTGCCGGACCAATAAAGCCGGTCGTCGTCGTGCTCACACCTTCGATAGACTTGGCGCGATAGGAAACCTCTTCGATGTAAACTCCGGGAGCTAGATATTCAGGCATGACTCCTCCTTAGGATGGCGGCGAATCCGCCGGGGTGATAAACAAGATTGAGAGTGGTATAGGGTTGAGCGGAGAACCGGCGTTCGAGCCGGACGGATGCACGAAGAAATTTGGACCATACATCAGCGAGACTTCCGTCACAGTCTCCATCTGCGCCTCGTCTAAAAAGAGGTCCGCGGGCGGCTGGTCCAGAAGCCTGCTCAGGTCTGGAAGCTGGCTGCCCGCAACAACCGATGACGGCGGCGAGCCGGGCGGCGATGGCGGCGATGGTGGCGAGAGGAGAGCATCCGGCCCGTAGTAAGCCTGAAGCTCTATGGTCCATTCCTGTTTGAGAAAGGGCAGGCCCGCGCTGAAAGAGCCTGGGGCAGAGCCTACGGGATTACTCGTATTCTGCGGCGACGGATAAGCGAAGACGAGCATCATCCGCCCCTGCTCATCCGCCAGACCGCGACCGAGCAGGCGTCCTCCGCTTCTTGCTTCCAGCATGGCCCAGGCCGCGGGCTTTCTGGACCGCTCCTCATCCGTCTCCGATTCGGTCTCTGAAGCGGAGGCTTCATATAGCTCAAGGCGCAGAACGGCCATCCCTGCTGGTGCGCCGCGTTGGATTGACGAATAGAGCGGGATGCTCAGCTCATCCGGCGGGTCTAGCGGCGTGCGCTCAAGCGTTGTTGCCTGCCATCTGAAGAATCCCTTGAAGGGCAGCCAGGCTTCAAAAGCTACGGGCACAAAACGTCGCTCCAGGTCGCGGACTTCGACCGTGAAGCGCCATCTCTCCGGCGTCGTCTCTGTAAATTCCACTTTGCTCAGGCCCATCTCAAATTCGCGCAGGCCCTTGGCATGATGCAGCACGTAAGTACCGGAGCGATTGGGCATGGCATCTGTCGCGCCGGAGGGGTCGCCCGCCGGATAGGCGCTGACCGTTAGCCCGCCTCTGACGTAAGCGCCAAAGGCCACATCCCAGAACCTCACGCCGAGCGGCGCAATCAACGTCTGGCGCTCAAGCTGCTGGAAGGTCTCGATCATTGGACCGGTCCTTTCCCCTGCTCGAAGATGCGCGTCTGCACCGGCGAATATTCGGCCATCTCTATGTCGGACTCGACGAGCAGCATCCGCGCGATGTAAATGACGGAGAGCTGCTGGTTGGTCTTACCGACTTTGAATCCGTCCCAGAGCGCGTTCATATCCTGTATCGAAAGTGTCTCGCAGATTAGTTCGACCGTCTCCGATGGGCGAAAGGTGTCCACCTCCTGAACGTAATGGTTCAAGAGGCTCGAAGGCAGAATCGGCGTATTCTCTAATTCGCGCATGGCCCAGCCGAGCAAGCGATGTTGAACCTCTGCGGTCGGCCCCCAGGGCGTCAGCATGTAACAGACATCGAGCGGGAGCGGTGGCCGATAGCGCTTGCCGTCTGGACCAGTGGTCGGCGCGAAGTTGCGCCGCGAGGCGTTGACCACGACGCGATAGAGATAGAGCGAGATGCCCGTCTCCATCGGTCCATCGAAATTGGCGGCGCGATAAAGCTCAAACTGCGCGTTGGGAAACTCCGTCTTCGGGCAGGCGCTTTCAAGCAGGCCGCGAAGCGCCAGGCCGGTCGCTGCAATGGCACGATATGTCGCCAAAAATTAAAGCTCCCTCTGACTACTTTTTGGACCAATGATGACAGGTCCAACTTCATCTGCTTTAAGAGTGCCTGCGCCGCGCGAGCCGCGTGAGCCACCTGTAAACCTGCCTGCGCGGTCCAGGCTCGACGCCCATCGATTCGAGATAGGGGCGTATAAAATCCGCTATCTCATCCAGGTCTCTGATATAGCGTCGCTCGCCGCCCGGGACATGCGTGATGTGGCCGCCCCAGGCGCTTCGCTCCGCCTCTGCATTCGCCTCTTCCAGCCAGAGCTTGATGATGAATGAATGCAGGTTGGACTCGGATAAGTCCATGCTCACTCCATGCTCACTCCACGCCGACGTTGCTCTATAGGTCAGGTTGTATTTCGCCAAACCCGCTTCGATAGACAGCCGCAAAATCCAACAGCCCGGTTCGAGAGCGCCGTTTATAACAGAGCCGCCGCCGAGCCAGCGTCTTTCGCGCGTCTCCCGCAGCGTCTTTGATTCTCTTTTTGAAAAATTGTTCGGTTAAGGAAGACGGTCTGAGAGGAGTCACACCTTTAGGATGAGAAGCCTTTGAGCGGAGAGCGATAAGGTTTGAACTGATTGATGAGCGCCGTTCATCTAGTGTTTGAATGTTTTCAGGACCAGCTCGACGGACTTTATCTCCTGCTTGACGCGCTGCTGAGCATTACCCAGCAACTCTTGCAGTTGTTTGAGCCTGCCAAGCACTTCGGGCAGCGCGGCGCTCGGCTCAACGCTCGTCAGCCCATTTATTGGACCAGAATCTTCATCAAGATGGTCCGCGCGAATCTGCTCGTAAAGCGCCACGGTACGCTTATCAGGTCGGATGCCAAGCTCTTCTTGCAGGGCAGAGGTGCAGCGTTCGTACTGTCGCAGCGCCCCCGTCCGGTCGCCAGCCAGATATTGCAGACGCATCAGGAGGCGATGTGCGCGTTCGCGCGCGCGGTCGTGCCGGAGGATAAGCGCGCCGTAACGCTGGCCCGGCTCATACGCTTGATGCGAGACAGAGTAACTGAGCAGTTTGTCCAGAATCATCAGATACTTATTCTGCAACAGCTCGCGCTCATACAAGCACCAATCCTGATACCAGCCTTCGAGCAGATCGCCCCTGTAAAGCTCGACCGCCCTCTGCAAGCATTCGGCCCGCGCCGCATCAAGCTCGCGCCCAGGCACTCCCTGGACCAATTCGTAAGCCTCTTCAAAGAGGGCCACATCGAGCCAGATGGTTGGGCGCATGCTGAGCTGCACCCAATCATGCTCGACGCGCAAGCCCCCGCCGGAGGCAGACTCGCTGTCCTGCGCCTCGAGCGCCGTCTGTAGATGCCAGAGAGCCTGTCGCAAATATTTCTTAGACTTCTCGGTCGTGCTGTCTCCCCATAACAGCCCGGCCAGAGCCTCGCGCGCGTGAGGGCGCTCGCGGTAGAGCAGGAGGTAGCCGAACAACTCCTGGACCTTGCAGGCGTTAAAACCGTCCAGCACTTGCTCGTCGGCCTCGACGCTGAACTTTCCGAAGAGATGAATATTTAAAGCAGCCATTGGAGCTGCCTCCTTTCAGGAACTGAGGATAAAAGGAGCGAGGGATGTCTAAACAAGAGCCGGAGAGCCATGCTTGGCGAAAGCTTCGGTGTTCTCCACGGGGTAAAGCCCTTTAATCGCTCGGTCGGGTGGAAGAAATTTTCCCGGGGCAAGGAATAGAGTCTGTGATACTTCGGCTGCTACCGGCCCGGTGCTTAAATGGTGAAGATGGTGTGAGCGGGCGGATTTTGCGCTCTGCTGGCGACCAAGTTAACGCATTTAAGAGGTGACCTCTGGTAAGATTTTAATCGGCATCATAGAAGCAGTCGGCGGCAAGGTCGCGGCTTATTTTTGGCGGTCTGCGCTGCCACTCTTTGTCAGTAGCATTGATGCTCCCGACGATAGCTGCTGGTCCAGTTTGATAGAGCGGAAAATTTATATGCCCAAGCGTTGAGTTTGTCAATAGTCATTCGATTGGTCCACAAAGAATGCCGCATAGACACCCTGTTCGGATTGCGACTATCATTTAAGAACGGATCGCTTGCGGAAGACGGCAGGCAGGATTTTTCATCATGCTATTGATTCGTGCGGCAAGCTTATGAATAAAGAGTTACGCGCGCTTTTCCCTCTGACGGAGCGTCTTGTTTATCTGAATCACGCGGCAGTCTCGCCGCCGCCCGCCACGACGCTCAGGGCCATCGAGGCGCAATTACAGGATGTGGCGCAGAACGGCTCGCTCAATTATCGTCAATGGGTGATGGTCAAAGAGCGCGCAAGGCAGCTTGCCGCAGAGATGATTCGTGCGCGTCCCTCGCAGTTGGCCTTTATGCGCAACACTTCGGACGGGCTATCCACGATTGCCAACGGATTGCGCTGGCAATCGGGAGATAACCTGGTCAGCTTTCGCCGCGAGTTTCCTTCCAACGTCTATCCCTGGCTTCGTCTACGCGAAACGTGCGGCGTGGAAGTACGCATGTGCGAGGAAGTGGACGGGCGCGTTGACCTGGACGGGCTGATAAATCTGATTGATGAGAGAACACGCCTCGTCGCGCTCAGCCATGTACAGTATGGCTCAGGCTTTCGCGCAGACCTGGAGCGCATAGGGCGTGCTGCGAGAGAGAGAGATGCTCTGTTTGTGGTGGATATTATTCAATCAATGGGCGTCGTGCCGATTGATGTCGAAGCGGATTTGATAGATGCTGCGGCAGCCGCGTGTCACAAATGGCTGCTCACGCCCGAAGGCGTCGGCCTCATTTATCTCTCGGACCGCGCGCGAGAGCGGTTGGAGCCGACCCTGCTTGGCTGGTACAGCGTGCGCGAGCCGGAAGCTTACGGAAATTTTGAACAGGAATGGAAGCAGGACGCTCTCGCCTGGGAAACAGGCACGGCCCCTACAGCGTTGCTCCACGGACTCGAAGCGAGCCTGAGATTGCTGACCGAGACGGGCATCGAACGCATCGCGGCCCATCTGAATGAGTTGACGGATTATCTTTGCGAGCGTTTGAGCGGGCTTGATTATGAGATTGTCAGCCCAAGAGGGGAAGGGGAAAAATCGCAGATTGTATGCATTCGACACAGAGGTCGCTGGACGCCCGCCGCGCTTTACGCTCATCTCAAGAAACAAAACATCATCACAGCCCCGCGCGGCGACCGTTTGCGCATCGCGCCCCATCTCTACAACATGATTGAGGAGATGGAAACCCTGGTAAATGCTCTGCCTTGAGCGGGTTTATACCGGTCTGTGAACGATTAGCGTTCAATTCGGTGTACGAAATGTATTGAAATATTTCAGGTCTTTGGCTCTCCGTGAGCATGGCAGCTTTGCTGTCAACAGGCTCTAAAGAGAGAAATTGCAGATTTAAAGGGAAAAATCCGATTCCCGTAAATATTTAGAGCGATGGGTTGTTAATGGCATGGACATTGCTTTTATAGTCCACAGTTAAAATAGAGAAGGGTACATAAGGGTAATCGGGTCAGGCTCGGAGACAGTAATGAGTGAAAGCTTTGGGGGAGGCTTTCTCTCATTTTGACAAGCAGGCAGCGGCTCTTTCGGGGGAACGGAGTCGTTCGCAAGCGAGCGGTCGAAGAGCACAAGTTGCTGGGCTGCTGGTCAGCGTCCTGTATGAGGCTTGGGGGAGCCTCACAGGGAGACCAGCAGCCCGCAAACTTTTTAGGGCTGTCATAAATCGCAGGGCAATCATCGAAACGCGCGGTCGAATCTACCGGATTCACCGCGCGTTCTCTTTTTTTCAAAGCTCTTTTTAATCCGCCGGTTATAAATGGTCGCCCCTGCCGAGCAGCTTGCCAGGGTCGGTCTGCGCCGTCAGTTCGTCAATATTGAGGCGCAGCAGCCCACCCGCATCCGAATAGGCCTTAACCGCCGCCGCCTGTGCGCGCCGCCGCATAAAGACCAGCCCACCAAAGAGAGCGCCCAGACCGAAACAGAGCACCAGAGAGAGACCGGAGGCTTTGAGGACGGAGACGATGACGCCAGCGGTAGTCTCTGCATACTCCCTTTGCAGGCGCTCGTAGATATGCGGGTTAGTGCCGAGCCACTGGACCACTTGCTCATAACTAATCTGATCGATCAACTGCGTGGCGGTGCGCTCATCCGGCGCGTCAAAGACGAAGACAGAGTAATTGCCCACGCGCCGATAAGCAGTCGGCACGGGCTGGCCCGTCTCCTTGAGCTGTTTGAGACGCTCCCTGATACGCGTATCCGAATCTGCGGCAATCTGCGGGGTTGAATATTCGGCGATGACCAGCCGCGCCGACCCGTATGGTGCGATGACGGCTTCCGTTCTGCCCTCGAAACTGACAGCATCAAAGATGGGTAGATTCCCGGTGGCCTTTTGTAGACCATGAAGGCTGATGGCATAAGACGAACGCTCTTGCGTCTTCTCCCAATCTGGAAGATGTTTGACTAAGACTGGAATCTCGCCTTCACCCTTGTCCAGGGTTTGTGCAAAAAGTCTAGCGAACGCAAGCACGCCCTCGTTGCCTTTCGCCGTTTTATTCGCGTTGTAGACGCTCGCAAAGGCTCTGCCTTTAAAGAACATGACACCGGCGGGCGTGGCGATGCCAGCCGTTCCGACATCGTTCAGCGCGAAGGATGGCGAAGATGCGGGAAACATCCCAACGCTCTTCAAAAGCGCATAGGCTCCGGAATCCGAGCGCGTTGTCACAAGATCAATCACAAATGTTTCGCCATCCGGGGACGTGTAAGCACGCGCGGCATAAGCCATGACGCCGAAATCTTCCGGCGAATGCTGCTCAAAGATGCCAAGGGTTGGCGTCTTGGCCCTGCCGCGTGCGTGAAAGTCCCCTATGCTTTCGGGTAAGAGCCTGGCCGCCTCTTCCACGGACAAATCAGCCGCATGCATGGGCGCGGGCACACAGAGAAGCGTCAGAAGAGCGCAGACGAAAAACAGTTTTGAGAAGACCGGCATACGCAAAAGTGTATCCCTCAACCAAAGCATCGAAACGACGATCATCCTTTAGAACCCGCAGAACACTTGGATGTTCCACCGAAAGCCACGGTTGTGAACCCGATTGGATGAAGAACAGTTTAGCGCCTGCGGCGCAGTTCGCGCAAAAGCAGGTCGGCGTGGTGGCGCGGGTCCTGGATATTCTGTAGGACGACCTTGCCGCCCTGCTCGCTGGCATTGTCTATGATGATGTTGCCGTAGCCGAGCAGTCTCTGCGCGATGGTGGCCGAGACAGTCACATCCTGAATCGTGCGCAAAGGGATATTGCGCGTCGTGCGCGCGATGAGTCCCTGGTCTATCTCTATCTCGGAATCGGTCAGAGTGTAGCGAATCAGGTTGCGCTTGAGGTGATAGAAAGCGGGAATGAGCAGCAGCGCCATGGCGACGGGGACGGCGATAAAGGCTGAGATGGTCAGCGAAGTAAAGCTGGCTAAAAGGATGGTCAGGAGAATCGCGCCGAGCGCGGAGGCCAGATAGCCCGCTTTAATAAAGAGCAGGGTCGGGCGCGTGGTAAAGATTGTGCGGCCCGGTGAGTCCGCGTCTTCCTGCTTGACGGGCAGGCTGGCTTGCGCACCCGCGAGGCGCGTCATCTCTGGGTCGTTGGCTATCGTCCCGCAGCCCGCGCAGAAACGCGCGCCCGGCGGGATATAAGCGCCGCAGTTGATGCAGTGCATCTGTTGGCTCTCCTCACTCAGCGATTCCGGCCTGGCGCAAGCTGTCAAGCAACTCTGCCGGATCATAAGGAGTCTGGACAACGGCTCTGGCGCCAGCCTCAAGCGCCAAAGCGCCTGCGCTCTCATGCTCTGGCGGCAGGAGCAGCACGACGGGCAGCTTCAAACGTCCGCCATGCTGTTTGCTCAGACGACGCAGCATCTCCACGCCGTCTATGTCATGCAATTCGTAATCGAGCAGCAGGAGGTCTGGCCGCTCTATACGCAGCAGGTCCAGTGCCTGTTGGCCGTTAAAGGCTGCGCGAGCTTCGTAGCCAGCCGAGCGGACCAGCGCATTAATCTGCGCCAGACGCGCGCCATCCGAGATAGTCAACAGCAGTCGGCGCGGCATGATAGCTCCGCTGGCTCGCCTCTCTCGCTCGCGCGCAGCGGCTTCACTCGCCGCACGCGCCGCCAGCGTGCCGTTCGAGCGCGACAAATCTTTTCCTGCGCCCGCCCGGGCTGTCTCTTTCAATGCGCCTTCGGGTTTGACCTCGGACGCGAGCTGCGATGCAAAGCCGGCAGCGAGCGAGAACTGGTCTTCATTAACGGCGGCGACGGGCGCATCCGTCTGAGAACTTTCGGGCGCGCCGGTCTGAGATATTTCGGAAGCGAATGCCTCCGTCGGCGGCGACGACGAAGTTTCCTCTTTCTCCCTCGCCTCAAAAACAACGACACGCTCCGCAGCCTTACTATTGCGAGCCTCAAGAGCGGCTGCTTCAGCCTTTTCAATCAGGCTTTCCACTTCGCTCCCGTCTACGGGAAAGGAGGCCGCGCCGATGGCTATCTCACTTGCTTCGCGTCCCGACAGGAATTCACGGCGCAGCTTGGATAGAAGCGCGCGAGCCTCTTCGCGCTGCACGCCGGGCAGATAGACGAGCAGCGTCATCGGGCCGTAGAAGGCGACCGAATCCATCCGTCGCAGGTTGAGTTTTAAAAACCCGTGAGCTTCGGCCAGCGTGCGGTCTCGCGCCTGTTTGTCCCTGGGCTGCTCGCCGTTCTGCTCTGTGACGGCATAGAGCAGTGCCAGCGTGCCGCTCGCTCCGGTGCGCAGCCCTTCGCGCATCGTGTCGAGCACGAGCATGAAGTTGTCTATCTCAAGACGCTGGTCGCCGACCACTGTGGCCGAGCGGCGGCCAGCTTCAATCCGCCAGAAGAGAGCATCCAGGCGGGAAAGCATCTCCGCCGCCGAAATCCAGAGACCGAAATAATCGTCCGCACCGATATTCAAAGCCGCGTTGCGCAACGTGCTCTCGTCCTTATCAAAGACGAAGACGAGCGGCAGCGCGTAAGTCGCAGGCTCTGCGCGCAGCCGACGCGCCAGCGCCAGGCGATCATTCTCGCTGCCGTTGGCTCCGCTGCTCCGCCGCAGCTCTATCAAGACCAGGTCGGGCGCAAACTCTTTGACGGCGCGCGCGGCTGTGTCGGTCGTCGCAATCAGCGTTTCATAGCCGGAGGCAGACAACTGCTGCTGTAACCTGGCCGCAGCCCACTCTGCGACAATCAGTGCGCGGCGCTGGCGGCCAGAACTGCGTGAGCTGGAATCTGTTGGGGCCGGACCGGACAAAGCGCTTGCCTCCTCAATCTCTCTCTCTCTGCGCCTTTACCTTAACAACGCAGCACTCCGAATGATACAAAAATTTGAGTCTACCCTGAAATTGAAAAACGAGGCGGACGCTTTCTCAAGAA